>NZ_MKRN01000175.1 GCF_001896955.1 Nitrobacter sp. 62-13 | reverse complement strand
CGTAGGCGAGGAAGGGCGTGCATAGAAAACCGCGGATGAGAAGATGTATGGTACCGAACTTGGCCTTCTTGGCGGCATCCGCGGCAAGCGCGGCCCCCATTTCCGCCGGCGGCACTGTTTCGATTACAACGCTGGCGTTCGCATAATCGGCCATCGCGTTCCCCCCTGTTGATTTTTCCCGATCACCGCCCTTCAGGCGGCCCCGTTATCACGCAAATGCATATCAGACATCTGCATATCGTGCAACGGTACGTCCCGTGCCGCTCTCGCAGATTTCATAAGGGGGGTGACAGGCGCGCGGGGAGGGGCGATCGGCCAGTCATACGCGCGCAGCCGATCGCAAGCGACGCTTAAAAAGCGCGTCGCTGCCGCTATTCATCATTCAAAGGAGCGGACGGACTACTCCGTGAAGGCCTCGATCTGCTCGTTGAACCAGTCGAGATCTTTTTTCCAACCGGCATTGTCCGGCGCACGCCTGACAACGCTCTCCATGGCGGCTTGCCCGTGCCGCAGCGCGGCCAGCGCATTGTCGTGATCGTTGGATCGGCGATACATCTCGGCAAGATGTCCTTGGCTCACAGCAACGCTGCGCTGCAAGTCGAGGTTGCCTGGATCGGCGAGCGACAGCCGTTCGAGAATCGCGCGCTCTTCGTTGAAGGATTTCAGTGCCTCGTCCGGCTTTCCCTGCGCTTCCAGCGCTTCGCCGATACGAGCGTAGGACACCGTCAGATCGCGCTGCCAGACGATGTTGCTGGGGTCGCTTTGCGCCAGCCGTTCTCTGATTGCAAGCGCGCTCCGGTAGGATTTCAGCGCCTCGTCCACGTCGCCCTGTGCCTCCAGCACGTCGCCGATGCAATCGTGCGACACCGAAAGGCTGCGCTGCCAATTGGGGTTGCCGGGGTCGTTGCGCGCCAGCCGCTCTCTGATCGCAAGCGCGTTGCGGAACGACTCCAACGCTTCGGGCAGACTGCTCTGCGCCACCAGCACGTCGCCGACCTTCTCGTGGGACACCGACAGATCTCGCTGCCAGCCAGTGTTGCCGGGGTTGGATTGCGCCAGCCGTTCGGCAATTGCGAGCTGGTCGCGAAAGGCTTGCAGCGCGTCCGCCATTTTTTCCTGGGCCAGCAGTACGTCGCCGATACGGTCGTAGGACACCGCCAGACCGCGTTGCCAGTCGGAATTATCGGGATCGGCGGTTGCCAGCCGCTGCCTGATCGTCAGCCCTTCGTGGAAGGATTTCAACGCGTCGGGCAGGCTGCTCTGCGCGACATGCACGTCGCCGATCTTGGCGTGGGACACCGACAGGTCTCGCAGCCAGCCGGCGTTGTCGGGCTCGGCGCGCGAGAGCTGCTGGGCGATCTCAAGTCCTGAGCGGAAAGCTGTCAATGCGTCGGCCAGCTTGCCCTGCGCCACCAGTGCGTCGCCGATACGATCATGAGAGAGCAGCAGACTGCGCTGCCAGCCGGTGTTGTCGGGATGCGCCTTCGCCAGCCGCTCCTTGATCGTAAGGCCGCCGCGCAGCACCTCCAGCGCCTCGGGCAGTTTGCCCTGCGCCATCAGCACCTCACCGACGCGATCGTAGGACAGCGTTCGATCCCGCTGCCAGTCGTTGTCATCGGTGTCGGCGGCGCGGGCCAACTGCTCTGTGATCTCGAGCTGGCTGCGGAAGGCTTCGAGTGCCTCGTCCAGCTTGCCCTGCGCCATCAACGCTTCGCCGACCTTCTCGTGCGACAGCGATAGGCCGACCTGCAACTCGGCATTATCGGGGTTCGCCTTCGCCACCCGTTCGGCGATCGTGCGTTGGTTGCGAAAAGATTCCAGCGCGTCCGGAAGCTTGCCCTGCACCGCGAGCACGTCGCCGATCTTCTCGTGCGACAGCGACAGATCGCGCTGCCGCTCGGCGTTTTCGGAATCGGCGTTCGCAAGCCGTTCCCTGATCGCGAGCCCGTCGCGATATGATTTCAGCGCTTCGGGAAGCTTGCCCTGCGCCACCAGCACGTCGCCGACGCGGTCGCGCACAACCGACAGGCTGCGCTGCCAGCCTGCATTGTCGGCATCGGTGCGAAGCAACTGCTCGAACGCTCCTCCGATCGCATTCAAGATGAGCAGGCGGCCATCGGGAGAGACGTGCCGTTCGATCGCTTCGTCGAGATTGAAAAGGAAGCGCTCGGCAACATGCGCGCGGACAGAACTGTCAGGGCTGTCAAGCAAACGGCTGATCTCTTGCGCGGCGGCTGTCGGAGTACCGGCAGCCGGCGAAATCACGGCATCGGCAAGCGCGCGCGTGGCGCCTTGCAGTTCCGCCTTGCTCAACGATGAATCGCCATAGTATCGGGCGGCACGTGCGGCGTCCTTGCTCGCCAGCAGGTGCACCATGGTTTCAGACGCGCGCAGAGGATCGTTCGGCGTCAGGGTCAGAAGGTAGTCCGCAATCAGCAGATGCAGTTGGGCGTTGGAGAGACGCAGTCCCGCCAGGCGCGAGCGGGCGGCGGCCTGCGCCTGGGGATGGTTGAAACTCCACTGCGCAAGCGTGCCATGCTGGTGAATCTGGCCGCGGAATATGCGGCACAGCGCGGCGAAACGCTTCTCGTCCCAGGGTTCGCCGCTGACCTGCGGCAATAATTGATGAATGTCGCTATCCCGCCATCCCGAGCGGCTTGCGGAAATCAGGCCGACGAACGCCGACGCAAGAGGGACGCCCAACGTTGCTGAAGCGCTGTCGAACGTTGCGCGGTAGAGGCGCAGGATATCCGTCGGCATGCTCCCGACGCTGTCCATCATCGCATTCTGCAGCCGTTCCTTAGGATCGCCGGAATATTCGCGCTGCATATCGGCGAAATGCTCGGTGTCGAGCAACTCGAGCTCCTCGATGGCGAGCACCAGCCACAACGGATTGCCAAAGGCGGGGGCGCTTGCATGTTTCTTCTCGAGCAGCGCATCGATCACTTGCGGCGAGATTTTGCTTCGATAGCGCTTGATCAGAGCATCGGCGATGCCACGCGCCTCGGCCGCGTCCAGCGGCGGCAGAGTCAACGATTCCACGCCCGAACGCTCGGCCAGCGCCTTGGAAGCGCCGCCGGCAATGGCGGTTGCAACGAGGCGCACATTGATCGGCCACGGCCGCGGCAGCCAGCTCGTGAACTTTCCGCGCGCGGTCTTGTTGAACTGGTCGATCGCGTCGATCAGAATAACGACGCGGCGCTGCGATGACATCCGCGCGAGCAGCGAGGCGAAAGCCCTCTCGACAATCTCGGGTTCGATATTCGCGGCGAGATCGACGTCGCCGACCGCGAGCGCGTCGCCGAGTTCCCTGATCCAGCGGCGCAACATGGCGTCGATCGACGAGGCTCGCGGGGTGGCGCCGGCGGCGTGCGCCAGCACAAAAGCGTCGGTCTCCTTGGTGCGGCGGAGAAGTTCGCCGAACAGCGCGCTCTTGCCCGAGCCCGGATCGCCGATAATGCAGATGCCCCAGGGCGGGCCTTCGCGCGTCGGAGAAAGGGCTTTCGCAGGAGAGGCGCAGAGATCGGTGACGCGAGCGATGACGGACTGCCTGCCGACGAAGTCGCGAGCGCGATCATCGGCAAAGGCTTCGAGCGCGCTGCGCTCGGCCTGCATGTCCTCGATCGTGCTGCTAACGGATACCGGACGCGATTGCGACATCGTAGGGGACCTCACTGAATAACTAATTCTATAGCATCATCATGGACTTGGACAAATCCGGCAGCTTAGTCATGTCATCAACCAGGAGATGCCAAGGTCGAATCCACGTTGACGCTGCACGGTCGGCACGAAAGGCCCTTGATAGGAGCCCTCGCGAAGGTCCTCCCATGGTCGCATTCAAACGACGGCTTAAACATGCGTCGTGCAAACGCGGCGCCTGCCAGAGTGTTCAAGTCCGATCACCTACACAGCCTGCAACCGGGGCTGTCATGGAGATCGCGAATTGACTGAAGTCTCTGGTTCTCTGGTTAGAGTGCCGCGAAACGGTGCAGCTTGGGCATGCAAACCGTAACACGGGTAAGCGCCGAGCAAGACTTCTAGGAGCTTTCCAAGTCAAGCACTATTTCACGGGCTACTTCATTCTCTTAACTCTCGGTTTTAGGTTCGACCTGGAAACTCTCGTCTTGCTCCGGCCACCTGTTGGGAAGCCGGTGTAAAGGGGGTTGTCAAGGGCGGTCGCCGCTCTCGGTTAACCCGTGTCCCATTGCTCGCCGGGGCGCGCAAGTCGGCCGACTTGCTATCCAAACGTCCCTGCGCAAGGCCTCTCGCAGAGCTCATGGCATAGCGGTCGTCCGCCTGCTGTACGGGCCCGAAATCATTGCGTCAACGTGCGGCCGGTCCGGAGAATGAGAAATGCCGTGCAACGGAGGGCAACAGGTCTTGCCGACGCAGGCTGTCCGAGCGCGCCGACTCTTGACCGTTGAGGCTACAAGTCCCGTCCTCTCGTTATCGCTGCGTCGAGCAATTTCTCTGCGTTTTCGACGGCCTGCCTGAAGATTTCGGCCTCTTCCTCCAAAGACATTCCCGTCATGGTGGAGTTCTTCAGGTCGCGGATGCAGTTGTCGCGGAGCATCATCAGGGAACTATCATCAAGAAGGTGCCCGCTGAGAACGTACCTGATGAGTTGAGCGGTAAAATTCTCAAACACGAGCGTAATCATGCCCGCTTGAGCTGCGCTCCGAGTTGCATTCTGGAGAATCTCTTTATCGTCCATCGCGTCGCTTCACGTGTTTGCGCCGGAGAACAAGGAACTCGCTGTTCGGGTGGGAGCTGTTGGAGCCATAAGCGCAAGCCGGGGGCGGCATGAGGGGGTAGGACCGCGCATATACAGGTACTCGCAGCCCTTCACCTTATCTGCCGAAAGTATGCTGGAGATTAGCCTTTTCCAGCCCCTCCAGCCAGCAGCTTTTTGCGTATCACTCATGCTTCCATGGACGGCAACCCGGGCTCGCACCGAGCCCGGCGTTCGATCGCGTTACGGCACCATGCGGTTATGGCTTCGACATCGGGTTTCAGGCGGTTGGCCGCCTCTCCGGCGAATGCCAGAAAGTCATCGAGGTTGTGTTCGGAGACGCCGATGATGAGCGGAATTTCGGCGATCAGGGCCTCGGCGATGACCGATCGCAGCCCCCGGCCTTGTGCCTCTTCCTTGCCGAACTTGTTGATGACGACCAGGTCGACATGCTCGAGCACCGCGCGCTCGATCCAGGCATCGATGCGCGCGAACGCGTCCTGATCGAGGCGGCAACCCCTTGCTTCGTTACCGCGATCCAGCGAGATCTTGACCTCGCCGCCGCCCAGCAGATCCTTCACATACATATCGCAGCGGCGCCGGCCTTCCCGGTGCGGATTGGACTGAACGACGCCGCCCAGGCGATATCCCCGCGCGGCCAGCGCCGCGGCGCATTCGGCGATCAGAGAATCCCTGACGAGGCCGTCCTCGTGAGTGATGAGTCCGATCTGTCCAAGGCCGGGTTCTGCACGCTCAGCGGAAATCCGGGGAGCATGCTGATGTCGCTCCGTCGTTTCCTTTTCAGGGTTTGTCATGATCTACTCGATGGCATCCGTCAGCGGTGTCATTCAATCTCCGAAGCACCGTTTCCGGCGCGGAGAAACCGCAGGTGCATTTCGAAGCGGCGCCGCAGTCCCTCCGCAGCGCACGCTGCTTCATTCTGCAGTAAATAGCGACAGAATGGCATAATTTTACGAGTGAAACCGACCTGAAGCGGTATGTCAAGGCAGCCGGGACAAGGCGCCAAGCAGGGTTTGGCGGGTGATTAACCTGACGTGTGGCCGCCGATCGATCTTGCCCCGCCCATTGCGGAATGGGAGCTTGCCGGCTCGCTGTCACCTGAGCGAATGGGGGGTTTTCCGTGAAAACGGCCATTACCGAATTGTTCGGCATCCGGCATCCGATCATCCAGGGCGGCATGCATTACGTCGGCTTCGCCGAACTCGCGTCCGCGGTCTCGAATGCGGGCGGTCTGGGCATCATCACCGGGTTGACGCAGAAGACGCCGGAACTGCTGGCGAAGGAGATCGCGCGCTGCCGCGACATGACCGACAGACCGTTCGGCGTGAACCTGACGTTTCTGCCCACATTCACTGCGCCGCCATATCCCGAATATATTCAGGCAATCGTGGAGGGCGGCATTGGAATCGTCGAGACGGCGGGCCGCAACCCCGAACAATACATGCCTGCGCTCAAGGCCGCCGGCATCAAGGTGATCCACAAATGCACCGCAGTGCGGCATGCGCTGAAAGCGGAACAGATCGGTTGCGATGCGGTCAGCGTCGACGGCTTCGAGTGCGGCGGTCATCCCGGCGAGGACGACATGCCGAACATGATCCTGCTGCCGCGCGCCGCCGACGAACTCGGGATTCCGTTCGTGGCCTCCGGCGGCATGGCCGACGCGCGCAGCCTCGTCGCCGCGCTGGCGCTGGGCGCGTCAGGCATGAACATGGGTACGCGTTTCATCGCGACCAAAGAGGCGCCAGTGCATGACAACGTCAAGAAGGCGCTGGTCGCGGCCTCCGAACTCGATACCCGGCTGATCATGCGCGCGCTGCGCAACACCGAGCGCGTGCTCAACAACCGCAAGGTCGAGAGGCTGATGGAGATCGAACGGGAGAAAGGCGCGGACCTCAAGATCGGCGACATCATCGAGGAGGTCGCCGGCGTCTATCCCAAGGTGATGATCGAGGGCGACATGGATGCCGGCGCCTGGAGCTGCGGCATGACGGTGGGCCTGATCCACGATGTGCCGAGCTGCAAGGAGCTGATCGACCGCATCATGGGAGATGCCGAGCGCATCATCCGCCAGCGCCTGACGGGCATGCTTGACGGCCGCGCAACGTAAGAGCGAATTTCGGGAAACGAAATCGTTGGGTGTTTGCCGCGCTTTCAATAAGGGGTCAGTCGTTGCGGCCGATATGTTTGTGGCGGATGCTGCGCACCACCGACCAGATCGACAGGGCGGCCACCGGAATGAAGGCGGCGGTCAGATATCCCGGCTCGACCGGAATCAGCCCGGACTCGTGGAGCGCCTTGGCGATATAGCCGAACAGGCTCACCACATAATAAGTGATGGCCGCGACCGATAGCCCTTCGACGGTGGTCTGCAGCCGGAGCTGCATCCGCGTGCGGGCGTTCATCGATTTGAGCAGTTCCTGGTTTTGCTGCTCGAGTTCGACGTCGACGCGCGTGCGCAGCAGGTTCGCCGTGCGCGACAGCTTGAGCGACAGGCTCTCCTGACGCGCCTCGGTCGTCACGCAGGTCCGCATCGCCGGCGCCATTCGCCGTGCCAGGAACGACGTCCACGTCGGTAGTCCGGCCACCTTGCGCTCGCCGATCGTCGTCAGCCGCTGCTGCACGATCTCGTAATAGGCCCGGCTGGCGCCGAAGCGGAATACGCTCGCCGCAGCGCCGGCCTCGACTTCCGCGGCCAGTGCCGTCAGTTCGTCAAGCAGGTGCCGGTTGTCGGCAAGGTTGCCGTTGTTGCGCATCTTATCGGTCACCTCGGCGAGCCGTTGCTCGACGGTGCTGATCGACGGCGCGAGTCGCTGCGCTTCGGGCAGGCCGAGCAGAGCGAGAGTGCGATAAGTCTCGATTTCGATCACGCGTTGCGCCAGCGCGCCGGCGCGATCCGGATTGAGTTTGCGGTCGACGATCAGAATTCGCACGAAGCCGGACGGGTCGGGCTGGAAGTCGGTGGCGTAGATCGCCGCGCCGTCGCTGTTTTCGGCAAGCGCGAGACTGTTCCGGTCGAACAGCCGCTCCGGCGGCTGGACGGCGGGTCCGTCGGCGAGCACATGCATGTCGATGGCGACAAGAAGCGGACCCGGTTGCGGGACGAGCTGCATTGGAGCGGCGAGCGCCGCAGCCGACGGGTGAAACGGAATTCCGTCAGGTTGGGAGGGCAGCTCCCAGGTATAGGTGGTGAATTCGGAATGCTGCTCCCATCGCAGCACGGTGGTGCCGAACGCGACTCGATAGTGCCGTTCGGCGAAGGTCGGCACCGGCAGGCCGCGCGCCGAACAGAACGCCGCCAGATGGTCGCGGTCGGCCTGGGCCCGCTCGCCGGCCGTCTCAAACGCGAAATGCAGGATGCGGGCAGGAACGGACAGCGCCGTGAAAGGCCGCGCATGCAGTTCGCCCAGGATGGCGGTCCTCAGCGGATGCGGCGTCAGCCGGGCGGCCTCGCCGTCCCCAATCGAGACTTCCGCGGTCATGCGATCCTTTCCGGCAATGTGTCGCCCAGTGTCTCGATCCCTTTGATGCGATGCGAACCCCTGAATCGCCACACTGGTTGTAGCGGCGTGGCGATAAAGCGTGCAACGCCGTTTATCACGCACGCCCGTGATAAGCCGATAACGGTTGCCGATCAACGGCGGCGGGGACGCCGGCGGAAACGCCGCTCTCAATAATGCGGCGGCGGCTCGTTGGCGGGGGCGGGACGCGCGGCTTCGGCCTCCCGCACGCGCTCGCTCAGCTCGGCGACCTGCCGCGACAGCGCATCGATCTGCTTCCACTGTGCGGTGACGGTCTGGTTCAGCGTCTCGATGGTCTCGTCCTGATAGGTCAGGCGCATCTCCAGCGCCTCAACGCGGTCGGCCAGGGTCCTGTCAGTCATCGCCGGCCTCTCCGTCCATGAGCCGACCCGTGCGCCTCGATTCTTTCAGCCCGTGGCCGAGCGCTATTCGATCGTCGAACACGAAGCATTCGCCCTGCCAGCGGCTTTGACTTTCGGGGACGGCTTCGAGGTATTTCAGGATGCCGCCCTTGAGATGATAGACTTCTTCAAAACCGCGCGACAACAGATAGGAGCTCGCCTTTTCGCAGCGAATGCCACCGGTGCAGAACATCGCGATCCGGCGATGGCGGTGCGGATCGAGCTTCTGTGCGACGAAATCCTTGAACTCGCCGAACCGCGCGAGTTGCGGATCGATCGCGCCTTCGAAGCTGCCCATCGCCACTTCGAAGGCATTGCGGGTATCGATAAGAAGCGTGCCCGGCGCGGCGATCAGGTGGTTCCAGTCCTTCGGTGCGACATAGATGCCGACCGCGCGGGTCGGATCCGTGGCGGGATCGCCGAGCGTCACAATTTCTCTCTTCAGCCGGACCTTGAGCCGCGCGAACGGCATCACCGATGCCTGTGAGAATTTCAGTTCGAGATTGTCGAGCCGGCCGTCGAACAACGGACCCGATTGCAGTTCCGCCGCCAGCGCATCGATGGCGTCGGGCAGGCCGGCGACAGTGCCGTTGATGCCTTCTTCGGCAAGCAGGATCGAACCCTTGACGGACAGTCCAGCGCAAAGCGCGTGCAAGGGTTCACGCAGCTCGCGAAAATCCGGCAGCGAAGTAAATTGATATAGAGCGGCGACCTTGAGCATGACGCGGGTTTATCAGTCCGCGCCGGGTCGCGAAACCTTGCATTACAGGATGCGGGGATAGCGGGTTGCACAAAAAAGACCGGCTCCGGGGCCGGTCTTTTGTTGAACTGGATTAGTCCAGGTCAAAGTTTTTTATTTACCGCGTCTGCCGCCTTGTTGGCGGAATCCTTCACCGCCTCCTTGGCATCGCCGAGCGCTTTCTGGCCCTTGCCCTTCATTTCCTGAATCGCGCCTTCGCCCCGCATCTTGTCGGAGCCTACAGCTTCGCCGGTGCTCTGCTTTATCTTTCCCATCGCTTCATTGGCGGTGCCCTTGATCTTGTCCGTCGTGGAACTCATGGATCCTCTCCTTTGCGTTGAGCCTCGACAACGCGGAGAGCTTCGGAGGGTTCCTGCGGGGCTGAGGGGTGATCGCCCGGCTGTGGGAAGATTCAGGGAGGGAACGTTCATGAGCGGGTCGCGTGATCCGCTCATGATGGATTTATCAAGCGCAATGAGGTTTGCTCGTCAGCGACGAAACAAACCTCATCGCATCCGCCTAGGCGGCCCTGACCGTTGTGAGGAAGTTTTCGACTTCCAGCTTGAGGCGGTCCGTATTACTGGCCAGGGACTTTGCCGCTGCCAGGGCCTGCGTGGAGGCGCCACCCGTTGCGGATGCACCGTTGCTGACCTCGATGATATTGGAGGAAACCTCCGAGGTGCCCGCCGCAGCCTGCTGGACGTTGCGGGAGATCTCCTGAGTCGCAGAGGCCTGCTCTTCGACGGCTGAGGCGATCGTCGCGGAAATCTCCGCGATCCTGCCGATAACGACGCCAATCTCTTTCACATTGACGACGGAATCGTCCGTTGCCGTTTGGATGCTGGCGATCTGCTGACCGATCTCGGCGGTCGCCTTCGCGGTCTGCTCGGCCAACGCCTTCACCTCGGACGCCACCACCGCGAAGCCGCGGCCAGCCTCGCCTGCGCGAGCGGCCTCGATCGTGGCATTGAGCGCCAGCAGGTTGGTCTGGCTTGCGATCGTGTTGATGAGTTCGATCACGTCTCCGATCTTGGTCGACGCCTGCGACAGCGAGGTGATCCGCTGGTCGGCGCTATGGGCCTTTTGCGCCGCCTCGCTTGCGATCCTCGACGCTTCCTGGACCTGCCGGCTGATTTCGTTGACGGACGCTGCCATCTCCTCGCTGGCGGAGGCCACGGACTGAACGTTGACCGTCGCTTCCTCGGAGGCCGCGGCCACAGCGGAAGAAAGCTGGTGGGTCTGCTCGGCCGTCCGGGTCAAAGCGGTTGCCGAACCCTCGAGCTGGGTCGCTGCCGAGGAGACCGTCTGGATCACTTCGCCGACCGCCGCTTCGAAACTGTCGGCAAGCCGGTGCATGTCTTCCTTGCGCTGCTGGGCGGCAAGTTGATCCTGCTTCATCTTTTCTTCCGCCTCGTCGCGCGCTTTCTGTTCGGCCTTGACCTTGAAGGTCTCGACCGCACGCGCCATGTCGCCCATTTCGTCCTGGCGCTCGAGTCCGGGCAGAACAACGGAGAAGTTGCCGTTCGCGAGTTCACCCATCGCTCCGGTCAGCGCAGCCAGCGGCCGCAGGATCCGGGAAAACGCGATCCAGAAGCTGACCAGCGCGAGCGCGATACAACCCAGCAAGATCAATCCGGCGACGAGCAGTTTCGATCCGCTGTTTGCAGCTTCCGTCGCGGCTTCCTGGTCGGCCGCTTCACCGACCGCTTCGGCGAGACGCAGAATCGAATTGATCGCGGTGGTTGCCCGCGTGACATAGTCGTTGCCGCTGATCGTGTACTCACCGCTCTCGGCTGTCGCGAGTATGCCGTCACGCGTTTGGCCATAGATCTGGAAATAATCGTTCTCGACACCCGTGATCGCATCCGCGACTTTTTTCGGCAAGTCGGTGCGCATCCGCAGCGGCGAGATCGTTTCCCATGCCAGTTCGACATTTCCGCGGTAGCGAGCGATGGTCCGGAAGCCGACGGTCGTCATCTTGGCGCGGGAGCCAACCATTCCGCCGAGGAATGCGCGCTCCCGTCCGGCGTTCTCGGCCATCTGCGCAGTCAAATTACGTATGCCGACCAATTGCGCCAGAGCCGCGGTGGGTGGGCGGTTCAGCGTTTCCATCGTCAGGCGCAGCTTGTTGCCGGAGATGTCGATCAGTTTGGTGATCGCCGGCGCGAAGCCTTCGACGACCTCCGGGTTTCGCTCCGATCCTCGCTTGGGAAGGTTCTCGTCGAGCCTCATGCGAAAGCCGACGAATCCCTGGAACGTGTTCTCGGCTTCCGAAAGCTGCGACTCTGCAGATTTCATTGCCGGAATCCCGTGCAGCAGTTGAGTTGCTTCCTTGAACGCATGATCGGCGGTTTGCCGCGTGCTGGCGATCTTCGGGCCAAGTTCGGCAGGCAGGGCGTCGGGTGATTTCAGCGGCGCATTTGTAAGTCCGCGCTCGATCGCCCACTGCCCCGCGCTTTTCAGCAGCAGTTGGGAAATGTGATTCACTTCGAGAAATGCTTCAGACTTCTGCCGCTGTTCGTAGGCCTGATATGCCGCAATTCCGGCGGAAAGGGCGCCTATCAGGACGAGCGCCGAAACGATTGCAGGAAGAGTAACGCTTATCTTCGCCTTCATTTTGGATTCCTTCCAATGCAGGTGAATTCTCACTGATCCACAGTTCTATGGGACGGTCAGCCTCCGATCTCTGACGATTCGGCTTACGGATGTTTCTGTGATGCGCGTGGCGATAAGCCCGCAGTGCCCGCGCGATCCGTATTGAAGCCCCGGCGGTATCTTTGAACGGGCCTGATTAAAATTTTACCAATCTTAGAGCGGGCGAGATCCGCCGCGGCCGTGAGTTGCGTCTCGCGTCAGCGAGATCATTCCCCACCGTCTTCCCGTGTGCAGGGTGGGCGCCGACGCGTCTCGCCACTCCTTGCAGTTCCGCCGTGTGATCCACCGCGTCCTTTTTTCGGAATTCTTCCTAAAAGCGGCTCCGCAGAATTGAACGGACCATCATCGCTCACGTATTCCTGATCTGTGACGATTATTGACAATCATCACTAAACAATCCACAGTAAGGGCAAGAACAGCTTCTGAAGGAAATTCCCGATGCAGGCTCATTCTCCTTTCTTGCGGTTTTCCAGGTATTTGCCACTTGTTTTGGTGGCCCTTCCAGCGCTGGCATTAGGGGGCTGTAATGAATTGGCCGCCGAAAAAGCCGAGCCGGCGCGTCCGGTTCTGACCGCCACGGTGCATTACGAGGCCGAGATTCCGGATCGGAGCTTCGTCGGTACCATCAAGCCGCGGATCGAGACCGATATGGGTTTCCGCGTCTCCGGCAAGGTCGCAAAGCGCCTGGTCGAGGTCGGGCAGGTCGTTGAGGTCGGTCAGCCTCTCGCGACCCTCGATGAAGTCGATCTCAAATTGCAGGCCGAGCAGGCGCAGGCTGAATTGAGCGCGGCCACCGGCGTGCTGGCGCAGGCCGCCGCCGCCGAGAGGCGCACAAAGGAATTGCGCGCCAAGGGCTGGACCACGGACGCCCAGCTCGATCAGGCCAAGGCCGCCGCCGACGAGGCAAGGGCTCGGTTGAATCGCGCGCAACGCTCGGTCGAATTGACCGGGAATTCCCTGTCCTATGCGACGCTGACCTCCGACACCCGCGGCGTGGTCACCGCGACGCTGGTGGATGCCGGGCAGGTGGTCGCTTCGGGGCAGCCGGCGATCCGTGTCGCGCGTCTTGGTGAAAAGGAGGCCGTGGTCGCCATACCGGAAACGCTGATCGGCCGCGCCCGGACCGGCACGGCGCGGGTGTCGCTGTGGTCGGAGCCCGGCAAGACCTATACCGCGAAGCTGCGCGAGATCGCGCCGACCGCTGATCCTGCGACACGCACCTATCTCGCCAAATTCTCGCTGCCGGATGCCGGCGACAAGGTATCGCTCGGCATGACAGCGACGCTGACGCTCGCCGATGCCGCCGCCTCCCGCGTGGCCCGGGTGCCGCTGTCGGCGCTGTTCAGTCAGGGCGGTCCGTCGGCGCTCTATGTCGTCGACGACAAGGGCGATGTCGCGCTGAGGCCGGTCGCGGTGAAATCCTACGAGAGCAACGACGTCATCATCACCGGCGGCGTGGACGAGGGCGCGAAGGTCGTCGTGCTCGGCGTGCAGAAGCTCGATCCGTCGCAAAAGGTGCGCGTGGTGTCGTCACTGTCGTTTTGAGTCATTTCCGGCATTGCGAGGAACTGAGCTCCTCGCAATGACGAACGGAACTGAAGACCGCATCTGCAAGAAGGAAGATTGCGATGAAGCGCTTCAATCTGTCCGCCTGGGCAGTGAGCCATCCTGCGCTGATCCTGTTCCTGATCATCGCGCTCGGCGTCGCCGGCTTCTTCTCCTACGAGAAGCTCGGCCGGGCCGAAGATCCCTCCTTTACGGTCAAGGTGGTGAACGTCTCGGTGATGTGGCCGGGCGCGACAGCGGACGAAATGCAGACGCAGGTCGCCGATCCGCTTGAGAAGAAGCTGCAGGAACTGCCGTATTTCGACAAGGTGCAGACCTATTCCAAGCCGGGTTTCACGGCGATGCAGGTGTCCTTCCTCGACTCCGCTCCGCCCAAGCAGGTGCCCTATCTGTTCTATGTCCTGCGCAAGAAACTCGCGGATGCGCAGGGCAGCCTTCCCGCGGGAATCCTCGGGCCGGTCGTCAACGACGAGTTCAGCGACGTCGATTCCATTCTCTACACCCTGACCGGCGACGGCGCCGATTATGCGCAATTGAAAAAGGTCGCGGAGGGCCTTCGCCAGCGGCTGTTGAGGGTAGAGGGCGTCACCAAGGTCAACCTTTACGGCACCCAGGACGAGCGCATCTACGTCGAGTTCTCTCATGCCAAGCTGGCGACGCTCGGCATTGCGCCGCAGGCGATCTTCGATTCGCTTGCAAAGCAGAATGCGGTGACGCCGGCCGGCACCGTCGAGACCTCGTCGCAGCGGGTGGCTTTGCGCGTCACCGGCGCGTTCGACGGCGCCAGGGCGGTGGCGGAGACGCCGGTCGAAAGCAACGGACGCGTGTTCCGCCTCGGCGACATCGCAACCGTGACCCATGGCTTCGTCGATCCGCCGACATTCAAGGTGCGTCAGGAAGGCAAGCCGGCGCTCGGCATCGGCGTGGTGACCGCGAAAGGCGCCAACATTCTCAAGCTCGGCGAGGACGTCACCAAGGCCGCCGACGAATTCATGCAGGCGGTGCCGCAAGGTATCAATATCGAGCGCATCGCGGATCAGCCGAAAGTGGTCGAGCACGCCGTCGGCGAGTTCGTGCATTCGTTCATCGAGGCGCTGGCGATCGTGCTGTTCGTCAGCTTCCTCGCATTGGGCTGGCGCACCGGCATCGTGGTGGCGCTGTCGGTGCCGCTGGTTCTCGGCATCGTCTTTATCGTCATGAACGCGATGTCGCTCGATCTGCATCGTATCACGCTCGGCGCTCTGATCATCGCGCTCGGGCTATTGGTCGACGACGCCATCATCGCGGTCGAGATGATGGTGGTGAAGATGGAGCAGGGCTGGGACCGGATGCGCGCGGCGTCCTTTGCGTGGGAATCCACCGCCTTTCCAATGCTGACCGGCACCTTGGTGACGGCGGCCGGCTTCCTGCCGATCGGCTTCGCCAATTCCGGCGTCGGCGAATATGCCGGCGGCATCTTCTGGATCGTGGCGATCGCGCTGGTCGCATCCTGGTTCGTCGCGGTGATCTTCACGCCCTATATCGGCGTCAAGCTGCTGCCGAACATCAAGGTCAGCCACAATCACGATCCGCATGCGATCTACGAGACGCGGATCTACCGCAGCCTGCGCGCCGTGATCCAGTGGTGCGTCAACCACCGCATCAAGGTGGTCGCGGCGACCGTCGGCATCTTCGTCGCGGCGGTCATCGGATTTGGTCATGTGCAGCAGCAGTTCTTCCCGTTGTCGGAGCGGCCCGAACTGTTCCTGCAGCTCCGGCTGCCGGAAGGCACGGCGTTCGGCGTCACCGAGAAGTCGGTGAAGGAGGCCGAGAAGATCCTCAAGGACGATAACGATATCGCGACCTACACCGCCTATGTCGGCCAGGGCTCGCCGCGCTTCTGGCTCGGCCTCAATCCGCAATTGCCGAACGAGGCCTTCGCCGAGATCGTGATCGTGGCGAAGAACGTCGAGGCGCGAGAGCGCATCAAGGCGAAGATCGAGAAGGCGGTGGATGACGGGGCGCTGACCGAGGCGCGGGTCCGGGTCGACCGTTTCAACTTCGGTCCTCCCGTCGGCTTTCCCGTTCAATTCCGGGTGATCGGACCAGATCCGAAAATGGTGCGCGATATCGCCTACAAGGTGCGCGATGTCGTGCGCGCCAATCCGAATGTGAAGGACCCCAGCCTCGACTGGAACGAGCAGACGCCATACCTCAAGCTCGTGGTCGATCAGGATCGCGCCCGCGCGCTCGGCCTGACGCCGCAGGATGTCTCGCAGGCGCTCGCCATGCTGATCTCGGGCGTGCCGGTGACGACCGTGCGCGACGGCATCGAGAAAGTCGGGGTGGTCGCGCGTGCGATTCCGTCGGAGCGCCTCGATCTCGCCGGCGTCGGCGATCTCACCGTGACATCGCGCAACGGCGTTGCTGTGCCGCTATCGCAGGTCGCGAAGATCGAATACGCTCACGAGGAGCCGATCCTGTGGCGGCGCAACCGCGACATGGCCATCACCGTGCGCGGCGACGTGGTCGACGGTGTGCAGGCGCCCGACGTCACCAACCAGATCTGGCCGAAATTGCAGGAGATTCGCGATCACCTGCCGCCGGCCTACCGGATCGAGGCGGGCGGCGCGTTCGAGGAGTCCGCCAAGGGCAATACCTCGATCTTCGTGCTGTTTCCCGTCATGGCCGTCGTGATGCTGACGCTGCTGATGGTCCAGTTGCAGAGCTTCTCGCGGCTCCTGCTGGTGTTCCTGACGGCGCCGCTCGGCGTCGTCGGCGCGTCCCTCGGTCTCAATGTCGCGAACCAGCCGTTCGGCTTCGTGGCGCTGCTCGGCCTGATCGCGCTCGCCGGAATGATCATGCGCAACGCGGTCATCCTGGTGGATCAGATCGAGACCGATGTGACGCATGGTCTGACCCGGGGAGAGGCGATCGTCGAGGCGACGGTGCGGCGCGCGCGGCCGGTGGTGTTGACTGCGCTCGCGGCGATCCTCGCGATGATCCCATTGTCGCGCTCGGCGTTCTGGGGACCGATGGCGATCACCATCATGGGCGGGTTGTTCGTTGCGACCTTCCTGACGCTCTTGTATCTGCCGGCGCTTTACGCGCTATGGTTCAGAAAGAGTCTGGCCGAGCATGGCGGCGAGCGGGAGCAGGCCAGACCCGCGCCGCGCGAGACGCAACTCGCTTTTCCGCTTGCTCAGGCCGGAGAATAATTGAAGATTGGCTCTCTCATGGCGATAGTCACAGACAATACCGAAGCTGATACGCGTCACCGGATTCTGGTGGTGGCGGAGCGGCTGTTCCGCGAGATCGGCTATCAGAAGACCACCGTCGCCGACATCGCGAAAGTGCTGCGGATGTCGCCGGCCAATGTCTATCGCTTCTTCGATTCGAAGAAGGCGATTCACCAGGGCGTGGCGCGGCGGCTGATGGGCGAAGTCGAGGACGCGGCCGAGGCGATCGGCGCCGCGCCGGGTCCGGCCACGCAGCGCCTGCGCGAACTGCTGTCCACGATCCATCACATGAACAGCGAGCGCTATGTCGGCGACGCCAAGTTGCACGAGATGGTCGCCATCGCCATGGAGCAGGACTGGGACGTCTGCAAGGCGCATATGGAGGATATCGCCACGACCGTCGGCGAGGTGATCGCTCAGGGCGCGGCGAGCGGCGAGTTCCAGGCACCGGACGTGCGGCTGGCGGCGCTGTGCACGTGCACGGCGATGATGCGCTTCTTCCATCCGCAGATGATCGCGCAATGCGTCGACAAGCCGGGGCCGACGCTCGATCAGATGATCGATTTCGTGCTTGCCGGTCTGGCGCCGCGCGAAAAGAAACAGCCGGGCTGAAGTTTTTTGCGAATTTTTGTGAAGGCTGATCGCGGACGGTGCTGCGATCTTCGTCGGATTCAACGCATTCGCAGCCGCTCTCGGTCTTCATGCCCCCCGCGTCCCGCATTGCGGCCGGTTGAGGCTTTCACGCGTTTGCAAATCGCGTTTTTGGAGCTCTTGCGCTATTGTGAGGTCGCAGGCCGACCCCGAATTGCAAAATTTCGCTTAATTTTCAATTGCGAAACCATGAAATGTAACTCGCTTTTGCCTTTTTAAGGATATTTCCTCTTATGGGTATAAGGTCATTGCCTGAAGCGATAGCGAGTCGACGCACCGCGGATTATCCGAACAAGAGGACATTGCGATGAGTTTTCGCCGTGACGTGATCTCCAAGCTGATTTTCTCCTGGGCGCGCCGCGTGCTGCCGTCGATGTCGGATACCGAGCGCGAGGCGTTGGATGCCGGCGACGTCTGGTGGGATGCCGACCTGTTCTCCGGCAATCCCGACTGGGCGAAACTGCTGGCGACCTCGCCGGCGACTCTGACGGCGGAGGAAGAGGCGTTCCTCAACGGCCCGGTGGATGAGCTTTGCGCCATGCTCGACGACTGGAAGATCAACTGGAAGTGGCGCGATCTGCCGCCCGAGGTCTGGACCTTCATCAAGCAGAAAAAATTCTTCGGCATGATCATTCCGACCGAGTACGGCGGGCTCGGTTTCTCGCCCTACGCGCATTCGGAAGTGGTGCGCAAGATTTCGTCGCGCTCGCTCGTCGCCGCGGTCACGGTGATGGTGCCGAATTCGCTCGGACCGGGCGAACTGCTGATGCGCTTCGGCACCAGGGACCAGCAGGCGAAATGGCTGCCGCGCCTTGCCGACGGCCAGGAAGTTCCATGCTTCGGCCTGACCAGCCCGGAAGCCGGTTCAGATGCGGCGTCGATGACCGACACCGGCATCATCTGCAGGGGCACCTTCGAGGGCCGCGAGGTGATCGGACTCCGGCTCAACTGGCACAAGCGCTACATCACACTCGGTCCGGTGGCGACGCTGCTCGGGCTCGCCTTCAAGGCTTATGATCCCGATCATCTGGTCGGCTCGCAGGAGGACCTCGGCATCACCGTGGCGTTGATCCCGACCGACCTGCCGGGGGTCTCCATCGGCCGCCGCCATCTGCCGGCGATGCAGGTGTTCCAGAACGGTCCGAACTGGGGCAAGGACGTTTTCATTCCGCTGGACTACGTCATCGGCGGGAAGGAGCGTCTGGGCCAGGGCTGGAAGATGCTGATGACGGCGTTGGCCGCCGGGCGCGGCATCTCGTTGCCCTCACTCTCGGCGGCGGGCGCGGCCTTCGCGGCGCGCACCACCGGCGCCTATGCGCGCGTCCGCGAGCAGTTCGGCATTCCGATCGGAAAGTTCGAAGGCATCGAGGAGCCGCTGGCGCGCATCGCCAGTACGGCCTATCTGATCGACGCAGCGCGACGATTGACTTGCGCCGCGCTCAACGAGGGGCATCATCCCGCCGTCATTTCAGGCATCATGAAGCTGCACGCCACTGAGCGGCTGCGTACCGTGATCGATGACGCCATGGACATTCACGGCGGCAAGGCCGTGATCGACGGCCCGCAAAACTACCTCGGCAATCTCTATCGCGGCGTGCCGGTCTCGATCACGGTGGAGGGCGCCAACATCCTGACGCGCAACCTCATCATCTTCGGGCAGGGCGCGATCCGCGCGCATCCCTATCTGCTGCAGGAGATGAATGCGCTCAGCGATACGGACAAGGTCAAAGGCCTGGATACCTTCGACAAGACGTTCTGGGTTCATATCGTCCACAGCGTCACTACGCTGTTCCGCGCCTGGGGCCGGAGCTGGAGCGGTGGGGCGTTCGCGCCTGCGCCGGAGGATGCGGGTCCGGTGACGGACTTCTACCGTCAGCTCTCGCGCTATGCATCGGCCTTTGCATTGTGTGCCGACATGGCGCTCCTGACGCTCGGCGGCAAGCTGAAGCGCAAGGAGATGCTGTCGGCGCGGTTCGGCGATATTCTCTCCGAATTGTATCTCTTGTCGGCCGTGCTCAAGCGTTGGCATGACGAAGGCCGGCAGGAGGCCGATCTCCCGGTGGTGCAATGGTGCATGGCGACGGGCTTCCGCACCATCGAGCAGCGCTTTGCCGACATTCTGGCGAACCTGCCGAACCGCTATGTTGCGATCATGCTCAAATTCATGATCCAGCCGATGGGCGCGCGGGCGCGCGGGCCGAGCGACGCCGTCGTGCATGCCTGCGCTCAACTGGTGCTGGAGCCGTCCGTCGCTCGCGACCGACTGACGCCGGGTCTCTCGCAAGTGGATGACGACAACGGCGTAGCGCGCCTGGAAAAGGCGTTTCTGCTGGTGACCGCCGCGGAGGACGTCTTCAAGCGGATGCGCGCGGCGCGTCTGCACGACACGGATGCGGCGATCAAGCAGGGCGTCATCACCCCGGTCGAGGCCGAGCAATACAAGGCGGCGCACGAGGCGGTGCTCCGGGTGATCGAGGTCGACGACTTCGCACCGGAAGCGTTGTCGCCCTACAAGAAGTCCATCAGCGTGCAAGTGGTGCAGGAGCGGAATGAAACGAGGGCGGCAGGCTGATGGTGCGCCCTGTCTATATCATCGACGGCAGCCGAACTCCCTTTCTGAAAGCACGCAGCGGCCCCGGGGCATTCACGCCAGTCGATCTGGCGGTGCAGTGCGGACGGCCGTTGCTGGCGCGGCAACCGTTCGCGCCCGATGCGTTCGATCAGGTCATCCTCGGCTGCGTCAACGTCATCGCCGACGAGATGAACCCGGCCCGCGTCGCCGCGCTGCGGCTCGGCATGGGCGAAGCGATGGTGGCGTTCACGGTGCAGATCAACTGCGGCTCAGGCATGCAGTCGATGGACACCGGCTACCGCTATATCCGCGACGGCAACGCCAACCTGATCCTGACGGGGGGCGCCGAGGCGCTGAGCCATGCGCCGCTGGTCTGGCCGCAGCAGGGCGTGCGCTGGTTCGCAGGTGTCGCCGGCGCCAAGGGCATCGTTGAAAAGATCAAGGCGATTGCGAAAGCGCGACCGCCCTATTTCAAGCCGATCATCGGACTCGAGCGCGGGCTGACCGATCCGATCACCGAACTCAACATGGGCCAGACCGCCGAGGTGGTCGGCCACTTGTTCGGCATCACCCGTGAACAGGCGGACGCTTACGCGGTCGAAAGCCACAGGCGGCTGGCGAAGGCGCAGGCCGAAGGCTGGCTCAAGGGCGAGGTGGAAACGGCATTCGCGCGCGACGGAAAATTCTTCGATCACGACGACGGCGTGCGCCCGGATTCCTCGATGGAGACGCTGGCGAAGCTGAAACCGGTGTTTGAGCGGCCATGGGGCCAGGTCACCGCCGGCAATTCGTCGCAGATCACCGATGGCGCGTGCTGGACCATTCTTGCATCGGAAGACGCCGTCATCAAACACGGGCTCAAGCCGAAGGCGATGATCACCGACAGCCAGTGGTCGGCGCTCGATCCCTCGATCATGGGGCTCGGCCCGGTGCTGTCGGCGACGGAACTGTTGAAGCGCAACAAGATGGCGCTTGGCGACGTCGAGACCTGGGAGCTCAACGAAGCCTTCGCCACGCAGGTGCTCGGCTGCCTCGCCGCATGGGAGGACGAGAAATTCTGCCGCGACGTGCTCGGCCTCGACGGCGCGGCCGGCGCGATCGACCGCGCCAAGCTCAACGTCGATGGCGGTGCGATCAGTCTTGGTCATCCCGTCGGCACCTCGGGCAATCGCATCGTGCTGCATCTCGTCAATGCGATGAAGCGGCTCGGCACGAAGCGCGGCGTCGCCACCGAATGCATCGGCGGCGGGCAGGGCGGCGCCATGCTGATCGAGATGGTGTGAGGGCGTCATGGATTCAAAGGTGTTGGACGTTCTCAAGGATCGCGTGCTGGAGCTCGGGCCAAAACCCGATGCAAGCGGCCCCTATCGCAACTTCAAGCTGACCCGCGACGCCGACGGCGTGGCGTGGGTGCTGTTCGACCGCGCCGATTCCAGCGCCAACACGCTGTCGTCGGATGTGATGGAGGAGTTCAGCGCGATCCTGACGGTGCTGGAAAGCCATCTGCCCGCCGGCATCGTGATCCGCTCGGCGAAAACCTCCGGCTTCATTGCAGGCGCTGACGTCAACGAGTTTCGCGGCGCCGCGGATCCGACCGAGGTCGAAACCACGATCGGCCGCGCCCACGCCATCATCGATCGGCTCGAAGCAATGAAGATTCCGACCGTCGCCGTGATCCACGGCTTCTGTCTCGGCGGCGGGCTCGAGGTCGCGCTGGCGTGCCGGACGCGGATCGCGATCGACAATGCGCGGTTCGGCTTTCCTGAAGTCATGCTCGGCCTGCATCCCGGCCTCGGCGGCACCGTGCGTTTTACCCGACTGGTCAATCCGATCCAGGCGATGCCGCTGATGCTGACCGGCAAGACCATCGATGCGCGGAAGGCGAAATCGCTCGGCCTTGTCGACGCCGTGACGCAGGAGCGCCACGTCCTCAACGCGGTAAAGGATGTCGTCGGCGGCCGGCTGAAACGAGCCAGGCCGAACGCGCTCAATCGGCTGCTCAACCTCGGACCCGTTCGCGGTTTTCTCGCTTCACGGATGCGCAAGGAAGCGGAGAAAGCTGCGGTGCAAGAGCACTATCCGGCTCCCTATGCGCTGATCGATCTCTGGGAGAAGCACGGCGGCAGCAAGGCCGCGATGCTGGCGGCCGAAAAGCGGTCCTTCGCCAAACTGATGGTGACGTCGACGGCGCAGAACCTGATCCGGGTGTTCTTCCTGCGCGAGCAGATGAAAAAACTCGCCGGCGGCGGCAACGTCGTGAAGCATCTGCATGTCATCGGCGCCGGCGCCATGGGCGGCGACATTGCAGCATGGTGCGCGCATCAGGACATCCGCGTGACGCTCGCCGACATGAAGCCGGAGCCGATCGCCGGTGCGATCAAGCGCGCCGCGGATCTCTATGGCAAGATCCTGCGCAAGCGCACCGACATTCGCGACACGCTCGATCGCCTGATGCCCGACCTGGAGGGCGAGGGGGTGCGCAATGCCGATCTCATCATCGAGGCGGTGCCGGAAAAGCTCGAACTGAAGCAGAAGGTCTATGCCGGTATCGAGCCGAAAATGAAACCGGGCGCGATCCTCGCCACCAATACGTCGAGCATTCCGCTGCAGGAGCTGCGAACCACGCTGCAGCATCCGGAGCGGCTGGTCGGCGTGCACTTCTTCAATCCCGTGTCGCGCTTGCAACTGGTCGAGGTGGTCAGCCACGATGCCGCCGACCCGCAGGTGCTCAAGCAGGCTCTCGCATTCGTCGGCGCCATCGACCGGCTGCCGTTGCCGGTGAAGAGTTCGCCGGGTTTCCTCGTCAACCGTGCGCTGACGCCCTACATGCTCGAAGCCATGCTGATGCTCGACGAGAAGATCGACAAGACCGTGATCGATGCTGCTGCGGAAAAGTTCGGCATGCCGATGGGGCCCATTGAACTCGCCGATCAGGTGGGCCTGGATATCTGCCTCGCCGTCGGCGACGAGTTGCGCGCAAAGCTCGGCGATTTGCTGCCGCCGCCGCCGGACTGGCTCCGTGAGAAGGTCGCGAAAGGCGAACTCGGCCGCAAGACCGGTCAGGGTTTTTACACATGGCGCGAAGGCAAGGCCGACAAGGGCACCGCGAGCAGATCGCAGATCACGCCGGAAATGATCGATCGCCTGGTGCTGCCGATGTCGAACGTTTGCGTCGCGTGTTTGCGCGAAGGCATCGTCGATGATCCCGATCTGGTCGATGGCGCGATGATCTTCGGCACCGGCTATGCGCCGTTCCGCGGCGGGCCGCTGAACTATGCGCGCACCCGTGGTCCGGAGAATGTCGCCGCCAACCTGCGCGAGCTTGCGCAGAAATTCGGCGTCCGTTTTGCACCCGACGCCGGCTGGGATACGTTCAAATAAGGTGAATTTGATGACGGATGCCCTGACGACGGACGCAACGGCCGTTCACGCCCCGGCGATCAATGAAACCACGCCGCTCGGCGAACTCTGCACGCGTACGCTCGCGATGCCGGCCGACACCAACCAGAACGGCGATATTTTCGGCGGCTGGCTGCTCAGCCAGATGGACATCGGCGGCGGCATCTTCGCGTCGAAGCTCGCGAAGTCGCGCACCGTGACCGTTGCCATCGACGCCATGAACTTCCGCAAGCCGGTCTATGTCGGCGATCTCGTCTCCGTGCACGCCACGCTGGTTCGCATCGGCAGGACCTCAATCACAGTACATCTGGAAGCCTGGGTCATGCGCCGCAAGGAGATGCAGTTCATCCTCGTCACCGACGGCAAGTTCACCTATGTCGCGATCGACGATCAAGGCCGCCCGCGCGAGGTCCCGCAGGCCGACCCGCCGGTGTCGGCATAACCACGGCTACCTGATAACCTTCCGCTCGCTGACTTGGGGCGGGGTGGCCTGAGCCGGCCCGGAAATTCGCCGATTCGATCAGCGCCGAACCTCGATTGATTCTAGTTGCGAACGCCCGAACCATCTCCATATCCTGTTGGTGCGACAGGGAACGTTTCCCGCCATTGCCCGTTATCGGCGCGGCCTTTCCGGCCGGAAAAATGCGAGTGGGATATGTCGAAGACCTATATCATCGAAGTCGGTTCGGAATCCGCGGGCATCGTGGTGCGCGATCGCGCCGGTTTCCGATTCTTTTCGGCCTCACAGCGGTTCAGCGCCCTGGACGGCAAGCTGTTCCGCAGCGCCCGCGACGCGGAGCGTGCTGCGAAGCAGCGCGCGCAAAAATCCGCTTGTCCCGATTTCGTGAAATCCTTCCGTCGGGCTTTGCCGAGATTTCAATTCTGATGCCGAGCGGCCGGCGCAGGAATGCTGCGCCGCCGCGTCGTGGCAGGTCTTTCCGCTTCTGATGAAATCAGAAGAAGGAATCGTGAGTTTTTGTTTTGACGCGTTTTCCTGGCCTGAGCCGGTATCCACGCCGCTCGAAAACGTTGTAACATCGGCACCCTGGATGTCCGTGGTCTCGAGGTGCTGCAGCGGTGGCCGGCCTTAGCCAGCGTCAATCCGATATCCTGAACATTGCCCGCGCGTTCGGACGGGTCATGGTGGACGAGCTTGCGCGCCGTTTCGAGGTATCGGCCCAGACCATTCGCAAGGACCTCAATGATCTGTGCGACCAGCGTTCGCTGACGCGCATTCACGGCGGCGCCATCATCGCTTCCGGTGTGGAAAATCTGGCTTACGAAGCTCGCCGCTTCGTCGCTGCCGAAGAAAAGAAAGCGATCGGCGCGGCGGCGGCCGCGCGGATTCCCAACGGCTGCTCGCTGTTCATCAACATCGGAACCACCACCGAGGAGGTGGCCAGCGCGCTCACCTCGCATGAGGATCTTCTGGTCATCACCAACAATCTCAACGTGGCGATGCAGCTCTATCGTCATCCGCGCATTGAGGTCATCGTCGCGGGTGGCAACGTGCGCCGCTCCGACGGAGCGGTGATCGGCTCCAGCGCGACCAATCTGATCGGCCAGTTCAAGGTCGATTACGCCATTATCGGCGCGTCCGCGATCGACGAGGCGGGCGCACTGCTGGATTTCGACTATCGTGAGGTGCAGGTATCGCAGGCGATCATCGCCAACGCGCGCAGCGTCATGCTGGTGGCCGACGGCACCAAACTGCGCCGCAGTGCGCCGGTGCGCATCGCCCATATCAGCCAGATCCAGACCTTCGTCACCGATGCGGCCCTGCCTGCCGATCTTCACGCGATCTGCCGGGCGCAGGGCATCGAGGTGATTGTGGCGATGCCCGGCGAGCCGGCTGGCCTGGATGCGGAAGCCGACCCCGTCGCCGATGGACGCCCAAGGGCCGCCGGGTGAACTTTTCGCCGCTCGTGGTCGCCAGCGGATCGGTTTCCGGGTGTCGAAATGGATCCACAGCCTGCGACAGCGATTACGGTTGCTTTCGTTTTAGATTGTGATTTAATCGTCATATGAAAGAAAATAGCTATAATTGAATATCGAGAAGCGTATTTATGGTACTATAGAACCGATAATCCTTAAGGGATGGCGCTCGTGGGCAAGGTTTTCGACCTCGCTATCATCGGCGGCGGCGTCAACGGATGCGGGATCGCACGCGACGCGGCAGGACGTGGAAACTCTGTTTTCCTTTGCGAAATGAACGACCTCGCCAGCGGCACGTCGTCGGTGTCGACCAAGCTGGTGCATGGCGGGCTACGCTATCTCGAATATTACGAATTCCATCTGGTTCGCGAGGCGCTGATCGAACGCGAGATCCTGTGGCGGATCGCGCCGCACATCATCCGCCCGCTGCGCTTCGTGCTGCCGCATCACGCAGGCTTGCGGCCGACATGGATGCTGCGGTTCGGCCTGTTTCTTTACGATCATATCGGCGGGCGGAAACTGCTGCCGCCGACGCGCTCGGTCGATCTGTCACGGGACGAGGTCGGCAAACCGCTGGTCGCCGGGCGTTACCGCAAGGGCTTCGAATATTCCGACTGTTTTGTCGACGATGCTCGCCTGGTCGTTCTTACCGCGCGTGACGCGGCTGATCGCGGCGCCGACATCCGGCCGCGGACCCGCGCGGTCGAGACCCGGCAGGCCGACGGCCTCTGGTACGTCACGATCGAGGACACGTTGAGCGGCGAACGCAACACCATCTCGGCGCGGGTGCTGGTCAATGCGGGCGGCCCCTGGGTCGAGCAGGTGCTCACCCTGGGTGCGGGCGTGAACACGCGCGCAAGAGTTCGGCTGGTGCAGGGCTCGCACATCGTGGTCAGGAAGCTCTACGACCACGACCGCGCCTACATCTTCCAGAACAGCGACGGTCGGATCGTGTTCGCGATTCCGTATCAGGACGACTTCACCCTGATCGGCACCACCGATCGCGACTACGACGGCGATCCTGCCAAAGTGAAGGCCTCGGATGACGAGATCGCCTATCTCTGCGCGTCCGTCAGCGAGTATCTGGCGAAGCCAGTAACGCCGCAGGACGTGGTCTGGACCTATGCCGGCGTGCGTCCGCTCTATGACGACGGCGCGAGCGAGGCCAAGGCCGCCACCCGCGAATACGCGTTCGAACTCGATACGCCGGGCGGCGTTCCGTTGCTGTCGGTCTACGGTGGAAAGATCACGACCTACCGCCGGCTCGCCGAGGAGGCGCTGGAAAAGCTGTCGTCCTATCTGAAGGGCACCAGCGCGCGCGAGGGCTGGACCGCGAAAACGCCGCTGCCCGGCGGCGACATGGAGGTATCGGCGGTCGCGGCGCTGACGGCGGAGTTGATGCGCGGCTATCCTTTCCTGACAAAAGCGCACGCGAGCCGTCTTGCACACGCGTACGGCACGCGCGCGGCGAAGCTGCTGGGCGCGGCGAAATCCATGGCCGATCTTGGCCGCGACTTCGGCGCGACGCTGACCGAGAGCGAAGTTCGCTATCTGATTTCGCATGAATGGGCCTGCACCGCGGCCGATATCGTCTGGCGCCGCTCCAAGCTGGGCTTGCGGATGTCTGCATCCGACATTGTCGTCCTCGACGACTGGCTCACCGCGCAACGCATGCCGAGCGGATGTCCGCCGCGGGAAATGGGAGCGCGATCATGAGCGTCGCCCTCGATCACGTCACGCGGGTGGTCGACGGCGTGCCGACGATCCGCGACGTGTCGCTATGCGACCACCGAATCGTCCGAGGCCTTGCTGCTTGGCGGTCGCACCATCTGTCTCTGGGAGGGCGAGGTGTTGCAGGTCGGGGAGACGCCGAAGGTCTATCGTCATCCGCAGACCATGCGCGTGGCGCAGGTGTTTTCTTCACGCGAACCGGAATCCAATTCGCTGGAAAACGCTTTAATACGAGAAAGGCCGGGAGCAATTCCGGCCTTTTTTCTGTATTGCGCGAAGCGCCAACCATTTGGCTCTACTTCACGCCCATGAAATCCCGCTTGCCGAGCTCGACGCCGTTATGACGCAGGATGTCGTAGGCGGTCGTCGCATGGAAATAGAAATTCGGTAACGCGAACTGGCTGAGATATTGCTGGCCCTTCAGCGTCATCGTCTTGTCCGGCCCTGCGGGAAAGGTGACGTCGCGACTGTCCGCGCCGTCAAACTTGGCCGGCGCCGCACCCTTCACGTAGTCCGCCGCCTTGGCAAGGCGCTGCTGCAAGTCGTCAAAGGTCTTCTCCGTATCGGGCGTGCTCGGCACCTCCGAACCGGTCAGCCGCGCGCAGGTCTTAACAGCGAAATCGCAGGCGATCTGGATCTGGCGCGTCAGCGGCAGCATGTCCGGGTAGAGCCGTGCCGTCAGCAGGGTTTCGGGCGCGATCTTTCGCGCGCTCGCATGGGCTTCGGCCTTCCTGAGAATGTCGGAAAGGGCGCCGAGCGTTTGCAGGAAGGCCGGCGCGGCGGAATCGTAAAATGACATGGGAATGCCTTTGTTTGCTCTGGGTGCGGAAGCTGACGACGAAACAGCGGAACGTGCTGCCCTCTGCAGATGGGAAGCTTTGTTCCCTATCGCAACCTCCGTCACAGCGGAAAAGCCTGGCTCCGCAACTGCCGTTTCCGATCGCATGTTCTGCGCTGGGTTCACCGCCGAAAACGCGCTGTCGAGACTACTTTGGTCGAATCCGTCTTCACCACCATGTTAATTCACAAGCGAGGCAAGCGGCCGATACGCTTGATCGTCCGCAGAGATAGGCTTTGCGGAGAATTCGAGTTGAACGTCAAGCCGGGACTTCACCAGGCGTGGTGCGGTTCTCGATTGATCGTAAGATCTCTTAGGGAGAGCAACTTGAACAGCGATGACAAGGTCGTCTACGACGACAAGGCTCGCCACATGGCCGAGCAGATGGTGATGGCCGAACAGCGCCATATCGCGCAACGTCTCCAGGAAGACTGCGACTGCAAGGACGGAATGTTTCCGCGTCACGTGATCTCAAGCCGGCGCGGCTTTTTGTTCGCGGCGGGGTCACTCGTCGGCGCGGCGGGTGCAGCTTCGATCGCTCGCGCTGAATCGCCGAAAGCGCCGCCGGGTGCCGTTCTTTACGATGTGCCGGACGATCCGACCAAAGTGCAGGGACGTCCGGTTGCCGATGAAAGCTATGGAACGAGGTCTCAGTTCGAGACCGAAGTTCGCATGCGCTATCCGACGCCGAACGAGAACACCTCCTGGAGTCTCACTCCGCTCGGCAAGGGACTGGGCAACATCACGCCCTCAGGACTCCATTTCGAGCGTCATCACGGCGGGATTCCGACGATCGATCCGGCCAGGCACAACCTGCTGATCCACGGCATGGTGGATCGGCCGATGACGTTCTCGATGGCCGACATCAAGCGGCTGCCTTCGGTGACGCGCAAGCATTTCATCGAGTGCTCCGGCAACGGTCTGACGGAATGGAACAAGCCGACCATGAAGACCGTGCAGGGAACGCACGGGCTGCTCAGCACGTCCGAATGGACCGGCGTTCAATTCGCGACGTTCGCGCGCGAGACCGGATTGAAGGAGGGGGCAGCCTGGGTGCTGGCGGAAGGCGCCGATGCCGCGGTCATGACGCGCAGCATCCCGATGGAGAAAATGCTGAAGGATGCGCTTATCGTCTATGGACAAAACGGTGAGGCGATCCGTCCCGAACAGGGCTATCCCCTGCGGCTTCTGCTTCCCGGCTATGAGGGAAACACCCACATCAAATGGTTGCGGAGGCTGCAGGTCAGCGACAAGCCGTTCATGACCCGCGAGGAGACTTCCAAGTACACCGATCTTCTCGGAGACGGCAAGGCGCGCATCTTCACGCTGGATATGGAAGCGAAGTCGGTCATCACGTTCCCGTCCGGCGACATGAAGCTGCCGGGTCCGGGATTCTACAATATCACAGGCCTTGCATGGACGGGGCGCGGGCGGGTCCAGTCCGTCGATGTCTCGCTCGATTCAGGAAAGACCTGGTATCCGGCGCGCCTGGAGTCGGTTCCCGAGCCGATGTGCACGGTGCGCTTCAGCTTCCCGTGGATGTGGGACGGAAAGGCTGCGGTGCTGCAGAGCCGCTGCATCGACGAAACCGGTTATGTCCAGCCCACCCTCAAGCAACTCATCGCGATCCGCGGTGATAACGGACCGTTCGGTTCGGTCTATCACCTCAACGCGATTCAGAGTTGGGCCGTCAGCGCGGCGGGAGATGTGACCAATGTCCATGCGTAGGAAATATCTCGCTTTTGCGATCGGCATCTGCCTGTTCTCCGGCAGTGCAAGCGCTCAATCGACCATCGATCACTTCGGCGTCGGCC
This sequence comes from Nitrobacter sp. 62-13, assembly GCF_001896955.1. Taxonomy (GTDB): domain Bacteria; phylum Pseudomonadota; class Alphaproteobacteria; order Rhizobiales; family Xanthobacteraceae; genus Nitrobacter. The sequence continues at coordinate 9,474 of NZ_MKRN01000175.1, read as the reverse complement.
GGAATGCGACGACGGATGAGATGGCTAAATACTTTTCGATTCCGCCTTCGGGCGCGGGACTTCCTCCGGGAAGCGGCACGGCGAAAGCAGGCGCAGCTATTTTTGCCAACACCTGCGCCGCCTGCCATGGCGACAAGCTGCAAGGAAATCCGGCCAAGGGCATAGGTGGTGATCGTCTGATCGGCGGTCGGGGCACGCTCGCAAGCAAGACGCCGGTCAAGACCGTGGAGAGTTACTGGCCGTACGCAACCACGCTGTTCGACTACATCAAGCGTGCGATGCCGTTCGACTCGCCGGGTTCGCTCAAGGACGACGAGGTGTATTCACTGGTCGCCTACATCCTGTCGGAAGCCAAGGTCATCAAGCCGAGCGAGACCATGGATGCGAAGACCTTGCCGAAGGTGGAAATGCCCAACAGGGACGGCTTTGTCCCTGATCCCCGGCCTGAGTTGCAACTGTACAGATGAACTCATGCGTCGGCCTCGGAGCGATAGGCCGTAAAGGCGCGTATGGCTGGGACAAGCTTGACCATGACGCCGCGCCGAAGTCGCTTTCTAGTGCCCAGAACGCGGTGATGACAGCCGCCAGCATGCCATATTGAGTGTGTTTCTCGATCTATTGGCTTAAAGGAAGCTCTGGTTCAGAGCTATTCGATTTAGTCCTTTTCTCTTCAATGCTTCGCTCGGCCGCAGCAAACAATTCATCGGCGTTTCGAGCAATAATCGTGCCCTTAATAAGATCATCTAGATCTTCCCTAGTGAGGACTCCAACGCCAAGCCTTTCGGCTTGTTCGAGGTCGGCTTGAAGTTCATCCTTCGTCAGTGTGGATACCATAACAGGCAATAATTTCAGGTGCTGATTGTTTGATTGATCGAGTCGCATTCGTACGACGGCAGCACGAGCAATCAATTTTGATAGTTTGCTGTCAGCTCTTAGGAGTCCGGTAGTACATTCAACAATCACCAGTTGTCCTTGAGGCGTTGCAAGTATGAGGTCAGAAAAATCTTGGGTACGTGCCGTTGATCCCATTTGAATTGGGTTAAAGCCCAACATCCAGCAAAGCCAAGCAACACCGATTTCAAGATCGCGAGCATCTTGGCCTTTAGTTCTCGAACGGCTCAGGAACTCACTAAGTATCGTGCAACCTGTATCGAATGACTCGAAAACAACGCGGCGCGCATTTTGCGACGTTCTAGGATCGCTAATGTACCAGTGGGTTTGGGTGACGTTGTTATATAGTGCGTAGCAGTGGAGAATTGCGGCTTTTTCTACTGGCATTTCCAAAGCGCCGAGTTGCATTGTTTCAGTTTTCGTCCACTGAAATTGTGATCCCCTTAACCTTCCTCGTTTTATTTGGTTTGGCTTGATCTCCCTAAATCCGATGTCGGCTTTGTTGACGTCAAGCTTGTTCGCTAGCTTAACTACAATTTTTGCTGTTTCATTTGAGATGATGCAATTATCACCATCAAACCCCATGACTGAGGTGGCGATCACTTCAACGGAAAGCTCGTCGGTGAACAGGCCACCTAGTCCATAATCCCTAGATAATTCTTGAACGGTATCATATGGTGTGTCCGAGCTTCTTAGCTCCCAATCCAGTATTGATGGGCCTCCATGAAGCCCTTGGCGATCACCTGTCAAACGCAGAACGTTTACGCGAGACTGTGATTGAAGTGCGGTAGGATGAATCGGGGTAAAAAGAGCCTTGTGTCCTTCGACGGGATCCCCATCAAAGTATCGATCTCCGCGAGGCGTAATTATTTTCCCCTCACATAGATCTTCAATGCATTGACCGACTGTTCGGTCGACATCCGTAAGTTTGTAATGTTCAGCGCAGACGTTTTCTGTTTCAAAACATTGAAACGGAATTTTTGAATCTATTGAATTTAACCAAAGCGTCCCTTGAGATATAACGAATCTGCCATCCCGCTTTACTGCCAAGTAAGCAAAAGAGTTTTTCTCATATCCTGACTTCCATGGCTCTATTGCCGCGATGAAGTTCGCTATGACTTTTCTGCCAAATTCATTCAAGGGCATTTAGCGATTCCAGCCTAAACAATTGGCGCTTTGGTATATGGCTATAGGCCAAGACCTGATCATAACCTAACGAGAAAACAGAAAAAATTATATCGCTCTGCAATTTGCATCACACCTCTCTCGCATTGCTGAACGCAAAGCTGGTCACGCGGCGGGTGTTTTCGTCAAGGATCAGCGTGCGGGTGATCGGCGGCTCGGCGCGCTGGGCGCAGTTCTCGCGCTCGCACAGCCGGCAGTTGACGCCGATCGGCGTGCCTTCGGCATTGTCGAGGTCCATGCCGGCGGCATAGATCAATTTCGAGGCGTGGCGGATCTCGCACCCCAGACCGATGGCGAAGCGCGGCTGCGCTTGCGGATGTGGCGCAACGGGACGACGCACCATCTGCGCGATCGAGAAATAGCGGCTGCCGTCGGGCAGTTCGATTACCTGCTTCAACAGGCGGTCCGGCGTGTCGAAAGTGGAATGAACGTTCCACAGCGGACAGGTGCCGCCGAATTTCGAGAACGGAAACGTGCCGGATGAAAATCGCTTGGAGACGTTACCGGCGTTGTCCACGCGCAGCATGAAGAACGGCACCCCGCGCGCGTTCGGCCGCTGCAGCGTGGTCAGGCGATGGCACACCTGCTCGAAGCCGGTGTTGAATCGCTGCGCCAGCACGTGGATGTCGTAACCGAGCGCCTCCGCAGCGCCGTGAAACTGTTGATAGGGCATCAGCACGCAGCCGGCGAAATAGTTCGCCAGCGTGATGCGGTAGAGCCGGCGCGAGGCGTCGTCGAGCGCGCCGGCGCGGGCGATCATCGTGTCAAAAGCGGGCGTGCATTCGGCAAGCCCGATCTGGAACGCAAGCTGGAAGGTGCGGCCGGGCGTGTCCACCAGTTCGGAGATCAAAAGCTGGCGGCGATGGCGATCGAAGCGGCGCAGTGTTTCGCGCATGACGTCCACCGGCATGATGCGGGTCTGGATCGAATGCTTTTCGCGCAGCCGCCCGCCCAGCGCCGCGAAAAGGTCCTGGGCCGGGACGTTGATCTCGTCGCGCAGGGCTTCCGCCGCCTGTTCGAGTTCGGGAACATAGTTGCGGTTGGCCTCGATCAGGTCACGCACGCGCTCGATCGGGTTGGCCTCGAAGCGGGTCCCGGCGCTTTCGTCTCGGTCGGCGAACTGCGCCGCCGCCATGGTTTCGCCACGCCGCGCCTCGGTGTAGGCGGCATAGAGGCGCTGCAGCGCGTGGGTCACGCCGGGGCATAGCTCGGCGAGATCGCGCAGTTCCTGCTTCGGGATGTCGATCCGGCGAAACAGCGGATCGGAAAAGATTTCGTTCAGTTCCGCGAAAAAGCGGTCTTCGTCGGCGGTGGCAAGATCGCGCAGGTCGAGGTCATAGGTCTCGGCGAGGCGAAGCAGGATCTGGGCGGTGACCGGCCGCTGGTTGCGCTCGATCAGGTTGACGTAGCTCGGGGAGATGCCGAGGCCCTCGGCGATCTGGGTCTGCGACAGCCCAAGTTGCTGGCGGATACGCCGGAACCGGGGGCCGACAAAGAGTTTTTTGCCCGAAACTGTTGCCATAGGGGTGCTCGTTTATGACAAAAATGACAAAGTGACATTTACGACACGAACAGATGTTACATGACATCATCAATTGAGATCAAGGCCTCTGTACGTATTGATAAGTTTGGCGTTTATCTAGAGCCACGTTTTGCAATGCAATGTCATGAATGTGGACTGGAGATAACGATGTCCAAGACCTTTGAGCAGCTCGTTCCCGCCCCCAAGGGCCGTTTTGAGGGAATCAGCCGTCCTTACACCCCTGAGGAGGTCGAGCGGCTGCGCGGCTCGGTGGAGATCAGGTACACGCTCGCTGAGAAGGGGGCGAACCGGCTCTGGAAGCAGCTCAACGAGATGCCTTACGTCAATTCGCTCGGCGCCGTGACCGGCAATCAGGCGATGCAGCAGGCGCGCGCGGGTCTGCCCGCGATCTATCTCTCCGGCTGGCAGGTCGCCGCCGACGCCAACACCGCCGGCACGATGTATCCGGACCAGAGCCTATATCCGGCCAATGCCGGCCCGGAGCTCTGCCGCCGCATCAACCGCACCTTTCAGCGCGCCGACCAGATCGAACATGCCGAGGGTGGCGCGAAGATCGACTGGTTCGTGCCGGTCGTTGCCGACGCTGAAGCGGGCTTCGGCGGACCGCTCAACTCATTCGAGATCATGAAAGCCTACATCGAGGCCGGCGCGGCGGGCGTCCACTTCGAGGACCAGCTCGCATCAGAGAAAAAGTGCGGCCACATGGGCGGCAAGGTGCTGATCCCGACCGCCGCGCACGAGCGCAACCTGATCGCGGCGCGACTCGCCGCCGACGTCTGCGGCGTGCCGACTTTCGTGCTGGCGCGCACCGATGCCGAGAGCGCCAAGCTCATCACCTCTGATATCGACGAGCGCGACCACGAATTCATTACCGGCGAACGCACGGCGGAAGGCTTCTATCGTCTCAGGCCCGGCAGCGGTCTCGATCACTGCATCAAGCGCGGGCTGTCGTTTGCGAAATACGCTGATCTTCTGTGGTGGGAGACCTCAAAGCCCGACCTCGACGGCGCGCGCAAGTTCGCCGAAGCCGTCAAGAAGGTCTATCCGAACAAGATGCTGGCCTATAACTGCTCGCCATCGTTCAACTGGGAAGCCAATATCGACAAGGACACCATCGCGAAATTCCAGAAGGAAATCGGCGCGATGGGCTACAAATTCCAGTTTGTGACGCTGGCCGGCTTCCACTCTCTCAACCATGGCATGTTCGAGCTTGCGCGGGGTTACAAGACCGAGGGCATGGCGGCTTACTCCCGCCTGCAGCAGGCGGAGTTCGCCTCCGAGAAGTTCGGCTATTCGGCGACGCGCCATCAGCGCGAAGTCGGCACCGGCTACTTCGATCTGGTCTCGACCACGATCAGCGGCGGTCAGTCGTCGACCACCGCGCTTCACGACTCCACCGAAGCCGCGCAGTTCAAGCCGCACGGTTCGGGTATCAGGGCTCAGGCAGCCGAATAAGGAGGCTCTCATGACCGGCAGCAATTTCTGGGTGATTGGCGGGGAATTCGGTTCGATGAATTTCCACAAGCTCGTGGAAGGTTCGGCCCAGGTGCAGGGTCCGTTCAAGACGCGGAAGGAAGCGGAGGATGCCTGGCGCGTGGTGTCGGAAGAAAACCGTCACCGCGCCGGCGTGCGCTTCTCGATCGTGGAAGAGCCGAATCGCATGGCGAGCTGACGCGTCAGCCTTCAAGAAGAAACGTCCAGGGAAGCGGACGGCCCCGCCCGGAGAGACCGGGCAGGGCCGTTCGTCGTTCAGGGGAGACGGGTCGTTCCCGTGTGTATTAAGCCGTTGGAGCGAAACGGCCTTTGCGCGGAAAACAGGGTTGCTGCTAGGTTAAATGGTTACGGGCGGGTTAATAGCAGCCGGGTTCTGCGGGAAAGGCGAGTGAATGTCGGACGCATCGGGTAGGGGAACTGGCGCGGCGGAATCCGCGAAGCCCGTGCGGCTGCGCGACGCGCTGCGCCAGGCTCGGATCGAGGCCGCAGACCGCACCGGCGTCGTCGTGGACCTGCGTGACGCGGAAGTGGCGCGGCTCGAGATCCTGAACGAGGCGCTCGATCCGCTGTTCGCGGAAGTGCCCGATCAGATCGATCTGTTCGATCGCGGCATCAGTCACGGCGACACGCCACGGCTGTGGATCGACGTGGTGGCGCATGTCCTGATGGGCCGCGACAAGCGTGTGTACCGTTTCGTTCAGGATACCCGTCACGGCCGGATTGTGCTCGCGGAATCCCGCGATGTCGCTGCGGTCGCGGACGCCGTTACCGATTATGTTGCCCGCCGTATGGTCGAGCGCGAGCGTGCGCTGGCGGCGACGCCGACGACGTTGCCGCGGCAAGCGGAGGCGAACAAACGGCACGGCAGCCGCTTCTGGATGTTCGCGTTCGGATTCATCGGCGGCATCGTCGCGTTGTTCGGTCTCGCGCTGGTCGCGGCGCTCAGGAGTCCCTGACGCGCGACTTGATCGTGACGTGATTCACTTTCCGGCCGGCGAGACCCGCAGGATGCGCCCGTCCGCATTATCGGTCAAAAGCCACAATGCGCCGTCGGGGCCCTGCCTGACATCCCGGATACGCTCGTTGAGATGTTGCAGGAGTCGCTCCTCGCCGGTAACGGTATTGCCATTGAGCGAAAGCCGCACCAGCATCCTGCCCGCCAGCGCGCCGGTGAACAGGCTGCCTTGCCATCCCGGAAACAGCGTTCCGGTATAGAACGCCATGCCGGAGGGCGCGATCGACGGCACCCAGTATTTGATCGGCTGCTCCATGCCGGGCTTCGACGTGCTCTCGTGGATCTTCGCGCCGTTGTAATCGATGCCGTAGCCGATCACCGGCCAGCCGTAGTTCTTGCCTTTGCCGATGATGTTGACCTCGTCGCGCCCGCGCGGGCCATGCTCGATCTCCCAGAGATCGCCGGTCGCGGGATTGAATGCGAGGCCTTGTCCGTTGCGGTGGCCGTAGCTCCAGATTTCCGGACGCGCGCCGTCGCGGCGGCCAACGAACGGATTGTCCGGTGGCGCCGAGCCGTCGGTTGCGATCCGGACGAGCTTGCCGTTGTCGACGCGAAGGTTCTGCGCCTCGTCGCGCGGGCCGAAATGATCGCCGAGCGTGACGTAAAGATCGCCGTCACGCGGGCCTTGCGCAATACGGCAGCCGTGATTGGCCTGGCCGCCGGGGCCGACCTGCGTGAAGATCACCTTCACCTCATCGAGCGCAGTGTCATTCTCATTCAGCCGTGCCCGGGCGACGGAGGCATTGCCGCCGCTGTCGGCGGAGTAACAGAAATAGAGCGTGCGATTGCTCGGAAAGTCGCGGTCGAGCGCGACGTCGAGCAGACCCGCTTGCCCTCCGACATAAGGCTTCGGCACGCCCCTCAAGGGCGGCGACAATTTGCCGTCGGGAGTGACGATGCGGATGCGGCCCGGACGTTCGGTCACCAGCATCCGTCCGTCCGGCAGGAAAGCGAGGCCCCATGGATGGACCAGGCCGCTGGCGATGGTTTTCACCTGGAGCTGCCCGGCCGACGATTTGAATGTCGTGGTTTCGCCGTGCGCGGCGGTGGCGATCAAGAAGGGGACGGTCAGCACGATGGCTGCGCTCAGGACGGCCGTGGCCCACGTGTTGAATGCTTTCATCGAGTCGTCCTGTCGTCGAGCGGATGGTCACGACTACAAACGCCAGTGACCGCGAAAAGATCACGATGCAGGATACGCCTAGACTGGATCGGTTCAGGTGGGGATCGGCATGGCCATCGCCAGTTTGATCGACGTCGCCGCAAAGGCCACGCAGAGGCAGACAGCGACGGCCGCAATCGCCAGCGAGGCGGCAACCGCATTGGTCAGGCGCGTGGAGGCGGCGCGTGTGACGCCTCCTCCAAATCCGCCGCTCATGCTCTGCGACCGCATTGTTCACCAATCTTTCTGAGGCGAATCACCCGCAGAGCAAGAATCTTCCATTTGGCGCGGGCAGGATTGGGGCGGCCACCGACGCGAAAAATGTCCAAAGCAAGGCAAGTGCCATGCCGCCTTGCCAAGATCTGACGCGATCAGATGCCGGCGGCGATGCCCGCCGCCGCATTCCCCGGCGGAGCCGCGCTCCCGTCCATGTCCGCGAAGCCGGGCTGCTGTTCAATCCGCCGCAGCCAGCCGCGGATCGAGGGAAACGTCGTGAGGTCGAAGTCGCACCGGTCGGCGACATGAGTGTAGGCATAAAGCGCGATATCGGCGATTGTGAGCTGGCCGGCGGCGAAGAAGTCGTGGGTTCTCAGATGATTCTCCATCACCTGAAGCGCCGCATAGCCGCGCTCCATCCAGTCGTCCAGCGCGTGGGTTTGCAGATCGCGGCCGCCTTTCACCAGCGAGAGCCAGAAATAAGCCGCGCCGATATTGGGCTCCAGTGCGTGCTGTTCGAAGAACATCCATTGCAGCGCTTCGGCGCGCTCGATTGCGGAGTCCGGCGCCAGCGCAGTCCCGATCGCGACGTACCACAGGATCGCATTGGACTCCGCGAGGTAGCGTCCTTCCTCCACTTCCAGCAATGGCACCTGTCCGCTGGGATTCTTCGCGAGAAAATCCGGCGTGCGGCTTTCTCCGCGCAGGATATCGACCTCGACGGCATGATAGGGCACGCCAAGGAAGGCCAGTGCAAGGCGGACCTTGTAGCTATTTCCTGAGCGCTGCATTGAATAGAGCTTGTACATGCGGGAATGGCTGGAACCGTTCGGGCCGAGGGAGCGGGCTGGTTGCTGCACGGGTAAACAATGATGCGGCCGGCGGCGCATCGCAAGGCTCGGAACGGTCTGATCGTTCAAGGCGTGCGAAAGGCCGATGGCTTCTCTCGCGGCGTATTTCAGGAGAAAATCATGTCGGCATGCCGCGCGGATCGATATCACATACGCGCGAGTTTGCGGTTCCGATGCGCCGGGTCTGGCGGTCATGCCACGCGCGGCGAAGCGCGAGCGCATAAAGCGCAAGCAGGGCGATTGTGCCGAGCGGTATGCCTGTCGCGACGGCAACGGGGCGCGCAAGCAGCGGCGACACCCATGCCGCCGCCAGCACATTGATCTCGAAATCGCGGAAGCCGCGGGCGAACCCGAGAGTCGTCATGAATGCGAGCGCCGGCGCGAGGATCGTCAGGTCATAGTCGAGTGTATGCGGCGAAGCCAGAAGAGCGGCGATGACGAGGGTCGCGGCCTTGAGATTATCGTCGTAACGGCCGCGCCAGATCCATGCGACGCCGCAGATCGTTGCGGCCGAGGTCACGCCCTGGGCGATATACGCGAGCGGCAAGCCGCCGCCCCACATCCGTATCGCGGCGAACACGCTCTGCAGTTTCTCGAATCCGACGCTGCCCTGTTCCAGCAACAACCGGCGCGACATGTCGGTCGATGCGAGAAATGCGAACCACACGTCGGTGCCGAATGCGAGCGTAGCGACCAACGCGAGCACGATCACGGCGAACGCCGCTGCGGCAATGGCTCGCCAATGCCCGGAGACGATCAGCGCGACCGGGATCACCAGCGCGAATTGCGGCTTATAGGCGAGACAGCCCAGCAGCAGGCCGGAGAGCAGCGGCCGCGTCTGCAAAGTCAGCAATGCCGCGCCGAACAAGCCGGCGGTGAGCAGGCCGTTCTGACCGTGACCGAGATTGACGAAGATGGCCGGAAAGGCGAGCACCGGAAGGATCCAGATGCCGGCCGGAAAGCCGCGGGCCTGCCGCAGGGGCCGGAGGATCGCGCCGATTACGCCGAGATAAAAGGCAAGCGTAGTCGCCTGCCATACCGCGAGCGCGATCGGATAGGGCATCAGCGCCAGCGGTGCTGCAAGCAGCAGGAAGAACGGCGGATAGAACCAGGCGTA
>NZ_MKRN01000174.1 GCF_001896955.1 Nitrobacter sp. 62-13 | reverse complement strand
CTCGCCGCGCGAATTGTCGCCGCGCAGGATGCAGCTCGGATACTTCCAGGTGATGGCGGAGCCGGTCTCGACCTGGGTCCACGAAATTTTCGAATGCGCGCCGCGGCAGTCGCCGCGCTTGGTGACGAAGTTGTAGATGCCGCCCTTGCCCTCGGAGTTGCCGGGGTACCAGTTCTGCACCGTCGAGTACTTGATCTCGGCGTCGTCGAGCGCGACCAGTTCGACGACTGCGGCGTGCAACTGGTTCTCGTCGCGCTGCGGCGCGGTGCAGCCTTCGAGATAGCTGACATAGGCGCCCTTGTCGGCGATGATGAGCGTGCGCTCGAACTGGCCGGTGTTGCGCTCGTTGATGCGGAAGTAGGTCGACAACTCCATCGGGCAACGCACGCCCGGCGGGATGTAGACGAACGAGCCGTCGGAGAACACCGCCGAATTCAGCGTCGCGAAGAAATTGTCGGAGGTCGGCACGACGCTGCCGAGATATTTCTTCACCAGTTCCGGATGCTGCTGGATGGCGTGCGAGATCGGCATGAAGATCACGCCGGCCTTCTTCAGCTCCTCCTGGAACGTAGTCGCCACCGACACCGAGTCGAACACGGCATCGACCGCGACTTTCCGCTCGCCCTCGGGACGAACGACGCCTTCCAGCGCCTCGACCTCGCGCAGGGGAATGCCGAGCTTCTCGTAGGTCTTCAGGATTTCCGGATCGATCTCGTCAAGCGAGGCGATTTCCTTCTTCGGCTTCGGCGCGGCGTAATAATAAAGATCCTGGTAGTCGATCTTCGGATAATCGACGCGCGCCCAGTTCGGCTCCTGCATGGTGAGCCAGCGGCGATAGGCTTCGAGCCGCCACTCCAGCATCCAGGCCGGTTCGTTTTTCTTCGCTGAAATAAACCGGATGGTGTCTTCGGAAAGTCCCTTGGGAGCCTTCTCGGACTCGATGATGGTCTCGAATCCATACCGGTATTGATCGACGTC
>NZ_MKRN01000173.1:21584-33435 GCF_001896955.1 Nitrobacter sp. 62-13 | reverse complement strand
CAAATCGCAATCCAAGAACACGCCGTTCGACGAATCCCGCTTCTCGGGCCGCGTCGTCCGCACCATCGTCGGCGGCCGCACCGTTTTCGAGCACGTCTGAACACTATCGCGTTTCGAACGAGGAAGCGCCCATTCGCTCGACAAAATCCGCGTTAGATCAAAATCATACAGCTCTCGCTTCTGATGCCGTCAGAAGCAGAAGGCGCTGCTGGTTGCAACTTGCAAAAATCATTGCTCGCGCAGGTCGTTACGGTCGAATTTCGATACTCCGGACGATCTGAATATCTGCCGTGGCGCGACCATGCCGATCTATGGTTTACATCTGCGGCATTGACGCCCGGAGCCCTTTGCGATGTTTCCCAACGGCCTGATTGCCTTCGTTTTCGGCTATCTGCTCGGCTCGATTCCATTCGGAATGATCCTGACGCGGATCGCGGGCACGCAGGACCTGCGTTCGATCGGCTCGGGCAATATCGGCGCGACCAATGTGCTGCGGACCGGGCGCAAGGGCCTCGCGGCGGCAACGCTTCTTGGCGACATGGTGAAGGGCACCGTTGCTGTGGCGGTCGCAGGACTTCTCTCGGGACCGGGAGCAGCGATGGCCGCGGCGCTGGGCGCATTCCTCGGCCATCTGTTTCCGGTGTGGCTCAAATTCCGCGGCGGCAAGGGCGTTGCAACCTATATTGGCGTGCTGCTCGGCCTGTTCTGGCCGGCAGCGCTGGCTTTCTGCGCGATCTGGCTGCTCGTCGCGTTCACGACGCGTTATTCGTCGCTGTCAGCGCTGCTCGCCAGCCTCGCCACCCCGCTGCTGTTGTGGGGGCTGGGACACCCGCAATTTGCGCTGCTGTTCACGGTGCTGACGATGCTGCTCTGGTTCAAGCACCGCGAGAACATCAGCCGTCTTATCGCTGGCAGCGAAGGCAAAATCGGTGCGAAGGCCTAGACTTGCAGACAGCCAGCTATCGCGGGGTGATGCTGGTAATGTTGCCCTCAAGGTCAACGGTGAAGGTGAGGCCCAACGCGGTGAATTGACCGCCGCGAGCGTCGATGACGTCGGGATTATTGACCGGCGTCCACTTCATACCGCCGCTGACGGTATTCATTTCCCCGATATCGAGTTGGCGAATGCTGTTGTCCATGATCGTCTCCATTCCTGGGTCGACGACTCCCGTCGACGCAGCAACAAGCATAATGCGATGCGCCGACCGCGGCCGTGAGGCACCTCACATTGCCGGGCTGGTCTCGTCCCGTGAATCTGACGATAACGATGACTGCATCCAACGGTTGTCCCCGCAGCCAAGTTGGGCAAATGTTCCAGCAGCTTGGGGGCAGGCGTGGAAATCGCGAATTCAGACAGACGGCTGAACGAAGCGCAGCGAATCGACTGGCTGCGGCTGATACGCTCCGAAAACGTCGGGCCGCGGACTTTTCGTTCGCTCGTGAATCATTTCGGCAGCGCCCGTGAGGCGCTGAACCGCCTGCCCGATCTGGCGCGACGCGGGGGCGCTTCACGTCCGGCCCGGCTATGCGGCGAAGCCGAAGCAATGGACGAGTTGGCCGCCGCCCGGCGGATCGGCGTCAGCCTGCTGGCGCCGGGCGAGGCCGGCTATCCGCCGCACCTCACGACCATCGACGACGCGCCGCCGCTGCTCGGCGTGCGTGGCAACCTCGCTGTCATGGCGCGCCCGATGATTGCGATCGTCGGCTCGCGCAACGCGTCCGGCGCCGGTCACAAGTTCGCGCAGGTGCTGGCGCACGATCTCGGCGAAGCCGGTTTCATCATCGCGTCGGGACTGGCGCGCGGCATCGATCAGGCTGCGCATCGCGCAAGCCTCGCGAGCGGCACCATCGCGGTGCTGGCCGGCGGCCATGATCGCATCTATCCGTCCGAGCATGAGGACCTGCTTGCGGCCGTATTGGAAGACGGCGGCGCGATTTCGGAAATGCCGATGGGGCACGTGCCGCGCGCCCGCGATTTTCCGCGGCGCAACCGCCTGATCTCCGGCGTCGCCCTCGGCGTTGTCGTGATCGAGGCGGCGCATCGCTCGGGTTCGCTGATCACGGCCCGTATCGCCGCCGAGCAAGGCCGCGAGGTCTTCGCCGTGCCGGGTTCGCCGCTCGATCCCCGCGCCGCCGGCACCAACGATCTCATCAAGCAGGGCGCGACGCTGATCACGGAAGCGTCCGATGTCATCAACGCCGTGCGGCCGATCATGGGGCGGCCGATCGACCTGCCTGCGGGAGAACCGGATTACGATGGTCCCGAAACCGAAGAGCCAGTGGCGAGCGACCGCGCGCGCATCATTGGTCTGCTCGGCCCCATGCCGATCGGGCTCGACGATTTGATCCGGATGGCGGATTCCTCGCCGGCGATCGTACGCACCGTCCTGCTTGAACTGGAACTGGCCGGGCGACTGGAGCGCCTCGGCGGCGGCCTGGTCTCGCTGATCTGACGGCGACCAAGACACCTCGAAGAAGCGATCGGTTCGCCCCTTCCCTCAACCCCACGCTCGCGCGAAGAACGGGCGAGACCGGAAGATGCTCATAGAGCCTCAGCTTCTGATTCGAAGCTCTCTATTCCGAGGTCGGCGCGGACGATCCGTCGGGAGTTGACGACGACTCGGATGAGGTAGTGGACCCGGCCTGCGAGGATGGCTCCTTCGGAGACGCCGCCGGCTTTGCCGGCTCAGCCGAAGTCGACGGCGACGATGGAACCGCAGCACCGGTGGGAGCCGGCGTGGGACTCGCGGCCTCGGACGGCGGCTTCGCGTCGCCCTCGCCGGCCTTCGGCGCCGGCGTCACCGCCGGAACGGGATCGGCGCGCAGCGGAACCGCCTTCGGCTCGCCGGGGCTCGCAGCCTCGACCGGCTTGCTGGCATCGGATGCGCCCGTTTCGGACTTGGCCGCCTCAGGCTTGACCGCCTCGGGCTTGGCCGCCTCGGGCTTGGTCCCCGCCGATTTGCCTGCGTCGGAATTCTTGGTTTCGGCCGTACCGGCACTCCCGGAATTGGTCAGATCAGGATTGGATGCGTCTGGCTTGACTGCGTCGGTCTTCTTACCCGCCTGCTCCGGGCCGGCTTTGTCGTCGGCCGCTTGATCCTTGGGAGTTGTCGCTTTCGGCGCTTCCGTTTTGGACGCTGCGTCCTTACTCGTCTCTCCCTTGGCGGGTTCTACGGCGGATGGCGCGCCCTTCGCCGTTTCCGGTTTCTCGACGGCATTGTCTTGAGGCTGACCGGCGGCGCCGGCTTTCGGCGACTCGTCCGGCGCCTGCTTGCCGCGCTTGCCCAGCTTTTTTCTGGTTGCGGGTTTGCCCGCCTCCCGCGTGCCGGTAACGGAATCCTCCGAAGCCGGCCGCGCGGCCTCCGGATTCTCGGTCTCGGGTCGCGCACGGCGGCCGTGCCGCCGGCTCTTGCGGCCGCGCGGCTCATCCTGAGCGGACGTATCCGCGCTTGGCCGCTCCGCTTCGCGGGACGGCTTCCGGCCCTGACGACGCTCGGCCCGGCTCGGCTCCGATTCCGGTTTCAGATCGCCCGGATGCCGCCTCGGCGTCTCCGCCCTGTAGCGCTCGTCGGTCGCACCGTTGGAGATCAGATAGGCGGCGAGCATTTTGGCCATGTCGGGGCCGGTAGTGTAATGCTGGCGCAGGAAACCCGGCAGCGATCCAGGTGCTACGGTCCTGAGCAATCCGCGAGCGCCTTTATGGCAGGCGGTGCAGTTCCCCGAAAATATCTGCGCGGCCGACTTGCCCGCCTCGAGGTTTTGCGCGGATGCGTGATCGGTGAAACCGACGATCACAACCATCACCGTCGCTAGACTGAGCGCTCGGCTCAACATTCCCATTCTCCCGGTGCGGAATCACCGCGACTGCGGCGGGCCCACCTTTTAGCCAATTACGTTGCGAATGGAAGCGCGCAGAATAACGCAACCACGTGATCACGATTCCGAATATCCGCCCTGCGATCAGTGCATTGGTGGAACAGTTTCCACGGCATTACTATTTTATATGGAACCTGGGCGTCAGCCCCCATAGCCACGGCGGCTGGCGCCTCCTCGTGATGAATGGTGGTTTCGATGGACCGTTTGTTACGGTTTTTTCTGAACCAGTTTGTTCAGCGCGGCTCGATCACATTCGTAACCGCGAACGGCATGACCTTCACGTGCGGCGACGGCACCGGCGAACCGGTGCGGGTGCGGCTGACCACGAAAGAGGTCGCCCGGCAGCTTCTGCTCGACCCGGAAATGTCGTTCGGCGAAGCCTATACCGACGGCACGATGACGGTCGAACGAGGATCGATCGCCGACCTTCTCGCGATCATCCTCGATCAACCCGACGTCATGCCGCGCTGGGCGAGGCTGCAATGGTGGCTCCGCTATCTCGTCCGCAACATCCAGCAATTCAATCCGCGCGGTCGGTCCAGAAACAACGTCGCGCGCCATTACGATCTCGACGGCCGCCTCTACTCGCTGTTTCTCGATGCCGACAAACAATACAGTTGCGCCTATTTCGAAACTCCGGATCTGACGCTCGACGACGCCCAGCTTGCGAAGAAGCGGCACGTCGCCGCCAAGCTTCTGATGGAGCCCACCCACAGCGTACTCGATATCGGCTCGGGCTGGGGCGGCCTCAGTCTTTATCTTGCGGAAATGACCGGCGCTCGCGTCACCGGCATCACGCTGTCGACCGAACAGCTTCTGGTGTCGAAAGCCCGCGCCGAGGAAAAAAACCTCAACCGATCGGCGAAGTTCCTGCTCCAGGATTATCGCGACACGCCCGGACCTTTCGATCGAATCGTTTCGGTCGGCATGTTCGAGCACGTCGGCGTCGATCACTACGATACGTTCTTCAAGCATTGCGCCGAACTGCTCGACCGCGACGGCGTGATGGTGCTGCATTCGATCGGCCGTTCCGAAGGTCCGGGCATCACCAATCCCTGGATCGCGAAGTATATCTTCCCGGGCGGATACATCCCCGCGCTGTCGGAAGTGTTACCGGCGATCGAACGCGCCGGGCTTCTGGTCTGCGACATCGAAATCCTGCGCCTGCATTATGCGGAAACGCTGAAGGCCTGGCGCGAGCGCTTCATGGCGCGGCGCGAGGAAGCGGTGCGGCTTTACGACGAGCGGTTCGCGCGGATGTGGGAATTCTATCTGGCGTCTTCGGAGATGTCGTTCCGCAAGCAGAACCTGATGAATTTCCAGATCCAGATCACCAGGAGGCAAGGCATCGTGCCGATGACGCGGGACTATATCCCGCGCGGTGAAGCCAAACTGCGGGGCACCGAGCGAAAACAACGTCCGCGGCTTCAGATCGCGGGCGAGTGAACCGATTCGTGCCGGCCGTTCGTCGCTGACGACCGTCAAGTTCGATGCGCTTTCGACTCAAGTTTCGTTCGAGTTGATGTGAGAATCGGGCATAAGGAAGCCGGCATGCTTCCGCCGCCCTGAGCGGCGCTTTATGCGTGCCCCATACTCGAAAACTCCGTCAAAATCGAAAAGCCATGGCTGATTCGAAGATCCTGAAGCTTGCGCCTGATCCGGCAACGCCAGCCTATCGCACCGCGCCGCACAACGTCGAAGCGGAACGAGGTCTTCTCGGCGCCATTCTGGTCAACAACGACGCGTTTTACCGGGTTTCCGATTTCCTCGAGCCGAAGCATTTCTACGAACCGATCCATCAGACGATCTTCGAGACCGCCGGCAGCCTAATTCGCGCCGGCAAGATCGCGACGCCCGTCACGGTCAAGACCTTCGTTCCCGCCGAGACCGACATCGGCGGCATGACCGTAAGCCAGTACCTCGCCCGTCTGGCGGCGGAGGCCACCACGATCATCAACGCGCTCCACTACGGGCGCGCCGTCTATGAACAGGCGCTGCGCCGCGACCTGATTCACATCGGCGAGGACATGGTCAACGTCGCCTACGACGCGCCGGTCGATTTCGCGCCGCGGGCGCAGATCGAGGACGCCGAGCGCCGCCTTTACGAGCTGGCCGAATCAGGCCGCTACGACGGCGGCTTCCAGAAATTTTCTCAGGCGATGAAGATCGCGCTCGACATGGCGGCCAACGCCTATCGCCGCGACGGAAAACTGTCCGGCATCGCCACGGGCCTGCGCGACCTCGACTCGAAAATGGGCGGATTGCAGCAGTCCGACCTGATCATCGTCGCCGGCCGTCCGGGCATGGGCAAGACCGCGCTCGCGACCAATATCGCCTACAACATCGCCAAGGCCCATGAGTCGGAGCTGCAGCCCGACGGCACGATGAAGACCGTCAATGGCGGGATCGTGGGCTTCTTCTCCTGCGAAATGTCGGCGGAGCAACTGGCGACGCGCATTCTCGCCGAGCAGACCAGCATCGCCTCCAGCAATATCCGGCGCGGCGGAATTACCGAAAGCGATTTCGAGAAGATCCGCGATCATACCATCGAACTGGAGCACCTGCCGCTCTACGTCGACGAGACCGGCGGCCTTTCGATTTCGCAACTGACGGCGCGCGCCCGCCGCCTGAAGCGCCAGAAGGGACTCGACGTCTTGATCGTCGACTACATCCAGCTCCTGCAGGGCAGCGGCAAGCGCAGCGACAACCGCGTGCAGGAAGTCACCGAAATCACCACCAGCCTGAAGGCGCTGGCGAAGGAGTTGAACGTTCCGATCATCGCGCTGTCGCAACTGTCCCGTCAGGTCGAGGCCCGCGACGACAAGCGCCCGCAGCTTGCGGACCTGCGCGAATCCGGTTCGATCGAACAGGACGCCGACGTCGTGATGTTCGTGTTCCGCGAGGAATACTACCTCCAGAACAAGGAGCCTCGGCCGGGCACGCCGGAGTACGAGAAGTGGCAACTCGAGATGTCGCTCGTGCACGGCAAGGCCGAAGTCATCATCGGCAAGCAGCGCCACGGTCCGACCGGCACCGTCGAGCTACAGTTCGAGGGGCAATTCACCCGCTTCAGCGACCTCGCGCATGACGGCCACCTGCCCGATCGTATCTAGAGTACCGTATCTAGGGTCAGGACCTTAAATCTGTTGCGAGAGGCTGACGGTTTGATTCAAATGGCGATGTTGGGGGCATCGCCATGCCGGTTTGTTGTTGCCGTCGGAGGCGCAGATGCGCCGGCGGGACCGCAACCGGCACCCATTTCGGCCGGCGGCAGCCATCTTCTCGGCCGGCGGCAGCCATCTTGGTGACTGCTATAGCGCGATGCCGCTAGCAGGCTGTTGAAAAATCTCTGTCGTCATTCCGGACGCCGCGCAAGCGGCGATCAGGAATCCAGAAATACGAAGAAAATCAGTGTGGCTGGATTCCGGGTTCGCACCTTCGTTGCGCCCCGGAATAACGGTTGGAGGCTTTTTCAACAGCCTGCCAGAGCATGATCCCGAAAAATGGAAACCGGTTTTCGGGAGAAGATCATGCTCAAACAAAAGCATAAGCGACGAGTCTGATTCAACAGTTGAAGCAGACTCGAGTCGTCGTCGAGCAATCTCTGTCCGACATTTTTCCAAATAGCTTGTGAGCGATATAGGCGAATTGCGTCGTCACGCTCGGTTTTCAACCGCGCGTCCGCAACGATGCAATCGAGGCGCAGAATCTCGCGCGCGATTCCATCGAGGCCAGGTTACCGACTCAGCAGGCGAGGTCTAGGATCTCGCAATTCCGCTTCTTCCGGCGACGACCGCGGTCGTAACACCGATTCACAAACCGCAAACCAGCCCGGAAAACCGGCAGTTACCTTCACAAAAAAGAGGCCCCGCATGAACGGGGCCTCTCAATCCATACGTCTCTAAAACTTAGTAATGGGAGGCGCTCGGGCCGCCCCAATTGAAACGATAGTTTACGCCAGCCTTCACCGTGTCGATCCGAGTGGAGGAGTCGGCAACCACCGTTCCCCCAAACCCGTTTGCATCGACTTGTATAGCCTTGTGGCCGAGGTCGATATGTTCATACTCAAGCTTGAGGGACCAATTCGGCGCAAAGCCCCATTCGACGCCCGCGCCGGCTACCCATCCATCGTTCTCATATCTTGAGGAAAATCCACCAAATACACCCGCCGGATTTTCTATCATCCCCTCAGATCCGCCGCGCGCCCAAGCCCAACCGCCCTTGCCGTAGAGGAGCCAGTTGTTGAACGCGTAACCGACCCTGCCTGTAACCGTCGCTATTTCGTCGATTCTGTCACTGGACCGTATATCAACCGTCGGAAACACCGGGTCGAGCGTTCGAGATGTCGTTTTCATGCCGGACCAGGTGTATTCCCCTTCTACACCCAAAACGATGTTGTTGAATTGCCAGTTGAACCCTCCCTGCACACCGCCAAGGACACCACTGGGATGATTTCTATTGAACGTCGATCCATTCGGAAACAGACCGGACCCGGCGAGACCTAATCCGCCGAAACCATCATCCAGTACGGTCTGTCTCTGGTCAGCCCAGCCGCCACCGACATGGCCGCCGACATAGAAGCCGCTCCAGTCATAAACAGGCGATACGAAAGGCACGGCAGGAGCCTTGGTATACGGACGCGCCGCCAGATCGGCGGCTGAGGCGGAGCCGATGCCAAGCGCGCAGACCGCGGCGGTGGCGAGGAGAAGCCTTTGCATCATGATGTCATTCCTTCCGGGCGATTCCTGAACATGCCTGCAATTTATCAGGGTGAGGCTCGTACGGCTGTCACCTGATTGCCACAACCGTGATGGAACTCATGTGCGCACACATGGAACTGACAACGTACACCGGTGTGATTGGGAGGGCCGCCGCTTGTCACGTGGCGCGGGCCAGATCGCGCGCCCCTATTAGGAGCGCATATTGCGATCCCAGACACCGAATCTGTGTTGTAGACGGTCGTGAGCTTTTGGCGGCGGTAACGGTGGCAGATTCAACATTCCATTAACCACATATATTGCTAGTGGTCGTTCTCTCCCACGTTCGCAAAAAGGCGCGCGCCGAAACGGCACGCGAATGTCGGATCGGCCACTCACAATAGCGGGCTTACAGTCCGTCTAAGCGCACCGCTCGCGCGGTTGAACCGCCGTACAGCCAAGCGTAGCATGCGGCATGAATCTCATGCCCGATTCCAAAACGACGACCAGCGGCACGCCGGCCGATGCCGACGCGGCTGTTACGGCCGCTGCGGCGATCGGCACCCTCACCGTCGATCTCGGCGCCATCGCAGCGAACTGGCGCAAGCTCGAAAAGACCGCCGTCCCCGCCGAATGCGCCGGCGTCGTCAAGGCTAATGCCTATGGCTGCGGAGCCAGGCCGGTGGTGCGGGCGCTGGCTGCCGCCGGATGCAAGACGTTTTTCGTGGCAACGCTCGATGAGGCGCGCGTCGTCCGCGCCGCTGCTCCCTCTGCCGATGTCTATGTGCTGGACGGCCTCTTTCAGAATTGCAGCGACGCCTTCGCCGCGATCAATTGCCGGCCCGTGATTGGCGACCTTAACGAACTCGCGGAATGGGACGCTTTCTGCCGCCGCACTGGCTGGGCGGGCGGCGCAGCGATCCACATCGACACCGGCATGAACCGCCTCGGCCTCACGCTCGACGAGGCGCAAGGGCTCATTCCGAGGATCGATGCCGGCGATCACGGCATCACGCTGGTGATGAGTCACCTCGCCTGCGCCGAAACCCTCCATCATCCGCTCAACGCCAGACAGGTCGCGGCCTTCCGTGAGATCGCCAGCCAGTTCTCCGGCGTTCCCGCTTCGCTGGCGAACTCGTCCGGGATTTTCCTCGGGCCGCAATATCCGTTCGATCTGGTGCGTCCGGGCGCCGCGCTCTACGGCGTGAATCCCACGCCGGAGGCCGACAATCCGATGCGGCCCGTTGTCGAGTTGCAAGCGCGGATCGCGCAGATCCGGATGGTCGACAAGGGCGAAAGCGTTGGCTACGGCGCGACGTGGACGGCGCGGCGGCCGACGCGGCTTGCCATCGTTGCGGCGGGATATGCCGACGGCTATTTCCGCGCCGGCGGCAGCAATGACGGCACTCGCGGAGCGGACGTCGTGGTGGCGGGAACGCGATGCCCGGTGGCGGGCAGCATCTCCATGGACCTGCTGGCCGTCGACATCACTGACCTGCCGCCTCATGCGATCGTGCGGCGCGGCCATCTGGCGACGCTGATCGGCGAAGGCGTCACCGTGGATGAACTTGCGCACCATTTCGGCACCATCGGTTACGAGGTGCTGACTAACCTCGGCGATCGCTACAATCGAATCTACAAGGGCGGACCAGCCGAGTCGTGAACCCTTGCGCCGAATGCGATCGCTAAAATGGCAAAATCCGCCCTCTCCTTCGTCTGCCAGACCTGCGGCGCGGCGTATAACCGCTGGCAGGGCAAGTGCGATGCCTGCGGCGAATGGAATACGCTCGCCGAGGAGGACTTAACCGGCGCGACGACGATGCCGGTCAGCATCCGTTCCAAGCGGAAAGGCCGGCTGTTCACGCTGGAAACGCTGGCGGGCAAGACGCAGGACGCGCCCCGCCTGTCCTCCGGCATGACCGAACTCGATCGCGTCACCGGCGGCGGATTCGTGCGCGGCTCCGTGCTGCTGGTCGGCGGCGATCCCGGCATCGGCAAATCGACGCTGCTGACGCAGGCGACCAGCCTGCTGGCCCGCGCCGGCCATCGCGCGGTCTATATTTCCGGCGAGGAAGCGGTCGCGCAGGTGCGGTTGCGCGCCGAACGCCTCGGGCTTGCCGACGCGCCGGTGCAGCTTGCGGCGGAAACCTCGGTCGAGGACATCGTCGCCACCTTGTCCGAAGGCGCGGTGCCGCGCCTCGTGGTGATCGACTCGATCCAGACCATGTGGACCGACACCGTGGAATCCGCGCCTGGCACCGTGACGCAAGTGCGCGCATCGGCACAGGCGCTGATTCGCTTCGCCAAGAAATCCGGCACCGCGCTGATTCTGGTCGGCCACGTCACCAAGGACGGCCAGATCGCCGGTCCCCGCGTGGTCGAGCACATGGTCGACGCCGTGCTGTCGTTCGAAGGCGAAGGCTCGCAGCAGTTCCGCATCCTGCGCGCGGTGAAGAACCGTTTCGGTCCCACCGACGAAATCGGCGTCTTTGAGATGACCGGGCTCGGCTTGCGAGAGGTGTCCAATCCGTCCGAACTGTTCCTGTCGGCGCGCGACCTCGGCAGTCCGGGCACCGCGGTATTCGCCGGCCTCGAGGGCACACGTCCGGTGCTGGTGGAATTGCAGGCGCTGGTGGCGCCGACCTCGCTCGGCACGCCGCGGCGCGCCGTCGTCGGCTGGGATTCGAACCGGCTGTCCATGGTGCTGGCGGTTCTCGAAGCCCATTGCGGGGTCAAGCTGTCGGGCTACGACGTTTATTTCAATGTCGCCGGCGGCCTTCGCATCAGCGAGCCCGCAGCCGACCTCGCCGCGGCGGCCGCGCTGGTGTCCTCGCTGACAAACGCCCAACTGCCCACCGACGCGGTTTATTTCGGCGAGATTTCGTTGTCCGGCGCGGTCAGGCCCGTGGCGCAGACCTCGGCGCGGCTAAAGGAAGCAGCAAAGCTCGGATTCGGCCGCGCGGTGCTTCCCGAATCGGCCCGCGGCGACATCGGCAGCGACGCCGGCCTGACGCTCGATAGCGTTGCCGGACTGACCACGCTGGTGGCGGATATCGCCGCGCGCGGACAAGGCCGTCAGGGCCAGGCCATCGATCCGGAGAAAAATGCCACACCGTCCCGATTCCGTCATCAGGACGGCTAAAGCGGGCGTGACCTCCGCATCGGCCGCCGCTATACATTCGGCGCGGCCGCGAGGCCGACGATATGTTGCGCGAAGGTCCTTGCTGGACGTGTCACATGACCGTCAGTCTGGACCGGCAGCGAATGCCGATTCGGTT
>NZ_MKRN01000173.1:0-21548 GCF_001896955.1 Nitrobacter sp. 62-13 | reverse complement strand
CGATAACCATCCTCGACCTCGTTCTGCTCGCCGTGATGCTGATTTCGGGCCTGCTCGCGATGATCCGCGGCTTCATGCGCGAAATCCTGTCGATCGCATCCTGGGGTATCGCCGCGCTGGCGACGCTCTACTCGTTCCAGAAACTGCTGCCGTTCGCCAAGACCTACATCGAGAGCGAAACGCTGGCGGCCGGTGCCGTGATCGGCGGCGTTTTCATCGGCACCCTGATCGTGGTTTCGATCCTTACCACGCGCATCTCCGATATGGTCCTCGATTCCCGGATCGGCGCGCTCGACCGCACCCTGGGTTTCCTGTTCGGACTGGCGCGGGGCCTGCTGATCGTTGTCGTTGCCTTTCTGTTCTTCACCTGGCTGGTTCCGGACAAGCAGCGGCCGGACTGGGTCACCGGCGCGAAGTCGCTCACGGTGCTCAATTCCACCGGCGTCTGGCTTCAATCGCTCTTGCCGGACGATCCCGAGAACACCATCTTAAACAAACTCAAGAAGAATAAGCCGGAAGCGGATCAATCGGATGCGGAGCCTGCTTCCCCCGGGTCCGACGGCTATTCCAAACCTGCCCGGGACGGCCTGAAAAAACTGATCGACGGCAAACCCGCGGAACACTAGTGCGAGGCGCAATGGACTGTCAGCAGAGCCCTTCCAGCGACTCTCTTGCGCCCGATCCGGATTCTGATCCCGACGGCGACTCGCTCCGCGAGAAATGCGGCGTGTTCGGGATTTTCGGCCATCCAGACGCCGCCGCCATCACCGCGCTCGGTCTCCACGCTCTCCAGCATCGCGGTCAGGAAGCCGCCGGCATCGTCACCTTCGACGGCAAGCGATTCCATTCCGAGCGCCGTCTCGGTCTCGTCGGCGACACCTTCTCCCGCCGGGCAGTGATCGAACGTCTTCCCGGCAGCGCGGCCATCGGCCACACCCGCTACTCCACCACCGGCGGCACCATCCTGCGCAACGTGCAGCCGCTGTTCGCCGAGCTTAATGCCGGCGGCTTCGCGGTCGCCCATAACGGCAATCTCACCAACGGGCTGACGCTGCGCCGCGAACTGGTGCGCAACGGCGCCTTGATGCAATCGACCTCCGACACCGAGGCGATCCTGCATCTGGTGGCGCAATCCCGGCGCGGCCGTTTCATCGAGCGCTACATCGAGGCGCTCCGAGCCATCGAAGGCGCCTACGCGCTGGTATCGCTGACCAACAAGAAACTGGTCGGCGCGCGCGATCCGCGCGGCATCCGCCCGCTCGTTCTCGGCGAACTCGACGGCTGCCCGATCCTGGCGTCGGAAACCTGCGCGCTCGACATCATCGGCGCGAAATATGTCCGCGACATCGAACCCGGCGAAATCATCGTGTTCCATCGCAAGGACGGGACCATCCAGACTGAAATCCACAAGCCCTTTCCGCCGATGCCGCCGCGGCCCTGCATTTTCGAATACATCTATTTTTCGCGGCCGGATTCGATCGTCGGCGGCCGCTCCGTCTATGAAGTCCGCAAGGCGTTCGGCGCGCAACTGGCCCGCGAGAGTTACGCCGAGGTCGACGTGGTGGTGCCGGTGCCCGATTCCGGCGTGCCTGCCGCCCTCGGCTACAGCCAGTTCTCCGGCGTGCCGTACGAACTCGGGATCATCAGAAACCATTATGTGGGCCGCACCTTCATCCAGCCGGCTCAAAGCGTCCGCGAACTCGGCGTGCGCATGAAGCATTCGGCCAACCGCGCCGCGATTGCGGGCAAGCGCATCGTCCTGATCGACGACTCGCTGGTGCGCGGCACCACCTCGAAGAAGATCGTGCGCATGATGCGCGATGCCGGCGCCACGGAGGTGCACTTCCGCCTCGCCTCGCCGCCGATCATCCACCCCGATTACTACGGCATCGACCTGCCGGATCGCGGCAGCCTTCTGGCCGCGACCCACAGTCTCGAGCAGATGCGCGACATCATCGGCGCGGATTCGCTGGCCTTCCTCTCCATCGACGGCATGTACCGCGCCATGGGCGAGCCGGGACGCGATCCTGCTGACCCGAAATACTCCGACCATTGCTTCACCGGCGCCTATCCCACCAGCCTCACCGACCATACCGACGTCGAACCGCAGCCGCATCAACTGTCGCTGCTCGCGGAAGCGAGCTGATCGGCCACGCCGTGAGCGGACGATGGGTCGGCGCTCCCGTTCAGAACTGCCGGACCATGAAGGCCGCAGCGTTGCTGTAACCGCCCAGCTTCCGTGCGAGTGCGGCGTCCCGGATTTTATCGAGCGTAACGTTGCGGAAGCTGTGCCGCCCCCAGAAACGTGCGGAGCCATTGACTGCCACCAGGGAAGCGGTGGCGAGCCTCTCCTTGCGCGCCTGCGCGAACATCCGGGCGACCGCCGTCGCCGCCACACCGGTCCCTCGCAATTCGGGCAGCAATGCGATGTCGTGGATGTAATACGTCTCCGGATCGCGGGGTAACATGCCAAGCCGTGAATTCAGCGCCGGCGGGTCCATGGCGCGCCACGGATGGCTGATCACATAACCGCTAATGGACTCACCCGCGTGGAAGACGAGGCAGCCGGCTGCGTAGAGCCGGAATCGCTCGGCAAACACCTCCGCTTCCTCGGGAAAAGCGGGATGGACTTTCTCCGCGATTGTCAGGACCGGCAGCAGGTCGGCGGCCGACATCGGTCGCCATTGTCCTTTGGCTTCGCCCGATAATTCAGGCATAAGGCGCACAAACTCCTCTGCTTCCCATCCTGACGATCCGGTTCTAACATCCACATCCCGTTTCAGCAGGTTCTTTTGTCAATCCGCCCCGCCAGCACAAAGCATTCCGGTCCATGACAAAACCACTCGCCTCCCGTATCGCGCTCGTGACCGGAGCCTCGCGCGGCATCGGCTACGCCACCGCGCGCGCGCTCGCAAAAGCGGGTGCGCACGTGATCGCGGTGGCGCGCACGCAAGGCGGGCTCGAAGAACTCGACGACGACATCGGCAAGGACGGCGGCAGCGCGACGCTGGTGCCGCTCAATCTCACAGACTTCGACGGCATCGCCCGACTTGGCGCCGCCTTGAACGAGCGCCACGGCAAGCTGGATATTCTCGTCGGCAATGCCGGCATCGCCGGTCCGTCCTCGCCGCTCGGCCACATCGAGCTGAAGCCATGGCAGGACGTCATGGCGATCAACGTCACCGCGAATTTTCAACTGATCCGCTGCATGGAGCCATTACTTCAGAAATCCGATGCCGGGCGCGCGGTGTTCGTCACTTCCGGCGCCGCCAGCAAGGCCAACGCCTATCGCGGTCCCTATGCGGCGTCGAAGGCGGCGCTGGATACGCTGGTGCGATGCTGGGCGAACGAGACGGCCACGACGCCGATCCGGGTCAACCTGTTCAATCCGGGGCCGGTTCGCACCCGCATGCGAGCCATCGTGTTTCCCGGCGAAGATCCCGTCACGCTGGATACGCCTGACCAGATTGCCGAATTCATCGTCCCGATGTGCCTTCCGTCCTGGAGCGAGACCGGCAAACTCTACGACTACAAAAGCCGCAAGGTGATGAGCTTCAATCCACCTTCGGCAGCGCCGGCGCATTGAACCGTTTTGAACGGCTGCCTCACAAATGACCGGAACTTGATGCGCGATGGACCGGTCTCGGTCGGGTCAGGAGCTATCGATGCGAGCCATTGTCGAGCGCGTGATGCGCGCCTTTACCCTCAAGAATCCGTCGCCTGGCAGCGAGCCTGACGACACTCGCCGAAGCCCGGCCGAGTTCGCGGCGGAATTGTTGGAGAATTACAAGGCGCAGCTTCTGCAACGCGCGCAGCCGCCCCACAGCCGCTGATCCGCCTTTTGCGAATACGCGCTCACGACTTGCGTTTGCGCTTGTGCGCGAACGGATTGGCCTTTTCGCGAAGCGTGATGCGGATCGGCGCGCCGGGCAGTTCGAATGCTTCACGCAAACTGTTGACGAGATAGCGCAGATAGGATTCCGGAACCGCATCAGCCCGCGAACAGAACACCACGAAACTCGGCGGCCGCGCCTTGGTCTGGGTCGCGTAGTTGAGCTTCAGGCGGCGGCCCGAGACCGCGGGCGGCGGGTTGGCGTCGACCGCCTGCTGGAACCAGCGATTGAGCGCGGCCGTCGGCACCCGCCGATTCCAGACGGCGTAGGCGTTCTGGATCGCCGTCATCAGGCCGTCGACCCCCTCGCCCGTCAGACCGGAGACCGCGACGACCGGCGCACCCTTGACCTGCGGCAGCCAGTGATCGGCATCGCGGCGCAGCGATGCGATCCCGCCCGACCCGCGCGGCATCAGATCCCATTTGTTGACGGCTATCACCAGCGCGCGACCCTCACGCTCGATCAGGTCGGCGATGCGCAGGTCCTGCTCCTCGAACCTGTTCTGCGCATCCATCATCAGGACGACGACCTCGGCGAACCTGACGGCGCGCAACGTGTCCGCCACCGACAGCTTCTCGAGCTTCTCCTCGATGCGCGACCGGCGCCGCAGCCCGGCGGTATCGAAGATACGAAAATCGCGTCCCTTCCAGTCCAGTTCGACCGAAATGGAATCCCGCGTGGTGCCGGCTTCCGGGCTCGTCAGCAGCCGTTCCTCGTTGAGTAGATGATTGATCAACGTCGACTTGCCGGCATTGGGACGCCCGACGATCGCAACGCGGATCGGCCGCTGCGACATATCCTCAGACTCGATGATATCGTCATCGTCGAATTCCTCGGCGTCTTCGGCTGGCTCCGGCATCACGGCGCGCAACGCATCGTAGAGATCGCCCATGCCCTCGCCGTGCTCCGCGGACACGCCGATCGGATCGCCGAGTCCCAGCGCATAGGACTCCAGCGCGCCGGCGTCGCCGTGCCGCCCCTCGCTCTTGTTGGCAACGAGAACGACCGGCTTGTCGGCGCGCCGCGCGAAATCGGCGAAGGAACGATCGGTCGGCGTCAGGCCCGCGCGCGCATCGAAGACGAACATCAGCGCATCGGCGGCTGCGATCGCTGCCTCGGTCTGCTCCTGCATGCGCGCCGTCAGCGAGCCGCGCGGTCCTTCGTCAAGGCCGGCGGTATCGATCACCGTGAAATCGAGATCGCCGAGCCGCGCCTGACCTTCGCGGCGGTCGCGCGTCACGCCCGGCTCGTCATCGACCAGCGCCAGCTTCTGCCCTACCAGACGGTTGAACAGCGTCGATTTGCCGACATTGGGCCGGCCTATGATGGCAACAGTGAAGGACATCGGCATACCTGCCGTCGGGAGCGGCGGCGTCTCAATACCAGCGTTTCGGCGCCGCCGATACCGCTGTCAGTGCGCGAAGCTGCCGCTGGGCATCGGCGCGGGAAACGGCGAGGTGTCCGGTGACTGTTGCGGCGCGACCTGCTGCTGCGGCGCCGGCTCTTCCTTGGGCAGCGCGGTGGCCCGGCGATGGACCAGCCGTTTCGGCTTGCGATGCGGCTCAGCGGCAGCGGGAGCAGCGCCATCCGCGGCGGCGGCCTCGGCGGGTGCCGGCGCGCTGCCGGCCGCTCCATTGGACGCTCCCGATCGCCGGGTGTGCCCGGCGCCGGCCGGGGGCGAGGCCGCAACGACAGCGGCGGATTGATCCTGCTGCTGTTGCTGTTCGACGTTGCTCTTGTAGAGTTCCTTCGGCACGCCCTGCTCGATGCCGGGAACGCCTTCAGGGAAAACCGGCTCACGCTTGCCCGGAAGTTTTTTCTTGGTATCGAGGAAGTCGAGCATATCGGACGGATCCCAATTGCTCAGACCGCCGCCGCCGCAACCGGCGAGCACGCCGCAGAGCGAGATCAGAACGGCAGTGGCAATCAGGCGTTGCGAGCGGCGCATCAACAGTTCTCGTTCAAACTTGAGTTCGGAACACCCTGCTCAGCTCTTCGCAACCGGCGGCAGCAAGGCTTGCAAGGCTTCGGCGCGGCTGCGCAGGCTGGATGGCGTCTGGCCGTCCGCGCTGATCATGTCGAGCCATTTTCGCGCGGCCGCCGTATCGTTGGCACGCCAGGCGGACAACGCCAGCAGTTCGCGCGCGGTATGGCGGAAGGTCGCCTCAGGGGCGGTCGCCGGCTCCAGCCGCTGCAGCATGTTCTGGTAGGTCTCGGTATCGAGCAGCAATCCGGCGGCCCGCACGCGCGCGAGATCGCGCTCCGCGCCGCTGAATCCGCCGTCCGCCGCGATCGCGTCGTAGAGCTTGACCGCCTCCTTGGGATCGCGCTTGGCCGCTGCGGCCGCAGCGCGAAGCAGCGACAGATTGCGATATCCGCGCGGCGCGGTCGCCGCCAGTTTCGTGAAGGCCGCTTCGGCCTCGGCATGCTTGTTTTGATCGGCGAGCGCCGCGGCCGCCTCGAAGGCCGAACCGGCCTGGGCAGCTTTTTGAGCCTGCAGGTACTGATATCCGCGCCAGCCGCCGACCGCGACAATGATCAGAATGGCGGCGCCAACGATCAGCCCCGAATACCGGCTCCAAACTTTCCTGAGCTGCTCGCGGCGCAGTTCTTCATCAACTTCGCTAAATAATTCAGCCACTTAAATTTTCCCGTCCCCGATCATCCGCGGATCCCGCGGTGCAGCCTTGTGCGCACATCCCGTCGATGGCGGCGGCGATACCCTAGCGATATGGCGCCGACAAGGCAAAGCGTGCCCGATCGGCCAACCGATCGGACACGCATGCTCTTCGATTCGGCGCGCCTCATCCACGCCGTTTCATGAACAACGTGGATGAGTCTCCTGGGGTCGGACGATATTCGCTAGTCTGGGCAGGCCAATCGTCGAGCTGGCCGAGACAGACAGCTCAAAGCGTTTTCAGATATTCGAGTAGAGCTTTCTTGTCAGCATCCGGCAGTCTCGTCCCGAATTCATGGCCGCAACGGCTGTTGCCGGAGTTCAGATCGTCACACCCGGTCGTTTCGCGAACGTTGCCCGCCTGGGTCTGATTCGAAGCAATGCCGATGTTTTCCAGATCATAATCGGGACCGATCGCGAAGCGCTGCTGCCGCTGGCTCGCAGGCTTGAGCAATTCGGCAAGACTTGCGACCGAGCCGTTATGCAGATAGGGGGCGGTCGCCCAGATGCCGTGGAGAACCCGCGATTCATAGGCGCCTTTCGGGGGCGTGGGGCTTTCAGCGTTCATCTGAAGCCGATGCCGTATTTCGGGGGTTGCGGCGGCGCCAGGAAACCTGAATGCGCCCGGCAAGTCCTGCAAAACGGGTGGGAGTCGATTCGCGTCGAGGGGTTCTGGAGCGTTCGGCGCGACATCGGGTTTGACAATGGCGCTAAGCGTCCGTCGTGACGATGCCGACGCAAAGCTCAGGACATGCTCTCCGATCGTGCCGATCACGGATGTTGCCAGAATATTGAACGCGAGGTCCGTCTCCTTCAAAGGCTTTGTCGCGAACGGAATGTAAGCGCCTTGCAGAACTCCTGATCTGGCGGTCCATCCCAGGATATCGTATTCGCGCGTGTCCGTCCCCACGTTCTGGATTGGCGTTGCCCAGGTCTGCTGGAATGGGAAACGGACTTTTCCGGGTTTCTCACTGTGGCATTCCTGGCATCCGCCATCAGCAGTCGATCGTTCGAAGACCGCCTTGCCCTTGGCCGCCAAAACGGTATCGATGGACCATGGCCATTTCGGCGGCCCGATCTTCTTCGCAAGATCCTCCAGCTTTTGCAGCCCGTCGAAATTCACCGAATTGTTGTTCAGGAAATCGATGAACAGGCCGTCGCGCGTGGGCTGATAATCGCCGAACACGCCCATCACTTCGCCGACGTTTCGAGCGAGTCCCAGGATATCGCTCCCGTTATCCGCAAAGCCCGGCCACTGCGTCTTGTCCTGTTTTGGTGCGTTCCAGAGAAAAGGATAGCGCACCGGCGCATCGGCCTTGTGGATATTCTCCGGAATCAGGAATGACGGCTCCGGGCCGACACCCAACCCGGTCACTCGATTAAAGATCATGCCAACCGCATCGAGGCGTCCCAGTCCCCATCCGGGATTGGAAAGCGAACGATCGATGATGGTGTGATAGCGAAGGTACCAGGCGTCCACGTCGCTCCGCAGCGCGGCGACCTTGTCGCTGCCGGGAGTCGCCGTCTGAAGCACGGACGCCGCGAACGCCCGGAACGCGGCATCGTCTGACGTTGCCCGCGCCATCGACTTATCGAGATCACTCAGAAACGCCTGGAAATCGACCAGCGCCGGTCCACCGTCGATGCGATAGAGTCGTTCTCCCACCTTGATCTGGCGGGTGTGACACGCGGAGCACGTCATCCCGACGACCTTCGCGCCGGCCGGGCCGGTCGCGTAAAATCCTACGGGCAGTTCAGCATCGGGGCCTTTCAAATAGCCGTATCTCGTCAAGCTGTCGGACAGGAAGGGCGCTCCATCAGTTTGCTTGAGAGCTTTGAGCCACGCCAACGGGATGAGGCGCGAACCTTGATCGCGCGTGTAGAAATCGGTCCGGCTGGAAGTCTCCCAAGCCGCCCCCTGATCAACGAAAACCGGACCAGCATCATCCGCGGAAGATGAAGTGACGACGCAGAAGTTCAGGAGAGCGAGGATCAGAATAAAGATTCGCATGTGTGCTCCGAGGGCACAGCCATTTATGGCCGTGTGTTTTGGTCAACGCACCGCGGCACGCGGCGAACGTACTTCGCACGGATGCGGATTTCTATCAACAGTTGCGTGGAACAGAAAATTCTAGTCAAGCGAGCTTAAAGATTGATGGAATCAAGTCGCTCGCCTCTCGCATCGCGCCGCTCGTAAAACCGAGGTGGAGGCGGATACGTTCACAGGCGCTTCATGCAGGGACCGCGTGGCGGCGAGCACCAGAAGCGGAACGGCTTGAGGCCGCGGCTTTCAGCTTTTCGGCTTCATCGCGTAAACGTGTTCGGGGCCGGGAAAAGCGCGGCTGCGTACGTCGCGCGCGTAGCCTTCGATCGCAGCCTCGATCATGGGACCGAGTTCGCCGTAGCGGCGGACGAATTTCGGCGCACGCGGCGACAGGCCGAGCATGTCCTCCAGCACCAGCACCTGGCCGTCGCAGGCCGCGCTGGCGCCGATGCCGATGGTCGGAATCGCCACCTCCTGCGTGATCTTGCGCGCCAATGGCTCTGCAACCGCCTCGATCACCATCGAGAACGCGCCAGCCTCCGCCACCGCGCGCGCGTCGTCCTCGATCGGCTGCCACGTTCCCTCCTCGCGTCCCTGCGCGCGAAACGAGCCCAGCGTGTTGATCGACTGCGGCGTCAATCCGATGTGCCCCATTACGGGAATGCCGCGCGCGGTGAGAAAGGCGATGGTTTCCGCCATCTTCACGCCGCCTTCGAGTTTCACCGCGCCGCAGAGCGTTTCCTTGAGGATGCGCGCGGCGGAATGAAACGCCTGCTCCTTCGAGGCCTCGTAGGAGCCGAACGGCATGTCGACCACGACCAGCGCCTGTTGCGAGCCGCGCATCACCGCGCGGCCCTGCAGGATCATCATGTCCAGCGTGACCGGCACCGTGGTCTCGAACCCGTGCATCACGTTTCCGAGGCTGTCACCGACCAGAATGACGTCGCAATAACGGTCGACCAGCGCGGCGGTATGCGCATGATACGAAGTCAGCATCACGATCGGATCGCCGTTCTTGCGAGCGCGGATGTCGGGTGCTGTCCTCCGTTTCAAGGCCGACTGGACTGACATGACTAGCGGTCCGATTCCAACATTTGCATCCCGTTCCGGCAGCTCCCGTGCAAATGCGGGAATCAAAGGGCCACTAGCAAATATAATTTTCTAGTGGAGCTTTGAATTTGACATTCGCTTCTCGGACTTGTTGCAATGTGGGTAACGAATGTCAAATTCGCTCCACTAGTATGGTGGTTCAGAAGTTCGCTTCATTTTCTCTGCGAGCGCGTCAAGCGAACTTTTGAACCTGAACCACACTAGAATTATAAACTTTCTAGTGCCCCTTTGAATCTGAAGTTCGCTCCGGAAGGCGCTGCATAATGAGGCGAACTTCAGATTCAGGGCACTAGGCTCCAAAGACCGGAACGCCGACGACATAGGGATGGAAAAGAGCCCCGAGCGCAAGATAGACGACAATGCCGACGACGACCGCGATCACGTCGTTGCGAACCCCGCCGACCGGAATCGGCAGGCCGCTTGGATCTTTGCGGTGCTTCAGCGAGATGCGGTCGATCACCGCCCACGCCAGGATAGAGCCGAACAGGATGATCGAGCCAAGATCGCCGTTGGCGAGCAGATGCGCCGCCGCCCATAGCTTGATGCCAGCGAGCATCGGATGCTTCAGCTTGGCGTAGATGCGGCCGCGGATATAGGACGCTACCACCAGAATGACGGCAGGCAGTATCAGCGCTTCAGCGATGTGCTTCATCACGTGCGGCGGATGCCAGACGTCGATCCACCCGGTGGCGCGGTAGTGAAAAAATCCCCAGACGATCAGAGCGACGCCAGCCGCCGAAATCAGCGAAAACCCGATCTTGTAGGGTCCATCGCCATAGGACGAGATCAGCCCCGCACGAAAGTCGCGTTTCGTCGCGGCGAGGTGCACGCCGAGGAACAGAACAAGGCCAGCAATCATGACTAACAAACCCATCGTTTTCCTCCTTACGCGGTCTTCTTCACGTCCTTGACGCTGGAGAACGTGATACCGTCGGCGCGCTCCATCGTGTAACCGAGATAGAATTCGTTCTTGGCCAGAAACACCGGGTCACCATCGACGTCGTCGGCGACCCCGGAGCCGTTCGCCGCGATGAACGCATCCAGTTTCTTGCGATCCTCAGATGAAATCCAGCGCGCCAGTTGAAACTCGCTGACCTCGAAATCCACCGGCAGCGAATATTCGGCATCGAGACGCGCTTTCAGCACATCAAGCTGCAGCATGCCAACCACGCCGACAAGCGCAGGCGCGCCGTCGCGCGGGCGGAAGACCTGCACGACGCCCTCCTCCGACATCTGCTGCAAAGCCTCCTTCAGCTTCTTCGCCTTCATCGCATCCGTAAGCCTGACCCGGCGAACGATTTCCGGCGCGAAGGACGGCACGCCGACAAAATTGACATCCTCGCCTTCGGTCAGGGTATCGCCGATCCGCAACGTGCCGTGATTGGGAATGCCGACCACGTCGCCTGCGAATGCCTCATCCGCGATCGCACGATCCTGCGCGAAGAAAAATTGCGGCGACGACAGCGGCATCGGCTTGCCGGTGCGCACCAGTTTCGCCTTCATGCCGCGCGTCAGCTTGCCGGAACAGAGCCGTGCGAAAGCGATGCGGTCGCGATGATTGGGATCCATGTTGGCCTGGATCTTGAATACGAAGGCGGTCATGCGCGGTTCATCGGCAGCCACCTTGCGCAGGTTCGATTCCTGCGCGCGCGGCGGCGGCGCGAATTTGCCGAGCCCTTCCAGGAGGTCGCCGACGCCGAAATTGCGCAGCGCGGAGCCGAAATAGACCGGCGTCAGATGCCCTTCACGGAACGCGTCGAGATCGAACGGCTTGCAGGCCTCGGTCGCAAGCGCCAGTTCGTCCCTGATCTCGTCGACATTCAGATTGGCGTTGCGCGCGGCGAGATCGGCGATGTCGATCTGCTCGGCCGCGCCGGTCTTGGCGCCGCCGCCTTCCAGCAGGCGAATGCCGCCGGTCGCGATATCGTAGGTGCCGAGAAAATCGCGGCCACGCCCGACCGGCCAGGTCATCGGGGTGGTATCGAGCGCCAGCGTCTTCTCGATCTCGTCAAGCAGGTCGAAAGTATCGCGGCTTTCCCGGTCCATCTTGTTGATGAAGGTGATGATCGGGATGTCGCGCAGCCGGCAGACCTCGAACAGCTTTCGGGTCCGCGCCTCGATGCCCTTGGCGGCGTCGATCACCATGACCGCGGAATCCACCGCGGTCAGCGTGCGGTAGGTGTCTTCCGAGAAGTCCTCGTGGCCCGGCGTGTCCAGCAGGTTGAAGACGAGGTTTTCGAACTCGAACGTCATCACCGAGGTGACCACCGAGATGCCGCGGTCGCGCTCGATCTTCATCCAGTCGGAGCGGGTGTTGCGCCGCTCGCCCTTCGCCTTGACTTGTCCGGCAAGATTGATGGCGCCGCCGAACAGCAAGAGCTTTTCCGTCAGCGTGGTCTTGCCGGCGTCAGGGTGCGAGATGATCGCGAAGGTGCGCCGGCGCGCGACTTCCGCCGCCAGCGGCGAACGCGAGGCTGGTTCATTCTGCAGGGCCAGGTCGGACATCAGCGAGCGTGTGGCAGGGAAAAGCGGTCGGATCAAGGGGATTTACAAGATCGAGCGCGGTTGCGCACCAGCGCTCGCGGCCTCATATAATACGCGGAAGGACGACCTTCCATCCAGAACGCTCTGGTCTCCGCGGGGACGACCCTGCCCGTATTTCAAGGAGGGTCCGTCATGGCCTGGTTCATGCTGTTCGTCGCCGGATTGATGGAAGTCGGCTGGGCGATCGGCCTCAAATACACCGACGGATTCACGCGGCTCGTGCCCTCGATGCTGACGCTGGCGGCCATGGCGGCGAGCCTGGCGCTGCTCGGGCTGGTGCTCAAGACGCTGCCGATCGGCACCGCCTATGCGGTCTGGACCGGCATCGGCGCGGTCGGAACCGCGATCCTCGGCATCGTGCTGTTCGGCGATCCCGCGACCATGGCGAGGCTCCTCTGCATCGGTCTGATCGTCGCCGGCATCGCCGGGCTGAAACTCGTTACTTGACGAACGACACCACCCAATAAGCCAGCGCGGCGACCAGCGCCGATGCGGGTATGGTGATTACCCACGCGTAGACGATGGAGCTCGCGACGTTCCAGCGCACCGCCGACAACCGCCGCGCCGCGCCGACGCCGACGATGGCGCCGGTGATGGTGTGGGTGGTCGATACCGGGACGCCGAGAAACGTCGCCATGAACAGCGTCGCCGCGCCCCCGGTCTCCGCGCAAAAACCCTGCATCGGCGTCAGCTTGGTGATGCGAAGGCCCATGGTCCGCACGATCCGCCAGCCGCCCATCAGCGTCCCCAACGCCATCGCGGCCTGACACGCCAGCACCACCCAGAACGGGATCACGAAATGATCGCCGAGGTAGCCTTGCGAATACAGCAACACCGCGATGATGCCCATGGTCTTCTGCGCGTCGTTGCCACCGTGGCCCAGCGAATAAAGCGACGCGGAAAAGAACTGCAAGGTGCGGAACGCGCGATCGACCGCGAACGGCGTCGAACGCACCGACAGCCACGACACGATGCCGACCAGCACCAGAGCGAGCAGGAAGCCGACCAGCGGCGACAATACGATCGCAATCAACGTCTTCGACAGGCCGCTCCAGACCGCTGCGGCAAAGCCCGCCTTGGCGATGCCGCCGCCGAGCAGGCCGCCGATCAGCGCATGCGAGCTGCTTGACGGAATTCCGAGCCCCCAGGTGACCAGATTCCAGACCATGGCGCCGACCAGCGCGGCGAAGATCACCTGCGCGTCGATCACGTTGGGTTCAATGATGCCCGTTCCGATCGTGTTGGCGACGTGCAGGCCGAACACCAGAAACGCGACGAAATTGAAGAATGCCGCCCACAGCACCGCGTATTGCGGCCGCAGCACCCGGGTCGAGACGATGGTGGCGATCGAATTTGCGGCGTCGTGCAGCCCGTTCAGGAAATCGAACAGCAGAGCAGCGGCGATCAGTCCGACCAGAACCGGAAGACCAAGCATGGCGTCCACGGCGCGGCCCTGCCCTATACCTGCTCGATGACGATGCTGTTGATCTCGTTGGCAACGTCGTCGAAGCGATCGGCGACCTTTTCCAGGTGATCATAGATCTCGACGCCAACGATGAAGTCCATTGCATTGGCGTTGCGGTGCTTCAGGAAAAGCTCCTTCAGGCCGATATCGTGCAGATCGTCGACCCGGCCTTCCAGTTTGCCGAGTTCCTCGGTGATGGCCGTCAGCATTGCGACGTTATTGCTGATCGACTGGAGCAGCGGTAGCGCGCGGCCGACCAGATTGGCGCATTCCACGAGCAGCGCGCCAATCTCGCGCATCGGCGGCTCGAAGGTGCGCACCTCGAACAGCACCACGGCTTTCGCGGTCTGCTGCATCTGGTCGATGGCGTCGTCCATCGAGGTAATCAGGTTCTTGATGTCCACGCGGTCGAACGGGGTAATGAAGGTCCGGCGGACTGCGGTCAATACCTCGCGCGTGATGTTGTCCGCATCGTTCTCGAACTGGCTGACCCGCTGGCAGAACACCGGCGTTTCTTCGCCGCCGTTCAGCATTCCCTGAAGCGCCTGCGCGCCTTGCACGATGGTTTGCGAGTGGCGGGCGAACAGGTCAAAAAAACGCTCCTCTTTCGGCAGAAAGAACCGAAACCAACTCAGCATTGCTGCATTCCACTTTGCAAGACAGAGAACCGGGCCGCCTGTCCGGAGCGCATGGGTGTCATAAACCATTTCCGGGAAAGTGGGCAATCGACATCGCAACCGGCGGGATCATCCACCGGTTTGTACGCCCCAAAAAGCTCCATTCACGCGATAATTACAGCGATCGCTTAAAATAATGAGCAATTTCGCCGACTACGCCGCGGCGGAAGGTCAGCACGCAGACGACGAAGATCACGCCCTGGATCACGGTGACCCATTGCCCGAAACCGGCCAGATACTGCTGCATGGCGATGATCGCAAAGGCGCCGGCCACGGGTCCGAAGACCGTGCCGAGGCCGCCCACCAGCGTCATCAGCACGATTTCACCCGACATTGTCCAGTGCACGTCGGTCAGCGAGGCGTTCTGCGCCACCAGCACCTTGAGCGATCCGGCCAGCCCGGCGAGCGTGCCCGACAGGATGTAAGCCAGAAGCTTATACTGGTCGGTCTTGTAGCCCAGGGATATCGCGCGCTGCTCGTTCTCGCGGATCGCCTTCAAGACCTCGCCAAACGGCGAGTTGATGGCACGGTAGATCGCCAGGAAGCCGAACAGAAAGCCGCCCAGAACGACGTAGTAAAGCGTGTCCGGATGCGACAGGTCGAGGACGCCGAACATCTTTCCCTGCGGAACTCCCTGGATACCGTCTTCGCCATGGGTGAACGGCGTTTGCAGGTAGATGAAATAAAGAAGCTGCGCGAGCGCCAGCGTAATCATCGCGAAGTAGATGCCCTGGCGACGAATGGCGACGACACCGGTGACGATACTGAGCAGAGCCGCCGCGACGACGCCCGCGACGATGCCCAACTCGGGCGGGAAACCCCATACCTTCAACGCATGTGCGCAGACATAACCGGCTGTTCCGAGAAACATCGCATGGCCGAACGACAGCAGGCCGCCGTAGCCGAGCAGCAGATTGAACGCGCAGGCGAGCAGCGCGAAGCAAAGCCCCTGCATCACGAAGTACGGGTAGATCCCGGTCATCGGAACGATGGCCAGCACCGCGGTCATCAGGATGAAAACGATCATCTCGTCGCCGATGATGCGACGGCTTGTGGTCCGAACGGTATTGTCGGTCAATGCTGCCATGTCAGACCGCCCGTCCCGTCAATCCCGTCGGCTTCACCAGCAGCACGAGAACCATGAGCACGAAAACCACGGTATTGGACGCCTCGGGATAAAAATACTTCGTCAGTCCCTCGATGATGCCGAGCGCAAATCCGGTGATGATCGATCCCATGATCGATCCCATGCCGCCGATCACCACCACCGCGAACACCACGATGATCAGGTCCGCCCCCATCAGCGGCCGCACCTGATTGATCGGCGCCGACAATACGCCGGCCAGCGCGGCGAGACCGACGCCCAACCCGTATGTCAGCGTGATCATGCGCGGCACATTGATGCCGAACGCGCGCACCAGCGTGGGATTCTCCGTCGCCGCGCGCAGGTAGGCGCCGAGCCGGGTCCGCTCGATCAGGTACCAGGTGGCGATGCAGACCACCAGCGAACATACGATCACCCAGCCGCGGTAGATCGGCAGGAACATGAAGCCGAGATTGATGCCGCCCTGCAATTCGCTGGGAATGGCGTAGGGCAGACCGGAGGAGCCGAAATAATTCTGGAACACGCCCTGAATAATCAGCGCCAGACCGAAGGTCAGCAGCAGTCCATACAGATGATCCAGCCCCGCCAGCCATTTCAGCATGGTCCGCTCCGTGAGCATGCCGAAGATGCCCACGAGAACCGGTGCGAGGATCAGCGCCGGCCAGTAGCCGATCCCGAAGACATTAAGCAGGAAGTAGGCGCAGAACGCGCCCATCATGTAGACCGCGCCATGCGCGAAATTGATGATGTTGAGCATGCCGAAGATCACGGCGAGACCGAGGCTCAGCAGCGCATAGAAGGAGCCGTTGATCAGCCCGACCAGAAGCTGCGCGGAGAGGGCCTGCAGATTGATCGACATATTGCTCCTGCCCTTCGATCCGTTCGTGAACTTTTATCCGTGGGCAACGGCGCCCCGGCGGCTCGACGCCGCCGGAGCGGCCGCAGCGTCAATGCTTGACCAGCGAACACTTGCTTTCCGACAGCGGCCGGAACGCCTGATCTCCCGGCGTGGTGCCGACCAGCTTGTAGAGATCCCACGGGCCCTTGGACTCCGCCGGAGCCTTGACCTCGAACAGGAACGCCGGATGTATCGCGCGGCCGTCGATCCGGATCACGCCCTTGCCGAACAGCGGATCGTCGGTCGGCATCTCCTTCATCTTGGCCACCACCTTGGCGCCGTCATGCGGATTGCCGCCGAGCGCCTCCAGCGCCTTGAAGTAGTGCAGGAGACCCGCATAGACGCCGGCATGAACCATTGTCGGCATCGCGTGCGTTTTCAGGCGTTCGCTGAAGCGCTTCGAGAAGGCCCGGGTCTGGTCGTTGGCGTCCCAGTAGAACGTTTCGCTCAGGTTGAGCCCCTGCGCCACGTTCAGGCCGAGCGAGTGGACATCCGACAGAAACATGAGCAGGCCGGCAAGTTTCTGACCACCCTTGACGATGCCGAATTCCGCAGCCTGCTTGATCGAGTTGGTGGTGTCGCCGCCCGCATTGGCAAGCCCGATCACCTTGGCCTTCGATGCCTGGGCCTGCAGCAGATAGGACGAGAAGTCAGCCGTGTTCAGCGGCGCCTTGACGCTTCCCAGCACCTTGCCGCCGTTGGCCTTGACGACCGCAGTCGTGTCGTTCTCAAGGGCATGACCGAAGGCATAGTCCGCCGTGATGAAGAACCATGTGTCGCCGCCGGCCTTCACCATCGCGCCGCCGGTGCTTTGCGCCAGCATGTAGGTGTCGTAGGTGAAGTGGACCGTATTCGGCGTGCACTGCGTGTTGGTCAGTTCCGAGGAGCCGGCGCCTGAATCGAGCAGGATGCTGTTCTTCTCCTTCACGATGTTGTTGACTGCAAGCGCAACACCGGAGTTCGGCACGTCGGCGATGATGTCGACCTTGTCGGTGTCGATCCATCGGCGCGCGATGCCGGCGCCGACGTCGGGCTTGTTCTGGTGATCCGCGGAGATGACGTCGATTTTCCAGCCCTTGGCCTTCAACCCGGAATCATCGGCCGCCATCTCTGCCGCGACGACCGAACCCTCTCCGCCAAGGTCGGCATACAGGCTCGAAAGGTCCGTCAGTACGCCGATCTTGACGTTCTTGTCCGTCACCTTGTCCTGGGCCATCGCGGCGAAGGTCATGCCAAAAGTCAGCGCCGTGCCGACGAGTAGAGCTGCTAATCTGATCCTCATTTTCTCCCACTCCGTTTTGGTCCCGTCGGGGGACGCCGCCTAAACACCGAGATAGGTATGAAGTTTGTCCATGTTGGCCTGCAACTCGGAACTCGCGAAGCCGTCGATGATCTTGCCGTGCTCGACCACATAGAAACGGTCGGCGAGCGTCGCTGCGAAACGGAAATTCTGCTCCACCAGAAGGATCGTGAAT
Organism: Nitrobacter sp. 62-13; assembly: GCF_001896955.1. GTDB lineage: Bacteria > Pseudomonadota > Alphaproteobacteria > Rhizobiales > Xanthobacteraceae > Nitrobacter. Next base: position 3,660 of record NZ_MKRN01000173.1, on the reverse strand, counting down.
CCCTCCGACTTCAATCGCGCGATGGTATGGCCGATCTGCTGGATGATGACGGGCGCGAGACCCTCGGTCGGCTCGTCGAGCATCAGGAAGCGCGCGCCCGTGCGCAGGATGCGCGCGATCGCCAGCATCTGCTGCTCGCCGCCGGACAGCTTGGTGCCCTGGCTGCGCAGCCGCTCCTTCAGATTGGGAAACAGCGTGAAGATCTGATCCAGCGACAGGCCGCCGCTGCGGACCTCCGGCGGCAGCATCAGGTTCTCGCGCACATCGAGGCTCGCGAAGATGCCCCGCTCCTCCGGACAGAACGCAATGCCCAAACGCGCGATCTTGTCCGACGAAGCGCGCGAAATGTCGTGACCATCGAAACGAATCGATCCCGTGCGCTTGCCGATGATCCCCATGATCGACTTCAGCGTCGAGGTCTTGCCGGCGCCGTTGCGACCGAGCAGCGTGACAACCTCTCCCGCCGCGACGTTGAAGCTGATGCCATGAAGGACGTGGGACTCGCCGTACCACGCTTGCAGATTTTCAACCGCGAGCATGACGTCGCCGGCGGGCCTTGCGGAACCGGCGACGCCCGGCGCAATCGTCGTCCCGTCAGCCATGACCCGCTCCCAGATAGGCTTCCCTGACGCGCTCGTCCTTGGTGAGGTCGGCGTAATTGCCCTCGGCGAGCACGTGCCCGCGCGTCAGCACGGTGATGATGTCGGAGAGGCTCGCGACCACGTTCAGATTGTGCTCGACCATCAGGATCGTGTACTTCGCCGAAATGCGCTTGATGAGCGCGGCGATCCTGTCGATGTCCTCGTGCCCCATGCCGGCCATCGGTTCGTCGAGCAGCATCATTTCCGGATCGAGCGCCAGCGTCGTCGCGATCTCCAGCGCGCGCTTGCGGCCGTACGGCATCTCCACGGCGGGCGTTTTCGCGAACTCGCTCAGGCCCACCTCGTCCAGCAATTCAAGCGCACGACCGTTGAAGCGATCGAGCACCGATTTGGAACGCCAGAAATCGAAGGAATGGCCGTGCTGGCGCTGCAGCGCGACCCTGACGTTTTCAAGCGCGGTGAGATGCGGGAAGACCGCCGAAATCTGGAACGACCGCACCAATCCGAGCCGCGCCACGTCGGCCGGCGCACGCGCGGTGATGTCCCGCCCGTTATAGAAAATCTTCCCCGCCGAAGGCTTCAGGAATTTGGTCAGCAGATTGAAGCAGGTGGTTTTTCCTGCTCCGTTGGGACCAATCAGTGCATGAATGCTGCCGCGGCGAACGCGTAGACCGACGTCGCGCACGGCGACAAAACCAGCAAACTCCTTGGTCAATCCATGGGTTTCAAGAATGAACTCATTCGTCACTCAAAATCCCCCTCAGCTATCGCTCGGTGTCCCCTTCGCGGCTGAGTCCTTGCTGCCGGATCCGTTGGGTGCGCTGGACACCGGTCCGGACACGGTCGTCTTTCAGAATATGATGTCAATGGGCTGGATTGCGCAAGGTGCAACGTAGCATTCGGCGGAAGTCGGAGCCGTCATTCCCTCAGCCATTAGTCGAAATGGCGACGATCCCGGCTCGCCTTCCTCCGACGATCGGCGCCAGCTCAAAGGCGTCGCCATGGTGGCGCGGATCGAGGCCACGTTATCGCTTCGACGCCCGGAGCTCTTTCTCGTAAACCTCCGGCTTGAAGCCGACCAGCAGCTTGTCGCCGGCCTCCAGCACCGGGCGCTTGATCATCGAGGGCTGATCGAGCATCAGGGCCAGGGCGCGGGCCTCGGTCAATCCCGCTTTGTCCGCGTCGGGCAATTTTCGAAATGTCGTTCCGGCACGGTTGAGCAACGTTTCCCAGCCGAGTTTCGCGGCCCATGCCTTGAGCCGGGCGCGCTCGATGCCAACGGCCTTGTAGTCGTGAAACTCATAGGCGATGCTGTGGCCGTCGAGCCACGCGCGCGCCTTTTTCATGGTATCGCAGTTCTTGATGCCGTAGATGGTGGTGGTCAACGCGAGGCACTCCAGGGATTTTGAAATTGGCGTGGGCTCTTCGCAATGCCGTCTGTAAAGCCGACCTGTTGTAATCGGTCGTATTGTAATCGGATATATAAGGAAATTCCGGTGCTGACGAAACTCTTTGCCGCGCTCGTCGTGCTCTGGAGCCTCATCGGTTCGGCGATTGCGGGGCCGGATGAGGACGCGGTGCGCGATCTGCTCCATTCGACCTTTGACAAGCCGGACGTAAAACTCGTCGTCGCACCGGTGGTCGCCACGGCCGGCTATGCGATTGCCGACTGGACGCAGGGCGAAATGGGCGGCCGCGCGCTTCTTCGGAACAGGCACGGACGCTGGACCATCATCCTCTGCGCCGGGGACCGAATCAGGAGCGCCGAAGCCTTGCGACACGTGGGCATCGCGCCCGACGTCGCAGATGAACTCGCCGAGGCGCTCGCGAAAGCCGAGCGGACGGTGCCCGCCGACCGCCTTGCGATGTTTGCCCGGTTCGAGGGGCTGCTGCGGATGGACGAGGCGGGCAACCACCCTCCCGTCCACGACCGGCCCCACTGAGCAACGATAAAAGGACCGTCTTTCGGATCGGGCGGTGACCGTGCGCGCGGGATAGCCCGCAACCAGGGCCTTTTCTGAACTCCCGTCAGGATCCCAACGCCGTTTTGCGCCCAAAGCGGAACTTTCAGCCGTTGCAACGGGCGAACCGGCTGGTATACCGCTGCATCCCCGCTTACCTGCGCTCGTTCGCAGGAGTGAGCCACAGGAGAGATCGATGTCCGACAAGAACGAACCCGCATCGGGATTCCAGTATGGCCTCGCCAACCTGAAGCCCGTCTCGCCCGCCGATAATGTCACCCTCACCTTTCCCGACGGCGCGCAGCGCGAGTTCCCAAAAAACATCACCGGTCTCGATATCGCAAAAGGCATCTCGCCATCGCTGGCCAAGCGCACTGTCGCGATGGCGCTCGACGGCGCGGTCAGCGATCTTGCCGATCCGATCGACCGCGACGTCAAGATCGAATTCATCAGCCGCGACGACCCGCGCGCTCTGGAACTGATCCGCCACGATGCGGCGCACGTGCTGGCCGAAGCCGTGCAAACACTGTGGCCGGGCACGCAGGTGACCATCGGCCCGGTGATCGAGAACGGTTTCTATTACGATTTCTTCCGCAACGAACCGTTCTCGCTGGAGGACTTCCCGGCGATCGAGAAGAAGATGCGCGAGATCATCGCGCGCGACAAACCTTTCACCAAGGACGTCTGGGACCGCGAGAAAACCAAGCAGGTGTTCCGCGACAAGGGCGAGGCCTTCAAGGTCGAACTGGTGGACGCCATTCCCGGCAACGAGCCGATCAAGATCTACTATCAGGGCGACTGGTTCGATCTCTGCCGCGGCCCGCACATGACCTCGACCGGCAAGATCGGCAACGCCTTCAAGCTGATGAAGGTGGCCGGCGCCTATTGGCGCGGCGACAGCAACAACCCGATGCTGACACGCATCTACGGCACCGCCTTCGCCAAGCAGGAGGACCTCGACGCATATCTGAAGCAGATCGAGGAAGCCGAGAAACGCGACCACCGCAAGCTCGGCCGCGAACTCGACCTGTTCCACTTCCAGGAGGAAGGTCCCGGCGTGGTGTTCTGGCACGCCAAGGGCTGGACCATTTTCCAGG
>NZ_MKRN01000172.1 GCF_001896955.1 Nitrobacter sp. 62-13 | reverse complement strand
GTCTTCAGCGATCGGCATCCGTTTTCTCCTTCAGGGGTTTTGGGCGGGTAACCGGTCCCAGCCGAAGAAGCCGCTCCAGAACCGCACCGAGCACGAATCCGGCGAGAACATCCGCGGCCCAGTGCGCCAGGACGGCGACTCGAGCCAGAGAGGCTCACCGCAACCGCTCTGATCGTGCGCCGCGGCGCCGGAGGAAAACGCGGAACTCGCTACTAACGTCGTCCGGTCACGTGGGTTCATTTTTGGCCATGCGTCATCGCAGCGGGAGAGGCGTGGCTGCGTCGCGCGCCATAACAGTCAAGTGTAGCAGTTTGATCAGATCGAACAGCGGAGGAACTCGAACTCGACGGAGTTGTTGGCTTAGCCAACAAAGGAGTTTGCTATGACGACAAACCCACGTTCCACGGCACAGGTTGCTGGCCATCCGATTCATCCGATGGTGATAGGGTTTCCCATCGTTTGTTTTGTTCTGACCTTCGTGTCCGACCTCGCCTTTTACGCCACATCAAATCAGTTCTGGACGACAGCCTCGCTGTGGCTCCTCGGCATCGGCCTCATTACGGCAGCGATCGCTGCGGTGACGGGCCTTGTTGACGTCTTCGGCGATGGTCGAGTTCGCAACCTGTCGGACACGCGATTTCACGCGGTCGGCAACGTCATCGCCCTGCTTATCGCGCTTTATAATTGGTATTCCCGTTACGAGCACGGCAGCTCAGCGGTCGTTCCGACCGGCGTGGTTCTTTCGGGCCTGGTCGTGCTGATCCTGGTGTTCACGGCTTGGAAGGGCGGCGAAATGGTTTTCCGTCACCGGGTCGGTGTCGCTGATTAAAATAGATGTCTCAACGAGCCGCCTCGTCGCGCCACCGTCCGCGTGTTCAGGAGAACCATCTTTCGCTTGGGCGCGCGCTTCTGTCGGGAAGGCAGCGTCGCAGTGATATGCCTGCATATCACCTTTGGCCAAACCAAAATTTTCATTAGCGGGATAGAGAACACGGCTGCTCCCGGATCTGCGAACCGGAGCAGCCCGGCGTTGCTCGTCATCCAGCGGACCGCCGACTTTGCGCAAGAGCAAAGCATGGAAACCTGCATCTGCTCTATGACGCAATGTGGGCTGCAGCACCGCGGCTGCCCGCTGGGCGGCGAGGAGAACGATCCCATGAGTACGCGTGTGCTGTCCGTTGCGGCCATTGCTCTTTGGTTTGTTACCATTGGCGTGGCCATCTTTTTCTTCATTCGCGGCCAGACGCGGGTGGCGCCCGACGGGCGCACGGCTGTTCTGTTGGCGTCGGACGAGCGCGATCTCGTTCTCGCCGAAATGCGCAGCATGCTTGAGACCGTGCAGGTCGTGGTTGACGGGGTGAAGGCAGGCGACATGGAGCGGGTTGCGAAGGCGGCGCGTGCGAGCGGCATGGCAGCGGCCGCCGACGTCAATCCAGCACTGATGGCCAAGTTGCCGATCGAGTTCAAGCGGCTCGGGCTCAGCGTCCATAGGCGCTTTGACGAGATTGCCGCCACAGCGGGGTCAGGCGCGAGTCGCGAGCAGCTGCTCGCAAGTCTGGGCACACAGCTATCGGCGTGCGTCGCCTGCCATGCCAGCTATCGCCTCGATACGACAACACCAGCGGCGAAGTGATATGCCTGATGGTTGATTTGCTGTCCTGAAAGCGGCGAGGGTGATCAACCATATCCATCGACAATCGGGAGGAGTGGCTGAGATGTCGTGATCCTTTGCAAAACGGTCAAGCCCGCTCGCGTAGCTGCCAACCACCGTTTTTTAACCGGATTGTCCTATTGTGTTTTCGATACGCTTTAGAGCTTGAATCCCGGTAAACCACAGAAGGTGCCATCCGCGATGGTTCACTTGCCCGAGTTGCCACCAGGCTCGATATGCGTTCTTCCCAGGTAAGCTTTTGAGGATAACGCTACCGATTTCTGCTCACGCAATTCTTCGCGAATCGCGCCATGGCAGTGCATCGGGTGCAACGCTTGCCTCAACCCCAACAGATCGACGAGTTTCCCCGTGCGCAAGAACTTTCCGGTTACCGATGCAGAATATCCCGTTTCCGATGAGACGCTGATCGTTTCGAGGACCGACCTCAAGGGTCGTCTCACCTACGTCAACGAGGACTTCATCGACGCTGCGGAATTCACGTCCGAGGAATTGATGGGCAAGGCGCACAATATCGTCCGCCACCCGGACATGCCGCCGGAGGCGTTCGAAAATCTCTGGGACACGCTGAAGGCCGAGAAGCCCTGGGTCGGCGCGATCAAGAACCGCCGCAAGAACGGTGGTTTCTACTGGGTGCTTGCGACCGCCTCGCCGATCCGTACGAACGGGCAGGTCAGCGGCTATACCTCGATCCGCACCAGGCTTGCTGCCGACCAGCGCGCGCTGGCGGAGGAAGTCTATGCCGCCATTCGCGAAAAGCGGCGGCACCCGTACCGGATCGATGCCGGTATCATCCGGAAGCGATCGTTCTTCGACCGTTTCGGGTTGTTCACACGGACCATGCGGGCGCGCATGACGACGTTGATCACGCTGCAGGCCGCTTTCCTGCTGACCTGTAGCGCGCTGGGGGCAACCGTGGCCGGCGGGGCGTGGGGGGCCGTCCTCGGCTTTCTTGGCATTGCCGGGGTTGCTGCCGCAGGACTCGTCGGACGCCAGACGCTTCGTGCGTTTGAGGAACCGATGCATCACCTGAACGAGACGATGGTGAACCTCGTCCACGACAAATTCGACAATCGGATCGAGATCAAGCGCGATGACGAAATCGGTACGGCGCTTCGCAACCTTCAGACCGTGCAGACACTGATCCGCTTCAGCCGGGAAGAGGTCAATTCCACGCAACGCCGGGCCGACATCCAGCGCAAGGCGGACATGACGAAGATCGCCGATTCCTTCGAAGCGGCGATCGGCGAAATCGTCCAGGCTGTCGCCACGTCGGCGACCGAACTGGAAGCGTCCGCAACCACGCTCGCGTCCAATGCCGACCACGCGAGGGATTTTGCGGCGCGCGTTGCCAACGGATCGAACGAAGCCTCCTCGAACGTCAATTCGGTGGCTTCGGCCACCGAGGAGATGACCGCCTCGGTTTGCGAAATCAGCCAGCGGGTGCAGGAGTCGGCGCGCATGGCGGGCAATGCCGTCGATCAGGTGCACTCGGCGACTGAGCGCGTCAGTGCGCTGTCGAGCGCGGCATCGCGCATCGGCGACATCGTCGAGATCATCAACAATATCGCGGGTCAAACCAACCTCCTTGCTCTCAACGCCACGATCGAGGCTGCGCGCGCCGGGGAGGCTGGCCGCGGATTTTCGGTCGTCGCTTCGGAAGTGAAGGCGCTCGCCGAGCAAACCGGCAAGGCCACCGGCGAAATCGGTCAGCAGATCGGCGACATCCAATCCGCCACGCAGGAATCCGTCGCCGCGATCAACGAAATTCGCAATTCCATCGAAAAGCTGTCAGGCATCTCCTCCACGATCGCCTCGGCGATCGAGGAACAGGGCGCGACTACCCAGGAAGTCTCCCGCAACGTGCAACACGCCGCCCAGGGCGCGCAGGAAGTTTCCTCGAATGTCGGCAATCTGCAGCGCGGAGCGGCGGAAACAGGAACTGCCTCGTCCCTGGTGTTGACTGCGGCGCAAACGCTGTCGCGCGACAGCGCCCGGCTCAAGGCGGAGGTCAACAACTTCCTGAACTCCGTCCGGGTCGCATAGAGATCGATACGTGGCCAGACGTCGGTAAGACGGAGCCTGGCGTAAAATTGCTGCTGCGCCGGGGCACGCGATCATAGCGGGGATCGAGGTTCGAATCCTTCTCCCGAACACGTCTTTCCATGACAACCTGGATCAGGTACATCCGCGGCGCACGGTTGCCGATGCCGAATTGCGATGCCGTACGGCCAGCGTGCCCGCGTTCGCGGGGGAGCGATTCCTTGAAGGCGCGAAGCAGCAGGCGCGACGGGCATCGACGAAGCCGGCGTTAACCGCGTATCTTGGCCCGGACTTCCGAGATTCTGTCGACCGGCTGAGGGGGCATGCACGAGCTTATTGGCGATATCACGCTTTCCATCCTGTTCGCCTGGGGCCTCGGGCTGGCAGCGCATTTTTCCCGGCAACCGCTGATCCTGGCCTATCTGGTGGCCGGGTTCGTCATCGGTCCGTTCGGAATGGGATGGGTCAAATCGCAGGCATCGATCCAGACCATTTCCGAGCTCGGTCTGATCTTCATGCTCTTCATGATCGGCCTGGAAATCGACCTGAAGAAGATCGTGCGCGCCGGGCCGGTGATCCTGATCGCCGGCGGCGGCCAGCTCCTCGGCGGCTGCATCCTCGGCGTGTTGTTTTTCATGGCGATCGGTCTTGCGATGGGCCAGGGCGGTTTCGATGCGCTGTATCTTTGCGTCGCCTGCGCGCTGTCGAGCACGGTCATCATCGTCAAGGTCCTGTACGAGAAACGCGAACTCGACACTCTGCCGGGCCGCATCACCCTCGGCGTGCTGGTGCTGCAGGATATTTTCGCGATCCTGTTCCTGGCGGTGCAGCCCAGCCTCGACAACCTTCAGATCTCCATCGTCCTGCTCTCGATCGCGCGGGTCGGGGCGCTGGTCGCGACCGCGCTGGTCCTCAGCCGCTATGTGTTGCCATATCTGTTTCACCAGATCGCGCGCCGCCCGGAACTGGTGCTGCTCGGCGCGCTGGCGTGGTGTTTTCTGATCGGGGAGATCGCCGAGCGGCTGCATCTGTCCCGCGAAATGGGCTCGCTGGTGGCGGGCGTGTCGCTCTCGACTTTCCCTTATGCGCTCGACGTCACCGCCAAGGTGACGACGTTGCGCGACTTCTTCATTACGCTGTTTTTCGTCGCGCTGGGCATGACGATCCCGATCCCGAACGGCTCGGTGATCTGGCTCGCGCTGACGATCGCAGCCTTCACGGTGGCGAGCCGCCTGGTCACCACCTTCGTGCCGCTGTATCTGATGAAACAGGGCCTGCGCGCCAGCCTGCTGCCGGCCATCAACCTGGCGCAGATCAGCGAGTTTTCGCTGGTCGTGATCCAGACCGGGCTGGCTGCGCGACACATCAGCACTCAGACCGCGAGCGCGGCCTCGTTCGCCTTCGTGGTGCTGGCCGTGCTGAGCACGTTCGCGATCGGGCGCAGCGATCAGCTTTCGCGATCGGGGATCAGGTTTTTGAAGCGGCTCGGTTTGCGCGACCTCGACCGCACCGAGGCCGGCGAGGGCGGACACGGAGATCATGCCGAGCCGCGCCGCATCGTCATCCTCGGATTCTTCCGCGCCGCCAGCGCACTTTTGAGCGAGATCGAACGCCGCAACGAGTCGCTGCTGGATCAGATCGCGGTGGTCGACTTCAACCCCGTGGTATTCAGCACCCTTTCTGCCCGTGGCCTGCACGTCACCTATGGTGACATCAGCAATGTGGACACGCTGCTGCATGCCGGGGTCGGCGGCGCCGAGATCATCATTCTGAGCGTGCCGGATTCGCTGCTCAAGGGCGCCACCAATGTCAAACTCGTTCGTCACGTCCGCTCGCTCAACCCGACCGCCAAGATCATTTCGACGGCGGACCTGCTGTCGGATGTCGAGGATCAATATGCCGCCGGCGCGGACTACGTGACGGTGACGCGGCTGACGGACGCGCACGAACTGTTCGCGGCGATCGAGGCCGCCGATAACGGCCTGCTGGCCGACAAGCGCGCCGAGACCGACGTGCTTCTGAGCGAACGCCGGGAGGTGCTGCCGTAAGCCGTCCCTCGCCATTTTCGTAGCAAGAACCATATAAAGGCATAACTTGCGGCTGATACCGGCCGCTCGGTTGCGCCGCAGCCCGCTCAGCGCGTATTCCGCAAAAGCGGGTACCGGTTTTGCTTAGCCGGAAAATGCTCTAGTGGAGTGGGTTTGACATTCGCTGCCCGGTTTGCAGCGAACGCGGGAAGCGAATGTCAAATCCAAAACTCCACTTGAAACCTATATTTGCCAGTGGTCCTTTGATTCTAACATTTGCAAGAACGCCTGCCGCAACGGAATGCAAATGTTAGAATCGGACCACTGGGCCATACGAAATTTCGTCACACGGGAAAGCGCGCCTCATGCCCCATCCGATTCCGGAAGTTCTCCAGGCCTTCGCCGATGGCGAGATCGTCGTCGTCACCGACGATGACGACCGCGAGGGCGAGGGCGATCTGATCGTCGCGGGCTCGCTCTGCACCGCGGAGAAGATGGCATTCATCATACGGCACACGTCCGGCATCGTTTGCGCGCCGATCACGACCGAGAATGCGCAGCGGCTGCGGCTCGATCCGATGGTCGCGCATAACGAATCCAACCACACCACGGCCTTCACCGTCTCGATCGACTACAAGCCCGGCGGTGGAACCGGCATTTCGGCCGAAGAGCGCGCCTCCTGTTGCCGGGCGCTCGCCAATCCCAACGCCGGGGCCAGCGACTTTGCCCGGCCCGGTCATATCTTTCCGCTGATTGCGCGCAACGGCGGCGTGCTGCTTCGCGCGGGCCATACCGAGGCGGCGGTCGATCTCTGCAAGCTGGCCGGGCTGCCCTCGGTCGGCGTCATCAGCGAACTGATGAACGACGACGGCACGGTGATGAAAGGCGAGCAGGTGGCGCGGTTCGCTGCCGCGCACGGGCTCAAGCACGTAACCATCGCCGACATCATCGCCTATCGTCAGGCGCGGGAGAAGCTGATCGAGCGGGTGTCGGAATTCACCATCGATAGCCCGATCGGGCCGCTGCAGGGCTACGCATACCGCTCGCCGTTCGATTCCATGGCCCACGTCGCGTTCGTCTATAACGGCATCGGCGACGGCAGGAACGTCCTCACTCGCTTCCACAAGCCCAATATCGTGCGCGATATCTTCGCCGGGCCGCGGCGCATGGAGGTTGTTCTCGAACACTTCAAGAAGGCCGGCAGCGGCGTTCTGGTGTATCTGCGCGACGGCGCCGCGGGCGTTCCGGTGGCCCCGCTCCCGGAAGACAAGTCGGCGGAAGCCGATCGCAACCGGCAGTGGCGCGAGGTCGGCGTCGGCGCGCAGATCCTGCGCGATCTCGGCGTGACCTCGATCCGGCATCTGACCTCGTCCGCATACGAGTACAAGGGGCTTTCCGGTTTCGGCATCGAGATCGTTTCCAACGAATATCTTGAAAGCTGACGATCGTTGTCGGCCGGGCATGAGCTTACATGCTCTGCACCTATCGCTAATGGATCTGATGATGAGAGAGCGAGATACATCAGCCGTCGGGTCGGATCCGTTCCCTCGCGCGCATTCCGCAATGACGTGGTCCTGTCGTCGAATTATCTGTATATTGAGGCGGACCTGATTTCGCCGATAATGGCACCTCGACCGATGTGAGAGAATTGTCATGAGCGTTCGTCCGCAAAGCAAGGACCAACCCGCGCCGGTCAGTTTCCAGTGGGACGATCCGTTCTGTCTGGACGATCAGTTGACCGAAGATGAACGCATGATCCGCGATACCGCGCATGCCTATGCGCAGGACAAGCTGCAGCCGCGCATCGTCAATGCCTATCTGGAAGAGAAGACCGACCGCGAGATATTCAACGAGATGGGCGAACTGGGCCTGATCGGCGTTACCTTGCCGGAACAATACGGCTGCGCCAATGCGAGCTACGTCGCCTATGGTCTGGTCGCGCGTGAGATCGAGCGGGTTGACTCAGGCTACCGCTCGATGAACTCCGTGCAGTCGTCACTGGTGATGTATCCGATCTACGCCTACGGCGACGAAAGCCAGCGCAAGAAATACCTGCCCAAGCTCGCAAGCGGCGAATGGATCGGTTGTTTCGGCCTCACCGAGCCGGATGCCGGGTCCGATCCCGGTGGCATGAAAACCATCGCCGAAAAGGTATCGGATGGTTATCGGCTGACCGGTTCGAAGAGCTGGATTTCCAATGCGCCGATCGCGGACCTGTTCATCGTGTGGGCCCGCTCGGCGGCGCATGACAATCAGGTCCGCGGCTTCGTGCTGGAGAAGGGCATGAAGGGCCTGTCCGCCCCCAAGATCGGCGGCAAGCTCAGCCTGCGCGCCTCGGTCACCGGCGAGATCGTGATGGATGGCGTGGTGGTTCCTGAAGAGAACCTGCTGCCGAACGTGTCCGGACTGAAAGGTCCGTTCGGCTGCCTGAACCGGGCCCGCTACGGCATTTCGTGGGGTGTCATGGGCGCGGCGGAAGACTGCATGCATCGTGCTCGGCATTACGTGCTGGAGCGAAAGCAGTTCGGCCGTCCCCTGGCGGCGACGCAACTGGTGCAGAAGAAACTCGCGGACATGCAGACCGACATCGCGCTCGGGCTTCAGGGCAGCCTGCGCGTTGGCCGCCTGATGGACGAGGGAAGGATGGCGCCGGAGATGGTCTCCGTCATCAAACGCAACAATTGCGGCAAGGCGCTCGATATCGCGCGGACGGCGCGCGACATGCACGGCGGCAACGGCATTCAGATCGAATATCACGTGATGCGCCATGCCGCCAATCTCGAAACGGTCAACACCTATGAAGGCGCCCACGATGTCCACGCGCTGATCCTCGGCCGCGCCATCACCGGCATCTCCGCGTTTTCGTAGGGTTCTTGAGTGTTCGTCATGCCCGGCCTAGTGCCGGGCATCCACGTCTTGAAGCAACAAAAAAGAAACGTGGATGACCGGGGACGAGCCGGCCATGACAGCATAAACGTAGGCATTCACCCCGATGTCCGAACCCACTGACACCGAAGACGACATCCCGTTCAATCGCGATTTTCCGCTGAAGCCGGGCGTTGCCGACGAGGTCGTGCCCGGTGTCCGCCGTGTGCTGTGTGATAATCCGAGCCCGTTCACCTTCACGGGAACCGTGAGCTACATCGTCGGCCGCGGCAAGGTCGCGATCATCGATCCGGGGCCGGACAGCGAGGCCCATGCGAAAGCGGTGCTCAATGCGGTGAGAGGCGAGACCGTGACGCATATCTTCGTCACCCACACGCACAGGGATCATTCGCCGAACGCCGCGCGCATTAAAGCCGCGACGGGGGCGCCGGTTTATGCGGAGGGGCCGCATCGCGCCTCGCGCCCGCGTTTTGAAAGCGAAAAACACAGTCCGGAATCCGGCGCCGACCGCGATTTTCATCCGGACATTCGCCTTGGCGATGGCGAGGTTGTGGCCGGCGACGGCTGGGCGCTGGAAGCCGTGGCGACGCCGGGACACACCGCGAACCACATGGCCTTTGCGTGGAAGCAGCGAAGCCTTCTTTTCGTGGGCGATCACGTCATGGGCTGGTCCACCTCGATCGTCGCGCCGCCGGACGGTTCGATGGTCGACTACATGGCGTCGCTGGAGAAGCTGTCGCGCCGGGACGAGCAACTGTATCTCTCCGGCCATGGTCCCGAAATTCCGGACGGCCCGCGCTTTGCGCGTCATCTCGTGCGACACCGCAAGGCGCGCGAGGCGTCGATCCTGCATCGGCTCGCAAAAGGCGAGGCCGACATTCCGACCCTGGTCCGCGCCATCTATATCGGCCTTGATCCGCGGCTGTCCGGTGCCGCCGGCTACTCGGTGCTGGCACATCTGGAAGATCTGGTGACGCGCGGCGTCGTGCTTACGGATGGCGACCCCGTCATCGGCGGCCGCTACCGGTTGGCGTGAGCCCAGAGCCTTTCCGCTTATGATGGAATCAGAAGCGGGGCCCCGTGATTTTGATTTGACGCGTTTTCTTCACGCGAACCGGCAGCCACTTCGCTCGAAAACGCGTTATCGCTTGCCTTCGCCCCTGGCGGGAGGCTTGACCGGCGCGCGCGGCTGCTTCGCCGGTTTCTCGACGGTGTTTTCGGCGGCGGCATTGATGTCGTCGATCAATTTGCTGACGCGCGCGGCATTGCTGCCGAGATCGTGTTCGAAATAACGCGACGATGAGCGGATATCGACCCGTGACCCGTCGCTGTCGGGCGTGATGCGGATCGCGACGTCCTCGCGGAATCCCATGACCGGCGTTTTCGCCACGGCCTCGATATGGCCGGGCTGCCGTGGCTGTGGCGCGCGCGCATCGATCACCAGCCATTTGCGCCTGGCGACAAGTTTCTGGACGATCTCGAAGGCACGCTGGGCCGTTACGTCCAGGTCGACAGGTTCGATCTCCGGATAGGCGGCGCGCTGCAGTTCGGCGGAATAGAGCCCGGCGTAGACGGCTGTGTTGGCGCCATCGGTGCCGCGCAGCCGCGCCAGTTCCACGAACTGCGGGGGATTGATCGGGTCGGTGGTGATGTCGTGGATCGCCGGCAGGCTGCGATACCGCACGGCCAGGTATGCTGGATAGGCCAGTATGAGCGCATCCAGAAACAGCGCCGCCAGGGTGCGGCCTATGCCGCGCGAGCCGTCCCGCCAGAGCGCCACCAGGCCCGCGAGCGCCACCAGGATCGACAGCACGGCGCAGGCCAGAGCGCCGAAGAGGGTCGCGAGCGCTGGCTTGATCTCGAGGAAGCCGAATCGCACGATCATGACGGACACAACCGTCGCGACCGCGGAGAACACCGCCAGCCGTCTCGACCACGTCGCCAGCGCGGAGAACGGTTCGGATTGATAGGGCGCGGAAAACCTGCGAGCCATTGGAGCGTCTCGTTGCGACCGGTGGTTGGTCGCGAGATCACCTAGCGCATTTTGCCTTGCGGCGAAACGTCGGCGTCTGCGCGGGCGAGTGCGGCGAACTCCGCCGCCAGGAAATCCAGCAATGCCCGTACCGACGGCAGCAACCCGCGTCGCGACGAGAATACCGCATGGACGATGCCGGCGCGGGGTCTCCACTGCGGCAGCACGTCCACCAGCGCGCCCGAGTCGAGATCGGCCTTCACGACCATGGTAGGAAACTGTCCGACGCCGATGCCGCGTAACGCCGCGAAGCGCAGCGCCACCATGTCCTCGGTGATGAGCCTTGGTGTGTACGGGATCAGCGCGGTGGCGGCGTCCGGACCCTCGAGGCACCATTCATGACGCTGATGCGGCGGTCCCCAGCCGATGCTGGGAAACATGGCGAGATCGGCCGGAACCGGCGGATGAGACAGCTTCTTCAACAGCGTCGGATTAGCCACCAGCCGCTGCGTGCTTTCCGCCAGCACCCGCATCACCAGATCGTTGTCGTCCAACGGCGGAAAGCGCACGCGCAGCGCGACGTCCACGCCCTCGGCGATGACGTCGACCCGGCGCGGCGTGCTTTCAAGATGCACCTCGACGTCCGGGCACTCGGCCATGAAGCTGGCGATCATGTCGCCAACCTGGAAGTAGAGCAGGGGCGGCGGGCAGCTCACGCGCACGATGCCCTGCGGCTTGGTGCGCGAACGCTCGATCAGTTCCTGCGCCGCGTCGGCTTCAACCAGCATGGCGACGCAGTGCCGGTAATAATCCTGCCCGATCTCGGTGATGCTGAAGCGTCGGGTCGACCGCTGGATCAGCCGTACTCCCAGTCGTTCCTCCAGAGCCGCGATGCGGCGGCTCAACCGCGAACGCGGCATCCCCAGCGCGCGCGCGGCGGCCGCAAACCCGCCGTGATCGACCACCCGCACGAAGAAATAGAGATCGTTGAGGTCCTGCATCATTGTCTCATTAATAGGACACTGAGGCGCAATATAGCTAGCTACCGAGGCAATTGTCTCGTCCATATCATCCGCTGCAACAGGCGATCGATCCCGGTCGTGCAATGGAGGTTCATCATGCGAAAGGTTCTCGGTGTTTTCAGCGGCCCCCGGCAGCATTGGGTGGGTGACGGCTTTCCCGTGCGCTCGCTGTTTTCGCACGCCAGCCACGGCGATCATGTCAGCCCGTTCCTGCTGCTGGACTACGCCGGCCCGGCGAACTTCACCCCGGCCGAGCAGCCGCGCGGCGTCGGCGTTCATCCGCATCGCGGCTTCGAGACCGTCACCATCGTCTATCAGGGCGAGGTCGAACACCGCGATTCCACCGGCAACGGCGGTCTGATCGGACCCGGCGACGTGCAGTGGATGACGGCGGCGTCGGGCATCCTGCACGAGGAGTTTCACTCGCGCGCCTTCACCAGAAAAGGCGGCACGCTGGAGATGGTGCAGCTCTGGGTTAACCTGCCGGCTGAAGCGAAGAACGCCGATCCCGGCTACCAGACCTTGCTTGACGCCGACATCCCGGCGGTCGATCTGCCGGACGGCGCCGGCCGGCTGCGGGTGATCGCGGGCGAGTTCGACGGCCGCAAGGGACCGGCGAAGACCTTCACGCCGATCGACATCTACGACGTGAGGCTCAACCGCGGCGGCGTCGCGACGCTTGGTCCGCACGAAGGCCACACCGTCTCCGTCGTGGTGCTGAAAGGCACCGTGCAGATCAATGGCGGCGAGATCGCGCGGGAGGCGCAGTTCGCGCTGCTTGACCGCAGCGGCGGCGAGGTGCGGCTCGAAGCCAACGGCGAAGCCTCGGTGCTGGTGCTTTCGGGTGAACCGATCGATGAGCCGGTGGTGATGCGCGGTCCCTTCGTCATGAACACGGAAGGTGAAATCCGTCAGGCCATGATCGATTTCCAGAGCGGCCGTTTCGGTACCCTGGAGCCGGTCGCGGCTGGTACCTGACAAACCACTCTGCGGGAGGCGGTACGCCGCTTCCCGTTTTTGACATTGTCTGTCCGTGATGGCGGCGACTTATGCTGCCGCCGTGGGCAGGCTGTAATCCTTGAACTGTTCGCGCAGCGCCGTTTTCAGAATCTTTCCGGTGGCGGTGTGGGGAATGCTGTCGACGAAGACGACGTCGTCGGGCATCCACCAACTGGCGATCTTGCCGTCCATGAAACCGAGAATCTCCTCGCGCGTCAGGCTCCCGCCCTGCTTGACCTGAACAATGAGGAGCGGCCGTTCGCCCCACTTCGGATGGGGCATGCCGATCACGGCGGCTTCCGCGACCTTGGGATGGCCGACCGCGAGGTTTTCCAGATCGATCGAGGAAATCCATTCGCCTCCGGACTTGATCACGTCCTTCGATCGATCCGTGATCCGCACGTAGCCATGCTCGTCGATGGTGGCGACATCGCCGGTATCGAAGAATCCCTGCTCGTCGAGGATATCGTCCTTGATGCGGTAGTAGGCGCCGGAGATCGCGGGACCTCGCACCTTGAGCCGGCCCGGGATCTTGCCGTCCCAAGGCAATTCCTTTCCGGCGTCGTCGGTGATTTTCATTTCAACCATGAACGGCGCGTAGCCCTGCATCTGCAGCATGTCGAGCCTGGCGTCGCCCTCGAGGTGGCTGAACTGGCCCTGGAGCGCTCCGACCGTGCCGAGCGGCGACATTTCCGTCATGCCCCATGCGTGGCGAACCTCGACGCCCATGTCGTCGAAAGCCTTGATCATCGAGCGCGGCATCGCCGAGCCGCCGCAGTTCAGAACCTTGAGGTTCGGCAGCTTCAGGTTGTTCTTCTCCATATGCTGCAACAGCATCAGCCACACGGTGGGCACGCCGGCGGTGACGGTGACCTTCTCGGTCGACAGCAATTCGAATATCGATGCGCCGTCGAGCCTGGCGCCGGGCATCACCAGCTTGGTTCCCATGGACGGCGCCGAGAACGCGATTCCCCAGCTATTGGCGTGGAATAGCGGCACCACCGGCAGCATTGTATCCCTCGATGCCGCGCCCAGCGCGTCACCGTTGTTCGCTATCATCGCGTGCAGCACGTTGGAACGATGCGAATATACAACGCCCTTCGGATCGCCAGTGGTTCCCGAGGTGTAGCACATCCCCGCCGCGGTATTCTCGTCGAACATTCTCCAGCCGAAGTCGCCGTCTACTTCCGCGATCCAGTCCTCGTAGGCGACCGCATTTTTCAGCGTGGTCTGCGGCATGTGTGCTTTGTCGGTGAAAACGATATAGCGTTCGACGCTCGGCAGCTTGCCGGCGATCTTTTCCAGGAGGGGGATGAACGTGATATCGGTCATCACGATGCGGTCTTGCGCATGGTTGATGATCCAGGCGATCTGGTCCGGAAACAAGCGGGGGTTGACGGTATGACAGACGGCGCCGATGCCCATGATGCCGTACCAGGCCTCGAGATGACGCCAGGTGTTCCACGCGATGGTGGCGACTCGGTCGCCGAGCTTGATGCCTTCGCGGTCGAGCCGCTGCGCGAGCTTCAGCGCGCGGCGGCGAATTTCAGTGTAGTTCGTCCGGTGGATCGGGCCTTCGACCGATCGCGTCACCACCTCGCGATTGCCGTGAACCTTCGCCGCATGATCGATGATCCGATGACACAGCAAGGGCCAGTCCTGCATCAAGCCCCGCATTCGAACATTCCTTCTGATCAGCGCCCGGCGGTTATCGTTGCCTCGCAGGGACCGGCATGAACAAGTTTAACGTGGGGACGGCACGTCGCATACGATCTTGTGCAGGAATGAGCCGCGACCGATTGGCCATGGTTGTGTTCGCCGTCGTCGTCATGACGCCGGCGGCGGTGTCAGCGGCGACCAGGATTCCGTTGCCGCAGCCTCGCCCGGCCGCACTGGCGCCTGCGGGCCAGGAAGGCAGGCAGGCGAGCGAGGCCGCGCCGGCTGTGCCTGAAACGCCGCGGGCGCCTTCCGCCTGTCGTCTGGCGTTGACCGATGCGGTGGCCATCGCTCCGAGCATTCCCGCAATCACCGGGCCGGGCGCGTGCGGGGGTGACGATCTGGTCCGGCTCGAGGCGGTTGTGCTGGCGGACCGGAGTCGTGTCCCTGTCAAGCCGTCCGCCAAGCTGCGCTGTACGATGGCCTCGGCAATCGCCGACTGGATTCGCGCCGATATAACGCCGCTGGCGGAAGGGCTGGGAAGCCGTATAAGCGAACTCGACAATTTCGATTCGTTCGAATGCCGGGGACGCAACCGGGTCGCGGGAGCAAAACTGTCCGAGCACGGGCGCGCCAATGCGCTCGATATTCGTGCGATCAGGCTTGCCGATGGCCGGACGATCGCGCTGACCGATCGTAACGTCCCGCACGAGTTGCGTGAAACGATGATGAAGTCGGCCTGCAGGCGGTTCATGACCGTGCTGGGACCGGGGTCGGACGGATACCACGAAGACCACATTCATCTCGATCTTGCCGAACACCGGAATGGCTACCGGATCTGTCAATGGGGAATTGACGATCCAATGCCCGCGGTCGCGCCGTTGCTGCCGGCCGAACGCCCGGCCGAGGCACCGCCGCGCGAAATAACGGAAAAAAGGGATGAGTTGCCAAAGTCGGTTCCGACCCACGAGGCGACACCTGCTCCCGCACCACGGGTGGCGCGCGATACGCCTGTGCAGGTGGTCCCTGAACCCCGGAAGCGACCTGCGGCCGCCAGCATGGCAGGCAAGGCCACGAAGGATTCGTCGAAGCCGTTGCCATCCGCATCGGGGCCGTCAAAGCGGCTTTCAGCCGCGAGGCCGGTGAAGCGCAGGCGCAAGCGGCATTCCGACTTGCCGCCGTTCCTCAGGTCGCTGCTGGAGTGAAGCGATGCCGTTCTTCGAACGGCGATGACCGATGGTGACGACGGCAGCAAAAAAGCGCCGGCAAGCCGGCGCTTTTCGCAAATTGAGAACCCGCTTCGATCAGTTGAAGCTGCCGCCGCCGCCTTGCAACGCCATCTTGGAGCTGTACGGCGAATCCCCGTGATGGGGCTCAAGCACAACGACCACCGTTCCAAGCTTGACACGATTATAGAGGTCGATGACGTCCTCGTTGGTCATGCGGATGCAGCCCGAGGAAATCGAGGCGCCGATGTATTCCGGCTGGTTGGTGCCATGGATGCGGAACAGCGTATCCTTGCCGTTGGCGTAAAGATACATCGCCCGCGATCCCATCGGATTGTCCGGACCGGGAGCCACAAACTTCGGCACGCCAAGGCGCTCGATCTCGCCGGGCGTCGGATGCCAGGCCGGCCATTCGGTCATGGCGCCGACCTTCGCGATGCCCGACCACGCCATCGCTTCTTCGCCGACGGTAATGCCGTAGCGGATCGCCTTGCCGCCATCGAGCACGTAATAGAGATAATGGTTGTCGGAATCGACCATGATCGAGCCCGGTGCTTCCTTGCGGTGATAGTCGACGATGGCGCGGCGGAAAGGCGCGGCCACCGGCGTCTTCACGTAGGAGACCTTGGACAGCAATTCCTTGTCGCGCGGCTTCAAGTTGCTGGTGCTGGCCGCCTCGTAGTGCGTGGCCTGCATGCAGCCCGACAGCATCAGGCCAGCGGCCAGGATTCCAAGCGTAACCCGAAAAGGCGACATTGTTGTCTTCCAAATACCCCATTGAACCATGGCCGTTTGCACCCTGGACGCCACGATTCCTCTACGACCCATTATTGTCAAACTTCCCTGAAATTCCAGCACCTAGAGAGTTCTGTCGCTACGCGGCGTCGTCTCTGTGGTATTTTTGCCGCAAAGTTTTCCGGCCGCCCTTGGACGCGGCCGCTTCCTGCGTGCAAAGAGGGGCGTGTGCATTGGCAGACGGGCACGGCATCCACCCGCCGCGACGGCGCTTTGCGGCTTGCGCAAGCGATGCAATCCAGTGGTTCGATTTTAACATTTTGCACCCGGCGTGCTTGCGAATCTCAAAATTAATGGACCACTGGAATTATTGGGTCCTGGCAGGGTGAATTTGACATTCGTTTGCCGGGCCTGCTGCAAAAGCAGGTGGCGAATGTCAAAGTTCATTCACTAGCGCATTCCAGATTGTCCGCGTTCACACTGAATCCACGCCACCGGAGGTGCCATGCTCTCGATTTTCGCGCCGGCCGGCATGGTGCTGCGGAAGACCTGTCCGGCCGATCTCGCCACGCTGCCGGAGAGTGCGGTGTGGATCGATCTCGAGAAGCCGACGGCCGACGAGGATCGGGCGGTGGAGCGTCTCGCCGGGGTCGCGGTGCCGACCCGGGAAGACATGCAGGAGATCGAGATTTCCAGCCGCCTCTACCTTGAGAATGGTGCGCGTTACATGACTGCGAGCCTGATGTGCGGCAGCGAAACCGGCGCGCCGCGCATCACCCCCGTCACCTTCATCCTGTCCAACCATCGTCTCGTCACCGTGCGCTACGAAGCGCCGAAACCGTTCACGCTGGTCGAGAACAAGCTCGCGCGCGCGGCCCCGCAGGGTTTGACCGGCGAGGGCGTGCTGCTCGAGCTGCTCGACGCCGTGATCGACCGCTGCGCCGATATTCTTGAGCGCGCCGGCGCCGACGTCGATCAGGTCAGCCACGACATTTTCGAGCCGGACGAATCCGCGCGCACCGGCCACGCCAAGCGCTATTCGGAAATCCTGATCGCGATCGGCCGCAAGGGCGACCTCACCTCGAAGGTCCGCGAGAGTCTTGTCTCGATCGGGCGTCTCGTCACCTTCGTCGCCACCGAATCCGACAGCATCAAATGGTCGAAGGAGATGCGCGCCCAGCTCAAGACCATGCAGCGCGACGTGGCGTCGCTGACCGATCACGCTTCCTATCTGTCCAACAAGATCACTTTCGTGCTCGATGCGATGCTCGGCGTCGTCAATCTCGAGCAGAACAACATCATCAAGCTGTTTTCGGTGATGGCGGTGGTTTTGATGCCGCCGACTCTGATCGCTTCGGTCTACGGCATGAACTTCAGGATGATGCCGGAACTCGACTGGCCGCATGGCTATCCGTTTGCGCTCGCCATGATGGTGATCGCCGCGGTGCTGCCCTACATGATCTTCAAGTGGAAGAAGTGGTTGTGAAAGAGGTTAACTGCAATGTGGATTTGCGCGATCGAAGGTCGCGCAATCCCCGCCACATTTTTCCTCGTAAAATTTGAGTGTTCGCCTGAACGGTTTTCAAAAAAGATTGCTGCCATAACCTCGTGAATGAAATCACGGGGACCGCAATGGTTGAGAAAATCATAATAGAGGATTGCAACGTCCTTGATTTTCGCAGCTATCAACAGTTGCGTCGATACGGTTCGGACAACGACGCCGTGCGTCGTTCGTCTGCGCTCGTGCGCACATGCCGTCATTGCGGCGCGGCGCTGCTCGACGGCGAGAGCGACGACGATTGTTCCAGCGCGGGCGTCGCGCCGCCTGCGTTACGCACGCCGCCACGGCGATTTTATGCGGAATGACGGCTAAACGTGCTGGCCGCCGTTGATGTGGATCTCGGCGCCGTTCACATATGAACTCGTCTCCGTGCACAGCACATAAACGATCTTCGCCACCTCGTCCGGCGTGCCGAGCCGACGCAGCGGAATCTGCCGCTGGACGATCTTCTCGGTGCCCGGCGACAGAATCGAGGTGTCGATCTCGCCCGGCGCGATCGCGTTGACGCGCACGCCGATGCGTCCGAAGTCCGCCGCCATCTCGCGGGTCAGCGAGGCCAGCGCCGCTTTCGAGGTTGCGTAGGCCGCGCCTGCGAACGGATGCACGCGCGAGCCGGCGATCGAGGTGACGTTCACGACGGAGCCTTTCGCGGCCTTCAATTCGCCGATCAGTCCGCGCGCCAGCATGATCGGCGCCATGAAGTTGACCCGGAACACCTTCTCCCAGGTCTCCATATCGGTGTTCAGCGAGCCGAGCCGGGCGCCGCCCTCGCCCTTGGGCGAGATCGCGGCATTGTTGACCAGCGCGTGCAGCCTGCCGCCTTCGAGTCGCGATCGGATCTCCTGGATTGCCTGCATGGTATTTTCGGGGTCGGACAGGTCGACCTGAATGTGGTCCTCGGGTCCGGCGTCCCACGGGCACTGCTCCGGAAAAGGATGCCTCGAGCAGGTGATGACGCGCCATCCCGCGCTGGAAAACCGGATCACGGTGGCATGGCCGATGCCGCGGCTTGCGCCGGTCAGCAGCAACGTGCGGCGCGGCGCGTTGGGATCGACCGCCGTCGCCATATCGGTTCGGGGGTTTGCCTTATCGGGGGTCATGGATACAGCCTTGTCTTGGTCCACGGCGCGTCAGGCGTCGTGCGGCGGAACTCGATGCGGTCGTGCAGGCGGAACGGGCGGTCGTGCCAGAACTCGAACTGCACCGGTGCGATTCGCCAGCCGCTCCAGCCCGGCGGCCGGGGCACGGCGCCGATGACGTATTTCGCGGCTTCTTTCGCGATCGCCTGTTCAAAAGCAAAGCGGCTTTCCAGCGGCTGCGATTGCCTGCTGGCCCATGCGCCGACCTGCGCCTGCTTCGGCCGGGTGGCGAAATAGGCGTCGGCCTCGGCCTCGGTGACCGGCGTCGCCGGCCCGCGCACGCGGACCTGCCGGCGCAGCGACTTCCAGTGAAACAGCAGCGCCGCTTTCGGGTTTGCGGCAAGTTCGCGGCCCTTGGCGCTGGCGATGTGGCTATAGAACACGAAGCCCTGCGTATCGTAGCCCTTCATCAGCACCATGCGCAGGTCGGGCAGGCCGTCGGCGTCGGCGGTGGCGAGCGCCATGGCGTCGGGATCGTTCGGTTCCGACGCGACGGCTTCTGCGAACCACGCCGTGAACAGCGCAAACGGCTCCGGGCTCTCCGTGAAATCACCGGACGTTAACTGGCTTGTGTCCTTGATGTGCGTGGTGTCGTTCATGGGGGAGTCCAGATTGCGCCGGTCCGTCGTTGAAAGCCCGTTGCGGTCCTTATACAGGGCAAACCTATATAGGGCACGTCCGCGCGTTGGCCTATCCGCGATCAGGCCCGTCGCTGCGATGGCGACGGCGATTTTGCTTGGGCTGTCGGCCGGGGGTTGCAGTTTGGCGCGCAATGACGGGGCTTTCGCGCAAATGACCGCCGGTGATGCCACCGGATCGATCGCGTCACCCGCGCGCAGCGGTCCGACCGACACCGATCTCGCCTTCGCCCGCACGGCTGCTTCCGACGTGTTGACCAAAGGCAGCAAGGACGCGAGTCAACCATGGGAAAATCCCTCGACCGGTGCGCGGGGCTCGGTCACGCCGCTGGCGCAGGCCTATACGGCCGAGGGTCGCACCTGCCGCGATTTTTTGGCGAGTTACGTTAACGGAAACTCAGAAAGCTGGCTGCAGGGCGCAGCCTGCAGGTCTGGGGGCGGCCGGTGGGAAATTCAGTCTCTCAAACCCTGGCAGCGAAGCTAGACTGACAGGTTCGATAGCCCGTCAACCAGTTGCAAAAATGCCACGGATGCCCCAGATGATAAGCACGTGGGTCCGGGGGCCCATGTCCGAATTTCCTGAAGGAGACTGAGACGGATGCGCGACCCCTATGAGGTCTTGGGGGTGCAGCGGGGCGCCAGTGCCGCGGCGATCAAAAGTGCTTTTCGCAAGCTCGCGAAGAAGCATCATCCCGATGCCAACAAGAACGATCCGAAGGCCGCCGAACGCTTCGCGGAGGTGAATACCGCCAACGAGATCCTCGGTGACGAGGTCAAGCGCAAACAGTTCGACCGCGGCGAGATCGGCGCCGACGGCAAGCCGCGCTTTCAGGGGTTCCCGGGCGGCGGTCCGCGCGGCGCGCGGCCCGGCGGCGGCTTCGAGCAGTATGGCTTCCGCGGCGGTGGCGGCGGTCCGGGCGCGGACGGCGGCGGATTTGAGGACATCCTCAACACCATGTTCGGTAGTGGCGCGCGGGGCGGCCGCCGCGGCGGCGCGCAGTTCGACTTCGACACCAGCACGTTCGGCGCGCCTGATCTCGATCTCAACGTCACCATGACGGTGTCGCTCGAGGAGTCGGTCAAGGGCGGCGACAAGCGCATCCGCCTGCCCAGCGGCAAGGAACTCAACGTCAGGATTCCGGCTGGCGTCACATCGGGTCAGCAGATCCGGCTGCGGGGTCAGGGCGACACCGCGCCCGGCCACCGTCCCGGCGATCTCCTCATCACCGTGACGGTTGCGGCTCATCCGATCTTCAAGGTCGACGGCAACGACCTGCGCGCCGATCTGCCGATCACGCTTTACGAGGCGGTGCTGGGGGGCAAGGTGCGGGTGCCGACGCTCGGCGGCGCCGTTGAACTGTCGATCCCCAAGAACACCTCGGGGGGACGCACCTTTCGTCTCAAGGGTAAGGGCATCCCGAAGGGCGGTGCGTCCGGCGACCTGTTCGTCACCACGCGCATCATCCTGCCCGACGGCAACGACGCGGACCTTGAAGGCTTGATGGAAAAGTGGCGCGACATGCACCCCTATAATCCTCGTCGCGATCTGGGATAGAGCATTTCGAGCGAAGCATCGATGCGGTTTGCGTCACTGTTCGTACCCGCATCCGCTGATCCGGCATGACTGGAGAAATATTTAGCTCGGTTGTTGTTTGCAGTCGCTTGCAAACTCGTTGAGCAGCGCGTTGAAGGTGTCCGCCTGCTCCCACTGCGGAATATGGCCGGCGTCGGGGATAGTCTGGACTGCCCCGCGCCACAGCGTCGGCATCGCCAGCGACTTGACGTAATCGCCGTTGATGAGCTGGTCCTCCGCGCCGTGCAGTACCGCGAGCGGTCGGGTCAGGCTGGCTATGACCTCGATCTCGTCACGGAAACCGTCCGGCGTGATGCTCGCGCCGAGAGTCTTGCGGGCGCGGCCGTCCGTTCGCAGGACGTCATCGACCATGAAAGCCGGCAGGTCGGCGACGCCCGATCGGAAAGCCGCGGCGACATAACCCCTGGCCTGTTTTTCGGTGAGATCCTGCGCAAAGGTGCAGGCCATCGCCGGGTGCATCAGAAATGCCTGTTTGACCGCGGGCGGAAACGCAAACGGCGGCGTGCCGAAGATTGCAAAACCTTTGGCCCGCGGCAGGTCGGGTGCGGCCTCCAGCACGATATGCCCGCCGAGACTCCAGCCGACGAAAATTGCGTCCGCTGCATCCAGGTGCTCGGCGACATGGCGCATCACGCGCGCATGGCCCGGCATGGTGTAGGTGGAGGCGGGATCGGCCGCGTTGTCGGACTCGCCGTGTCCCGGCAGGTCGAACGCGATCACGCGGTGCGTCCTGCCGAGATTTCCATCCAGTTGTCGCGCAAAAGCCTTCGACGACGCCGAGTTGCCGTGAACCAGAACGATGGCGCTGCCGGTGCCGGCGGATTGCCGGTACGCGATCCGGCCCGCGTCCGTTGTGATGCTTCCGGTCGTTGTCATGAGTCCCTCTCCGCGCGTGTTCGCGGCGAGACCATGACCAAAATGTATCGGCTGGGAAAGAGGCTTATATCTTCGGTCTCGATGCCGTGGCCGCAGTTCAGCGGCGTATCGCCGCTGACGTATTTCGTCGGGCCGAAATGGTGTATATCCCGGAGCCTCCCGCCTCGCCGGTGCCAGCTCTCATCCTCTTGACATGCACACCATTTACTACATCCGCCACGGCAAGACCGAATGGAACGCCGATGGCCGCTTCCAGGGCTTGCAGGACATTCCCCTCAATGATCTCGGCCGCGCCGAGGCGGTGAGGGCGGGCGACATTCTGCGCAATCTGTTTGCGCGCGAGGGGCGCGATCCCCTCGGATTGGGCTTCGTCACGAGCCCGCTGTCGCGTGCGCGCGGCACCATGGAATTGATGCGCGGCGTGCTGAGCCTGCCGCCGCATGACTATTCGGTCGACGACCGGTTGCGCGAGGTCGGTTACGGCCACTGGGAGGGCCTGACGCTTGCGCAGATGAAGGCCGCCCATCCCGATGTGTTCGCGGCCCGCGAGGCCGACAAATGGAGCGTGGCGCCGCCCGGCGGCGAAAGCTACGCCTCGGCCACGTCGCGGTTGCGCGACTGGTATCGCTCGCTGAAGTCCGGCACCGTCGCCGTCGCGCATAGCGGCACGGCTCGGGCGTTGATGGTCGTACTCGGCCTTGAGACACCGCAAGCCGCCGCCAGTCTGCGGATCGAGCAGGGCGCGGTGTATGTCCTGCGCGAGGACGGGCTGACGAAGCATAGCTGAGGGCCAAAGCAACCGCACAACCCGCATCATGGCCGGGCTTGTCCCGTGGACGCCCGGCGAGGCCCGGCATGACGAACATTTACGATTTTTCGCCGCTTTGCCGCTTGGGGAAATAGCATTTTCGCTCCAAAGGTTTGCGATTTTTGCTGCTTCCGGCTACGACAATTGCAAACATGCAGGCCATCATCTGCGAGATTGCAACTTTATGGTTGCGATCGTGCAGGTGGCCAATTGCATGTTTTACAAACCCGCTTGGTTGGTTCATGTCCCACAACACCTTCGGCCATCTTTTCCGCGTCACGACCTTTGGCGAAAGCCACGGGGTTGCGATCGGCTGCGTGGTCGACGGCTGTCCGCCGTTGTTGCCGCTCACCGTGGAGGAGATCCAGCGCGATCTCGATCGCCGCCGTCCCGGCCAGTCACGCTTCACCACGCAGCGGCAGGAGGCTGACGTGGTAAAGATCCTGTCCGGAGTGATGCCGCATCCCGATAGCGGCGAGCAGGTGACGACCGGCACACCGATCGGGTTGCTGATCGAGAACACCGACCAGCGCTCGAAGGACTACTCCGACATCAAGGACAAGTTTCGCCCGGGCCACGCCGATTTCACCTATGAGGCAAAGTATGGGCTGCGCGATTATCGCGGCGGCGGGCGCTCCTCGGCGCGGGAGACGGCGATGCGGGTCGCGGCCGGCGCGATCGCGCGCAAGATCGTGCCGGGCATGAGCGTGCGCGGCGCGCTGGTGCAGATGGGGCCGCACAAGATCGACCGTGAGAAATGGGACTGGGAGGAGACCGCGAGAAATCCGTTCTTCTGTCCCGACAGGGACAAGGCCGCGTTTTTCGAAAGCTATCTCGACGGCATCCGCAAGAGCGGCTCCTCGATCGGCGCCGTGATCGAGGTGGTGGCCGAAGGCGTGCCCGCAGGGCTTGGCGCGCCGATCTACGCCAAGCTCGACGGCGACCTTGCGGCGGCGCTGATGAGCATCAATGCGGTCAAGGGCGTCGAGATCGGCGCGGGCTTCGATGCCGCCGCACTCACCGGCGAGGAGAATGCCGACGAGATGAGAATGGGCAATGACGGTCCGGCGTTCACCTCGAACCATGCCGGCGGCATTCTGGGCGGCATCTCAACCGGCCAGCCGGTGGTGGCCCGGTTCGCGGTAAAGCCGACCTCATCGATTCTGTCGCCGCGCAAGACCGTCGATCGCAACGGCACCGAAACCGATATCTTCACCAAAGGCCGCCACGATCCCTGCGTCGGCATCCGCGCGGTGCCGGTAGGCGAGGCCATGGTCGCCTGCGTGCTGGCCGACCATTTCCTGCGTCATCGCGGCCAGGTTGGCGCGCGCTGAGAGTCCTCGAAGCCGCTATTCTTCCGGCTCGGTGGTGAACAACAACGGAAAGCCCGCGGTGCGACCGGCGTCGGTGGCGCGGGTGGCCTTGGTTTCCGCGATATCCTTCGCGAACACACCGACAACGCAGGAACCGAGCCGGTGCGCGGTGATCATCACCTTTTGCGCCTGATCCTCGGTCATGCTGAATTCGGCCTTCAGCACGGCAATGACGAATTCTTTCGGTGTGAAGTCGTCGTTGAGAAGAATGACCTTGTACAGACGCGGACGCTCGACCTTGATTTCGGTCCGGGGCTTGAGGGCGGTATCGCTCATGCGGCTGCACCTTGGACTTGTAGTTTTTCGCGCGAAGCCAATGCCGGCCTGCGCGAGGGAAACCGGCAGACTATAGCGCCGGCGGCAACCGCAAAAGGGGCGGCGGGTGGTGCCGCCCCTTTTCGCTCAGGCCGCGCGGACCGTGTCCAGGAACTTTTCGACTTCCGTCTTCAGCCGCGTGCTTTCGGTGGACAGCATCTGCGCCGATGACAGGACCTGACTCGAAGCCGACCCGGTCTCGCCGGCGCCGCGGCTCACTTCGGTGATGCTGGAGGCGACCTCGCCGCTGCGCTGGGCCGCTTGCTGGACGTTGCGGGCGATTTCCTGCGTCGCCGCGCCCTGTTCTTCCACTGCGGCTGCGATGGCCGAAGAAATTTCGGAAATCGTCTTGATGGTGGTGCCGATCTCTCGGATCGCCGACACCGAGTCGCGCGTGGCGGCCTGCATGTCTGCGATCTGGGTGCTGATCTCGTCGGTCGCTTTCGCGGTCTGCGCCGCGAGCGTCTTGACCTCCGAGGCCACCACCGCGAAGCCCCGGCCGGCATCGCCGGCCCTTGCCGCCTCGATAGTGGCGTTGAGCGCCAGCAGGTTGGTTTGTTCGGCGACCGCCGTGATCAATTTGACGACGTCGCCGATCCGGCTCGCGGCCTGGGACAGTTCCGTAATATTGGCATCGGTCTGCTCGGCCTGCCTGACGGCATCGCCGGCGACCCGGCTCGCCTCGTTGACCTGCCGGCCGATTTCATTCACGGAGGAGGTGATCTCTTCAGTGGCGCTGGCAACAGACTGTACGTTGGAAGACACTTCCTGCGAGGCGGCGGCTGCGTCGCCGGACGTCCGGCCGGTGGTTTCGGCCGTCGCCGTCAGGGTGTTGGCCGCGGCTTCGAGTTCGGTCGAGGACGATGAGAGAGAGCCCACCAGTTCGCCGATCATCGATTCGAATTCGCGGGTAATGGTCTCGACCCGCTGGGCGCGCTGGAGTTTGGCTTGTGCATCCTGCGCCGCCGCCTCGTCGGCCGCTTTCTTGGCGATCAGTGCATCCTTGAAGATCTGGAGCGCGTCGGCCATCGTGCCGACTTCGGTCTTTTCGCCCCGGTGCGGAACGACGGCGGACAAATCTCCGGCGCCGAGCGAGCGCATCGGCGCGACGATCGAGGCGATCGCGCGCGAAACATCGCGCACCAGATAGATCGCAACGCCGACGCCGAAAATCAACGCCAGCGAGACGATGGTGACCACGATCGCGAAGGCCGACTTGTAGCTTCGACTGGCCGCGCTGCCTGTGGCGTCCGCTTCCCTGTGGTTCATGGCGATGTCTTCGCGCAGGGTCTCGTCGGCCTTCAGCCCCGCCGGGTCGACCTTGCGGTCGTACATATCGAGGCTGACCCGGAGATCGCCCTTTCGCGAGAGCGTCAGCAGGTCGCGAACGTCCGCGACATAGGATGCCCATTGCGCGGAAAATGCCTTGTAGATTCGCTGCTCCTCCGGCAAGGCGATCATCGGCTCATAGGCTTTGCGGGTCTTCTCGATCGCCTCTCCGACGGAAACCAGGGTTTTCTCGGCCGCGTCCTTGCCGGCGGCGTCGGAAGCGAGCAGATGGGAGCGGACCGCCGCGCCGTAGGCGATGGTGCCGGCACGCAACTCGCCGAGCTCGCGCACGCTGGGAAGCCAGTTGGTCCGCAGATCGACGGCCCGATCGTGGATGGCTTCCATTTCGATCATGGACAGCACGCCCATTCCCGCCAAGGCCAGCAGGAGAAACGAGATCGTGGAGATGATTTTGGCGCGAATTGAGAGGCGGGAAAGCATCGTTCTGACCCTTTCGGCAGTCCGCATTGGCTGACGGAAACTGGAGGGCGACCGACTCGGCGGGAGCGCAAAAACGAAAATAGGGGCGTTCCGACTCAAAGGCCGCCTACCCCGGCTGCGCTGCAGCGGGGTTTGATCTCAGGATCATGAACCTGTTGAATGAAATGTTCGTAAACACGAGTATACCGCGTTGGCTTAAATCCTGCGTTGCACACGCGGAAGGTGCGCGCGAAACGTATACCCGTGGCGGGCGGGATTGAGGATGGCCGCAAAGCACACCGCGCGGTTCATCGACCGCGCTGAAATTTCGCCACCAATTCCACGTGCGGGGAGTGCCTGAACTGGTCGAGGGGCGTTACAGCTTCGAGCCGGTAGCCACCGTCGAGCAGGAGACGCGCATCGCGGGCGAAGGTTGCGACGTTGCAGGACACTGCGACAATGACGGGAATTTTGCTGGCGGCGAGTTGCTTGCTCTGAGCCTCGGCGCCCTGCCGCGGCGGGTCGAACACCACGGCATCGAATTCGCGCAACTCCTGCGGCACCAGCGGGCGGCGGAACAGGTCGCGGGCTTCGGCATCGAGCGGCTTCAATCCGTGTGCGGCAGCGGCCGCCTTGCGCAGGGCCTCGATCGCGCCGGGGTCGCTGTCGAGCGCCGCGACGCGTGCCCGGGTTGCGAGCCGCAGCGCGAAGGGGCCGACGCCGCAGAACAGATCGGCGATGTGTTTCGCTTTCTTGCAGTGACCGGCCACCAGCGCCGCCAGGGTTTCCTCGCCGGTGACGGTGGCCTGCAGGAACGAGCCCGGCGGCAGCACGACTTGCGCGGCGCCGATGCCGATCACCGGCGGCGCGCGCATCAGCACCAGTTCGCCGTGACGGGTCAGCCGCGTCAGCCGGTGCGCCTCGGCGACGCGCGACAGTGTCGCGATCAACCCAGCCGGTAGAGGTCCGGAGCCACGGACATCGACATCGAGGCCGTTGTCCGTGGCCGTCACCTGGATGTCGAGCGGCTTGTTCGCAGGCTTCAGCACGGAAGCCAACTCGCGCGCCGCATCGAGCGCGCCGTGCAGGGCGGGGTCGAGGATCGGGCAGGCGTCGATCGGCACGATCGCGTGGCTGTTCGGCGCGGCGAATCCTACGCGCAATTTGCCGTCGCCGGCGCGCCGGGCATGAAGAGTGATCCGCCGCCGTCCCGCGCCGTGCGCGTCGATCAGTTCGTCGACCGCACAGTCGATGCGAGCCTGCGTCAGCGTGTCGATGACGATCTGCCGTTTCCAGGCGCGGTAAGCGGCCTGCTGCCAGTGCTGGATGGCGCAACCGCCGCAGGCGCCGAAATGCGGACAGAAGGGTGCGATCCGCTCCGCACTCCCGCTTTCGATGCGAAGGAGGCGAGCGCGTTCGGGGTGGCTGGCTGCCGGTTCGACCTCCACGGTCTCGCCAGCGAGCGTGTAAGGCACGAAGACGCTTCCCGCATCCGTCACCGCAACACCGTCGCCGCGGTGGCCGACGTGATCGATGATCAGGCGTTCGGTCATGCGGTGTGGCTATCTCGGAATGACGGTTTGAAAATCAGCCACGGCGCGCCCCGAGAAAGAATTCGACGTTGCCGTCGCCGCCGGTGATCGGGGACGGGAAGACGTCGATATCGGTGCATCCGAGCGTTGCCGCAAAGGCCGCGATGTCGTCGCACACCGCCTGATGCACCGCCGCGTCGCGGACGATGCCCTTTTTGATCGCGGCGCGTGGCGCCTCGAACTGCGGCTTGATCAGCGCGAGAAGATGCATCGGCGCGGCCGCCAGCGACAACGTGACCGGAAGAATAGCCTTCAATGAAATGAAGCTCGCATCCATCACCACCACGTCCGGCCGCTGCGGCAGCCGTTTTCCCTCGAAGGAGCGGATGTCGGCGGACTCCATCGACACCACGCGCGGATGGCCGCGCAGGCTCGGATGCAGTTGATCGCGACCGACATCGATGGCGAACACCAGGCTGGCGCCGTTCGCGAGCAGCACTTCGGTGAAGCCGCCGGTCGAGGCGCCGACATCGAGGCAGACATGGTTCTCGATCTCGATCGGATAGCGTTCCAGCGCGCCGGCGAGCTTGACGCCGCCGCGCGACACGTAGGGGTGCGCGGGTTGGGCATCCAGCGCGGCATCGCTGGGAATCGTCTCGGAGACTTTCGTCACCGCCTTGCCGTTGGCGCTGACAAGCCCGGCCTCGATCGCCGCCTGCGCCCGCGCCCGGCTCTCGAACAGGCCGCGTTCGACCAGCAGGACGTCGGCGCGCTTGCGGGCTGAAGGTTCGGTGCTGTCACGCTTTGCCATTGTCAGCTCATAGCCATCCGGCTCGGAGCAGGTCAGAGGCGAGAAAGGCGAATCCGGATCGGCTCAGGCCAGCTTGACGGTCTCGGTGTTGACATCCTTGCCGAGCGCCTCGAACACCTTGGCAACGATCCCCTTGGCATCGAGCCCCGCGACGGCGTACATCGCCGCCGGCGTGTCGTGGTCGAGAAACTCGTCCGGCAGGATCATCGCGCGCATCCGCAGCCCGCCATCGAGCATGCCGTTGTCGGACAGCGTCTGCATCACGTGCGAGCCGAAGCCGCCGATCGAGCCTTCCTCGATCGTGATCAGCACGTCGTGGTCGCGCGCGAGCTTCATCACCAGATCGATGTCGAGCGGCTTCATGAAGCGCGCGTCGGCAATGGTCGTGGACAGACCATGCGCGGCAAGCTCGTCCGCCGCTTTCTCGCATTCGGCGAGGCGGGTGCCGAAGGACAAAAGCGCGACCTTATTGCCCTGGCGAATGATACGGCCCTTGCCGATCGGAAGCGGGACGCCGACCTCGGGCATTTCGACGCCGCGGCCTTCGCCGCGCGGATAGCGCACCGCGCTCGGGCGGTCGTTGATCGCGACCTGCGTCGCAACCATGTGCACCAGCTCGGCCTCGTCGGCGGCGGCCATGATGACGAAGTTCGGCAGGCAGCCGAGGAACGCATTGTCGAACGAGCCCGCATGCGTCGCGCCGTCGGCGCCGACGAGGCCGGCGCGGTCGATGGCGAAGCGCACCGGCAGCGACTGGATCGCCACGTCGTGCACGACCTGATCGTAGCCGCGTTGCAGGAAGGTCGAATAGATCGCGCAGAACGGCTTGTAGCCCTCGGTCGCGAGGCCGGCGGCGAAGGTCACCGCGTGCTGCTCGGCGATGCCGACATCGAAGGTGCGCTCCGGGAACGCCTTGTTGAAGATGTCGACGCCGGTGCCGGACGGCATCGCTGCGGTGATGGCGACGATCTTGTCGTCCTTCTCGGCTTCCTTGACCAGGCTCTGGCCGAACACGTTCTGGTAGGCAGGCGCGTTCGGCTTGGACTTCGATTGAGCGCCGGTGGTGATGTCGAACTTGACCACCGCGTGATACTTGTCGGCAGCGGCCTCCGCGGGTGGGTAGCCCTTGCCCTTCTGGGTCACGACGTGGACCAGGATCGGGCCGTTCTCCATGTCGCGGACGTTCTTCAGCACCGGCAGCAGATGGTCGAGATTATGGCCGTCGATCGGCCCGACGTAGTAGAAGCCGAGCTCCTCGAACAGCGTGCCGCTGTTGGTCATGAAGCCGCGCGAATATTCCTCGACGCGCTCGGCGCGGTCGGCGATCATTTTCGGCAGATGCTTGCCGAGCTGCTTGGCGGCTTCGCGCAGCGAGCGGTAGGTTTTGCCGGAGTAAAGCCGCGACAGATAGGCCGACATGGCGCCGACCGGCGGTGCGATCGACATGTCGTTGTCGTTGAGGATGACGATCAGTCGCGAATTCATCGCGCCGGCGTTGTTCATCGCCTCATACGCCATGCCCGCCGACATCGCGCCGTCGCCGATCACGGCGATGACGTTGTTCTTGCCGCCGGAGAGATCGCGCGCCACGGCCATGCCGAGGCTGGCGGAGATCGAGGTCGAGGAGTGGGCGGCGCCGAACGGATCGTAATCGCTCTCGGTGCGCTTGGTGAATCCGGACAGTCCGCCGCCGGTGCGCAGCGTGCGGATGCGGTCGCGGCGTCCGGTCAGGATCTTGTGCGGATAGGCCTGATGACCGACGTCCCAGATCAGCCGGTCGCGCGGCGTGTCGAAGATGTAGTGGATCGCCGTGGTCAGTTCGACCACGCCGAGACCGGCACCGAAATGTCCTCCCGTCACCGACACCGCGTCGATGGTCTCCTTGCGCAATTCATCCGCAACTTGCCGGACCTGCTCGACTTTAAGCTTGCGCAAGTCGGCGGGGGTACGGATGGTGTCGAGAAGCGGAGTCTTACTGAAATCGGTCACTGCGACATTCCAATTTTATGTCCGGGAGCTTCGAACGGAGATAGAACTCCGGCGCCGTCGCGCAACAGACGTCCCTACGGTCGCGAAACTTCCCGCGCTGACGTGCTTGAAGTTTGGCTGTTGCTCCGGCCGAGAACTGTGATAGACGTCACTATGTATCGTGTCACGCGTTCCAATCATTTTTGCAAGCTGCTTAAGGCGCTTACCCCGTTTCAGCGCCGGTTGCGGAGCAGGTTCGGCAGCGCGCAGTCGAGAAGCATTACACCAAACCTGCGCCCAAAGCCAACGGGCAGCCTCCTTGAGTAGGCAGCCTTCTTGAGTAGGACGGGCCAGGTCGAAGGTTCAAGGTCGAAAGCCGGGCCCGCCGGAAAGTGGAAGGCTAACGCGGCCAAGGGGCTGAAGTTGCATCCCCGCGGAACCGCCAGCACGGGCGACAATCAAGGACAATTAGTTCAAGGACATTTAATTTGATAGTGGTTCCGAACTTTCGGGGGCCGAAAAACCATTCCGGGCGTCGGGCTGGGTAAGGTTTTTACTGTACGTCCAGTGGTTCCGTGCCGGAGACCTGGCCGGAAGCGTCTGTGGTGATTTTCTCCACCCGCGCTTCGGCCTGGCGCAGCAACTCCTCGCAGCGCCGCTTCAGCGCTTCGCCGCGTTCATAGATCGTAACGGATTCCTCGAGCGGGACCTTGCCGTCCTCCAGGCGCTTGACGATGGATTCAAGCTCCGCGATGGCATGCTCAAAGGACAGCGTTTTCACGTCAACAAGGGTATTTTCAGCCATCTGATGTTTCCGGAAGCGATTGCCTGCATAGATCAGGGGACGGTTCGGCGCGGCAGAATGTCACGCACCCATCAATGCGGTGACATGCGCAGCCACCGATTCCTGCAGTGCCTTTAAATCATAGCCGCCCTCGAGGACCGAGACAATTCGGCCGCCCGCTGTCGCATCGGCGATATCCATCAATTCGCGCGTTACCCATCCGAAATCGCTCGCCTCCAGATTGAGGCTCGCCAGCGGATCGCGCCTGTGGGCATCGAAACCGGCAGAGATGACGAAGAGTTCAGGCGCGAACGTCTCCAGCCGCGGCAGGATCAGGTTCCGGAACGCCGAACGAAATTCGGCGCCGCCGTTGCCCGATGCCAGCGGCGCATTGACGATGGTGCCGTGATCGCCGCGTTCGCTGCTGGCGCCACTGCCGGGGAACAGCGGCATCTGATGGGTCGAGCAGTACATCACCGTCCGGTCGGCCCAGAAGATATCCTGCGTGCCGTTACCGTGATGCACATCGAAGTCGACCACGGCCACGCGGCCGATTCCGTGTTTGCGCTGAGCGTGGCGCGCCGCGATCGCCGCGTGATCGAAAAAGCAGAAGCCCATCGCCCGGCCGGCCTCGGCATGATGTCCAGGCGGGCGCGTGGCGACGAACGCGTTGCCGGCGCGGCCGGCGATCACCGCATCGGTCGCCGCGACCGCGCCGCCGACGCCGCACATGATAGCGTCCCATGTCCCCGGCGACATCGAGGTGTCGCTGTCGAGATAGACCAGACCATCCGAGGGCGACCTGTGCCGGAGTTCGGCGATATAGTGCTCGCTGTGACAAAGCGCGACCGAGTCCAGCGATCCTTTCGGCGCCTCGCCGCGCGCCAGGCACTTGAAACGATCCTCGGTCAGCACCTCGTCAATGACGCGAATCCGATCCGGCCGCTCGGGGTGTCCGGGCGGCGTCAGATGATCGAGACTGGCGGGATGGGTGAGAACGAGCGTTGTCATGCCAAATCCTGACCGCCGCACCAGATCGCGATGATTTTCGATCGAGTCGATCCAAAATCATGAACGTGATTCCAATGGAGCGGGATGCGGGCGGGAAACCGCTACACACTTTTCCTTATCCCGCTCTAACGCGCGCGACAGCGAGGGGTCAATCTACCGGGTTATGCCAGGTTCCGAAAGATATCACGGTTCCGGCGTCGCCGGCGAAATCCGCTCGGCGGGTCAGGCTGCAAATGTCGGGCGGTCCCACGCCTCGGCGGTCATTCCTTCTTGCGCGCGAAAAACGCCTGAAACGCGGCGATCGCTTCCTCCGAGCGCAGCCGCTCGGCGAATAAATGAGCTTCCTGATCGATCCTGCGCGTCAGTTCTTCCGGCGAAGGTTTCAGAAGTTGGCGTGAAATGGCGACGGCTTCCGCCGGCAACGCGCAAATCCCGCGGGCGATTTTTCCGGCTTCGGCCTCGGCGTCGCCTGGTGCGACCACGGTGGTGACGAAGCCAGCCTCGCGGGCCTCCTCCGCGCTGAGCGCGTGGCCCATCACCAGCATGGCGAAGGCGCGCTGATATCCCATGGTCCGCGGCGCCAGCAGGCTGGACCCGCCTTCCGGCACCAGACCGAGATGGATGAAGGGCGTCGAGAACGTCGCCGTCCTGCCGGCGACAACGTGGTCGCAATGGAACAGCATGGTGGCGCCGATGCCGATCGCGATGCCTTCCACCGCCGCGACGAGCGGCTTTGTGTTGTTCGCCAGCGCGTAAAGGAATGTCACGGCGTCGGAGGCGCGGGGCTCGCCGCTGCTGCCGGACGTGCCGTCCTTCAGGAAGTCGTCGAGGTCATTTCCCGCCGTGAACATGCCAGAGTCGCCGGTAACAAGGATGCAGCGGATCGCCGGATCGTTTTGCACGGCGCCGATCGCATCGCTCATCGTGCGATACATCTCGCGGGTGATCGCGTTCTTCTTCTCCGGACGGCGCATGGAGACGACCCGGATCGCGTCGCGGTCGGTGACTGTGACATGTCCGGTCATGATGTGTTTCGTTGTCCCGTGTGCGCGAATTAAGAGAGCAGAACCGCATCGGCGCCGTTCACGGCATCGGCGCCATCGATCACCGTGCGCTCCAGCGCCGGAGCCTGCACCGCGATGGTCTCGGCGAAGAAGCGCGCCAGCGTGACGTAGCGGCGGGCGTCGCCGAATTCGTCGCCGAGGTCGCGCGCCGCAAGCGCTTCCTCCGCGAGCTTGCAACCGCCGAGCGTCGATCCGAACAGCCGCAGATACGGCGTCGCGCCGGCCAGCGCGTCATTCGGCGACGACGCCAGCCGTTCCAGCAGCCATCTGCTTGCGCGTTCGAGAGACCCGACCGCGTCGCGCAGTCTCGTGCCGGTGGTGCCGAACGCGGGATCGTTCGAAGCCTCCACGCACTTGATGGTCTCCGACAGTTCGTCGAGCAGCGCGAACACCGCCGCGCCGCGGTCAATGCCGAGCTTTCGCGTCACCAGATCGATCGACTGGATGCCGTTGGTGCCTTCGTAGATCGACGTGATGCGGGCGTCGCGATAATGCTGGGCGGAGCCGGTCTCCTCGATGAAGCCCATGCCGCCGTGGACCTGAATGCCGAGAGAGGCGACCTTGTTGCCGATGTCGGTGGAGAAAGCCTTCGCCACCGGCGTCAGCAGCGCGCCGCGGGCAGCGGCAGCCGCGCGCGTCGCAGGATCGGTCGCACGCGAGGCCACATCCAGCGCGACCGCGGTAGCGTAGCAGATGGTGCGCGCGGCGGCGGTCAGCGCGCGCATCTGCATCAGCATCCGCTTGACGTCGGGATGCACGATGATGGCATCCATGCCGTCGCCGGATTTGCCGACGGCGCGGCCCTGCCTGCGCTCCCGCGCATAAGCCAGCGCACGTTGATAGGCGCGCTCGGCAATGCCGACGCCTTCGAGTCCGACGCCGAGGCGGGCCTGGTTCATCATCGTGAACATGCATTGCATGCCGTGATTTTCCTCGCCGACCAGGAAGCCGACGGCGCCGCCTTCGTCGCCCATGGTCATGGTGCAGGTCGGTGACGCGTGGATGCCGAGCTTGTGCTCGATGCCGCTGGCGTGGATGTCGTTGCGCGCGCCGAGCGAGCCGTCCGCGTTGACCAGGAATTTCGGAATCAGGAACAGGGAAATTCCCTTGGTGCCGGCCGGCGCATCGGGCAATCGCGCGAGCACGAAATGCACGATGTTGTCGGTCATGTCGTGGTCGCCATAGGTGATGAAGATCTTGGTGCCGGAAATGCGATAACTACCGTCGGCCGCGCGTTCGGCCCGGCTGCGCAGGCTGCCGACATCCGAGCCGGCCTGCGGCTCGGTCAGTTGCATCGTGCCGGTCCATTCGCCGGATACCAGTTTTGCGAGATAGATGTTTTTCAGCTCATCGCTGCCGTGAGCGGCGAGCGCCTCGATCGCGCTGAGCGTCAGCAGCGGACACAGACCGAACGCGACGTTGGCCGCGCTCCAGATTTCGGTACAGGCGGCGTTGATCGCGAGCGGCAGTCCCTGTCCACCAAAATCCTCCGGCCCGGAGACGGCATTCCAGCCCGCCGCCGTCCAGCGTTTATAGGCATCGGCCCAGCCTGGCGCGGTCGTCACGCGACCGTCCTGCAGCTTGGCGCCATGCTGGTCGCCGCTGCGGTCGAGCGGCGCCAGCACCTCGCTCGCGAACCGGCCGGCTTCTTCCAGTACCGCCGACGTGATCTCGGGATCGTAGTTGCCGTAATGGCCGGCTTCGATCGCGGCCTTCAGCCCCGCGCCATGGTTGAGAGCAAGCAGCATGTCGCCGATCGGTGCGCGATAGGTCATGGCGTGCCTCGCGAGCAATGGCCGGACAGGGAGGGGCTTCTGTCAGCCGCTATAGTCGTATTCCCACGAAACGAAGCGGCTCTCAACTCTTTCGGGCAAAGCGGCGATGGGGAGAGGTCTCAAGACCGGCTTCGGCCCAGCGGCCATTCCAGGCCGCCGGAAAAAGGCAGGGTTGGAGCGGCTCAAACTTTGTCCCGAACGCTCCAGCCGGTTGAAAAAACAGGGTTCTCTCTGTAGACCGTCGGAGCCCGAAGTAAATCCGCGAGGTCGCTTTTCGCGCGCTCCGGGCCGTTGGGGCGTAGCCAAGCGGTAAGGCAGGGGATTTTGATTCCCCCATTCGGAGGTTCGATCCCTCCCGCCCCAGCCATCCAGTGCGATATTTTATGGAATCTCCGAAGAATTAGCGAAAAGCCCCGCCAATGGCGGGTTTTGTGCGTTCAGCTTTCGCTTCCGTGCGTCCCCTTTCATGGATGGAGGTGCTTGAAATGCCAAAAGTCTCCGGCTGTCGCCCCGGATATTCCCGTTTTTGGGAAGCCGAGACCGGAGACATAGTTTGATCCAGACTGCCGCCGGACGGTCACAGTCCTTTCCTGGGCACCATTGCATTGCAGACATCATTCACCGTACGACGATCTAGCTAAAGCACAGCGATCTTGTCCTTGACCCGTTCCGAGGCGAGCTCCCGTTCGAACTGGGCAAAGTGACCCGCGCGAAGATTATCTTCGCGCCCAGCGTGAAGCCAGGGGTCCCACTCCAGCGGAGGTCGACGCAGGCGACTGCGATCCGTCGGTCTGGGGCCCCGGCAATTTCGACGCGGTTGTATCTGCCGAGGCCCGTGAGCAGCAGCAGCGTCGGCCGCATGTCTTCACCCAGCCCTATCGCGGCGACCGACCTCGCCGACCAAACCTTAATTGACCGCCGCCACACCTTTGAAACGATGCCCGGAGCTCAACCTCGGGGCACGGTGCTTATTCAAGCTCTTATCAATTCCTGAACAACGCCCCGCCGCCACGCCGACAGATTAACGAACACTTTTACCAGGATATCCCAACGTTTCACTACGTCCCTCAAGAGCCAGAACTCGACATTGTCGGCTATCGATTGCGCCATCGCGAGTTTGTTTTTGCAGCTGAATGCCAGCTGCAAAGCGAGCCTGCCGCTCATCCCGCACGCCGTCACTGAATATCGCGCAAGATTCATAATTTTTTGTCCTCTCAATCCATTGCGCGCCCGATCGCCATTACGTCGGCACGACCCCACGCCGCGGCTCCGCTGCCGCTAATTGCCAATTAATTCCTGATCCACAGTGAAGGTTACGCAATCTCTGGCGGGTAAGCCGCCAGACCGCGCGAGCCCGAACATTGGACCTCACGCTGGGGGCGCTAAGGCCAAACCTGAGTGGTCGGCACATTCAATTCCCGGAACCGA
Source organism: Nitrobacter sp. 62-13 (assembly GCF_001896955.1). Classification (GTDB taxonomy): domain Bacteria; phylum Pseudomonadota; class Alphaproteobacteria; order Rhizobiales; family Xanthobacteraceae; genus Nitrobacter. The sequence goes on along the minus strand of NZ_MKRN01000172.1, from coordinate 3,161 downwards.
CAAGCCGAGCCGTTGTTGTTCCTGGGGTGCACAAATGTCGCGCAACCTCGCCAAGCGAGTCACCGGTGCGATGAGCAAGAAATCAAAACCGACGGTTCTCATAGGCACGTCCGGCTGGAGTTACAAATCCTGGCGTGGCCCTTTTTTCCCGCCGCAACTTCCGGCGCGGCTTCACCTCAACTACTACTCACATTACTTCCGCACTACGGAACTCAATGGGGTCTTCTACCGGACACCGACGCTCGAGGCCGTCCGCGCCTGGGCCGAGCAGACCCCTCAAGAATTTATCTTTGCCTGGAAGGCTTCGAAGTTCATCACGCACTGGAAACGACTCGGCCCGAAATCCGAGAACAGCCTCGCTCTGCTGGAAAGCCGCCTTCGCCTTCTGAAGGCGAAGGCAGGTCCGGTGTTGTTTCAGCTTCCACCGCAATTCCAAAAGGACGTCACGCGACTTGAATCGTTTCTAAGGCGGCTCCGCGAACCGCGCCCTTATGTCTTCGAGTTTCGTCACCCCAGCTGGTACACGCTGGACATCTTCGATCTTCTGCACAATTACAGTAGCGCCCTTTGCATCTCGGATCATCACGACGCACCGGCTCCATGGGAGGTGACCGCCCCTCATGTCTACGTCCGCGCTCATGGTCCATCGGGAAACTATCGCGATCGTTATGCCCCTCAAACACTGGCGGCGTGGGCGCGACGGTTATTACGCTTACGAATGGAAGGACACAGTATCTATGTGTATTTCGACAACGATCAGAAGAGCGCGGCTCCTCTCGACGCCGCGCGGTTGATGCGTCTGATGCATCTGAACTGATGTGTATTTCGTTTCAAAAACTTAAACCCCGGTCGCGGAATGATCCAACGCTAATGGTTGTTGTCTAATAATGACAAGGTCCACTAGGAAAAACCCCGAGCGATTTTGCGAGGCCTCACGGATGGCCCCGTTACGTTCTTTGTAGGGTGCTGCGTAAATGCGGATGCGTGGCCGACACGGAAGAGGAGCGGCGCCCTGCAGTTTGAGAGAGGACTAGACGATGGGCATGCTCAAAGCTGTTCCGGGACCCCACAGCATTCATCTGTGCATCGACATGCAGCGGCTGTTCGGCGAGAGAGGCCCGTGGCCGACGCCTTGGATGCCGCGTGTGCTACCTACCGTCGAGCAACTTGTGGCGCACGGACCAGAACACACAGTCTTTACCCGGTTCATTCCGCCGCAGAGACCCGACTGTGCAGCGGGTATGTGGCACGCCTATTATGCGAAATGGCCGCACGTCACTCGTGACGCCATAGATCCCTCTTTGCTGCGGCTCGTTCCCGAACTCGAAGCCTTCGTCCCGCCGGCACATGTGATCGATAAGCCCGTTTACTCGGCCTTCGCCGCCAGTGCGCTTCAGTCTTACTTGGTCGAAAGACGCGTTGATACGCTGCTCTGCGGGGCCGGAGGTGCCGGCCTCTGACAGCCTTGAATATGAAGTCAATATCGCAAGCGGTGGACGCGGCAGCATGACAGAAATGGATCGCATCGGACGTCGGTCGGTATTCGCCTGTCCGGATTGTCACGGCATCATGTGGGAAATTGAGGAAGGCGAACTCGTGCGCTATCGGTGCCATGTAGGCCATGCCTATTCGGCAGAAATTATGAGTCTCGCGTTGGACGAGAATTTGAAGCGGGCCTTTGGCAGCGCGTTACGGGCGCTTGACGAACGCATTGCCCTGGCCAGAAAGCTCGAGATGCAGGCCAACCAGAGCGGTAGGAGCAACATCGCCAAGTCCTGGGCGACCAAGGCTCTCGAATTCGAGGCCGAAGCCAACGTCATCCGCGATTCCATTCGCCGCACTGACGAGATTGCCGCGCGTTTCGCAGCATAGGCCGCCGATATTATTTCGGAGCTTTGCACCCCTGATGAAAACGGCAAAGCACGGGCCTGGTGAATGCTGAGCCTAAGACCAGGAACGCCTCGTCATCTGGCACATTAACAGAGGGGACGGGCCAACCCCCACCCCGCCCCGCGGAATGACCCGCCGGTGGGTCTCCCTTGCCGGCGGGTTTTGCATAATCAAATCGACCCTTGATGTCGAAGAATGTTTGCCGCGCCAAATGCTCCAAGGGAAGCATGGCAACCGAAGCAACAAATATTGCCTGGCTACCAGCGATGCGTCGGAAGAGCATTTATATGACACGTAGCGGTTTCGCGCCGGCTCTCACTTGTTTTAGGAACTTGGCGGCATTTCCGTATTTACGATACAGACCGTGGAATTTGAAGGAAACGCCATGCCAAACGTAAAGTATGTTTCTCTCATTATCCTTCTCGCTCTCGTTGGAACGTGGGTCTAGGCCGCATCGGCATGGACGAGAGATATTCCCACGCGCGATTGGGTCGCCTTGGCTTCGGCGGTATTTTTACGCTGGTCGTCGGTTGCGGACTGATTAGTCTATTATTTTTCAGCAGCCGGCATGGTTATGATGATGAGGCGTTTCGAAAGAGGGGCGGTCCGAAGTAGCAATTCGATACTCAACGCAATTTCTTCAGGATAGATGATCCGCCCGCAGGAGGGACGCCTTGAAAAGGACGCCTTAATTTACGTGGGATCACTCTTGGCCGTGCAGGCTAAGAAAATGAGGGTGGACGGGAAATGAACCTGTTCGATCGGGAAACGTTAGTAATTGTTTCGCCGAACATGCGTGGCATCGGTTGTCAGACCGCAAATGAGTGTACGTCGGACGTTCGCAAAGGTCTTCGGCTTGAAACAAAGCCGACCATTTCCCGTGAGCGTGAAGCCAGCTGAAGTTGATATCGAGATCGCCCAAACGATCGCGCATCATACCTCGCCTGTTCCCGAGGAAATCGGTAGAGCGCTAGCTTGGGGAGCGGATGAGAAACTGCTTCTTATTTTGGCAGCCATCGGATGGGTGGCTTCACGAGGGGGTGGGGAACAGCTTCGCCGAGCCGCCAACCACGCGCTGCTGGTCACAGTGGCTTCCTCCTTATTGCCGCACGGTATGAAACTAATGTTCGATCAAACCCGTCCAGATCGAAAAACTGTGATAGGCCATGTTCACGGAATTTCATTTTCGGGCAAACGCGACGACGCTTTCCCCTCGGGCCACGCACTCCATATGGGCGCGTTGGCCTCCGCAGCTGGCGCCTTTCCGGCCG
>NZ_MKRN01000171.1 GCF_001896955.1 Nitrobacter sp. 62-13 | reverse complement strand
AAAGTGACCCAACAATCCAAAGCGGTCGCTGCCTGAGCGCTCCCGCAGACCAGCGCAGCATACCTGTACGGGGTGCTGGCCGGATGCGTACCCAACAGCGGCGGCATTGGTTCATCCGAACGTGCAGTATTTCAATTTTTACGACGGCGAGTGGCGCTGTCCCGGCCGTCCCGGATTCTACCGCGGCCGCTACAACGGCGGCAGCATCGGCCTGTGTTGGACGCAGATCCCCGATCGGATCGGTGTGGATGCGGGTCAGGGGTGGGTAGGTACTGAACGTTGTTCGTATAGGCAAATCTGATTGCGTCGAAGCGACGTGTGCCACGCTCTTGGATGCTATGTGTCGACGTCTGTTAGCTCGGCCTCGGTGACAATCTGTTTCAGTGCTGCGATTGCATCTTGGGTGAGATATTCTTCGAGTTTAGAATAGAAAGGATATTTTACATCAACGATAGGTAATGCTTCTTCGTTTTGATACTCGATGAAGGCTCCGTTCGCCTCGTCTTTCCGGGACCCCCGTTCGAAGATTTCACGGTATCGTCGAGGTGTTACCCCGTAAAAGTGTTCAAAATCGACGGCAGGGAACATTTGATAGTGGCCGCGGTCGCTTCCTTCAATTTTGATAGAATCAGCGTGAAGGTCTGCGGCCAAACTTTTGGGATACGGTTCAAGAAAAACGACGTTCTTGATGCCCGAAGCGACAATATGCTTTGCGCACATGTGACAAGGAAATGTCGTGCAGTAAAGCGTTCCGCCAATTACCGGGTGACCAGTTCTGGCTGCATCGGACAATGCTGACATTTCTGCATGAACCATTCGGCCATACTCAAGCGCATCCATCAATTGAGAATCGCGAATCCTGGGATCGTTCATCAGGTCATCGGAATTTCTTCCCGGAGAAATTAAGCCCACTAGTTCTGCGAGAATTTCCTTCTTTCTCACGAAATTGGAGTCGTACTTTCGTTTAAAATCACGGTCGTCGTAAGGATCGTCAGCCCAATATGTACCACCTCCAGCCTTCGGTACCTCATTTGAACCCAAGGAGATTATTTCGCCATGCTGAGAGAAAATGGCCGCGCCAACTTGGCGAGACAGATCAAGGCTTCTAAGGGCGGCAGCCTTTGCAAGAAAAAGCCCATACTCGCGATGAGTTGGAGAAATTCTGTTGGAGCCAAATAGAAGTTCACAAAAACGATCAATTTGGACGTCAATGTTTAAATCAACGTCTAAGTTGGCGATGAAATCGGCGTCGTGAAATATTTTCGCTACGCGCTGACCGTGGACTTTCCCAACTTCGTTTTCGTCATCCTGTACAAGGGATTCGGCAAGATGACGGTACTTAAGTGGGCCAGTTGCATTGTGGCTATTGGCAAACTTTCGAGATAGATAGTCGACCCTTGCCCCACGTCTTGAATAGATAGATATCTGGAAGAAAAGTTTGCCATAGACCGAGCGAAGAAGGTCGATTTCTTCTTTGCGCTTGAACTGGTGAACTAAATATACAATCTTACTAAACTTCTCATCTGAGTTGGAGAGCTTCACGCGTTTTGCCATAACCCTCCTAATCGCCAGGGACGCAAGGATTGAGTCTCCAAATTTGCCTCTGATTTGATTTCCGTAGCCGATATACGTCACATACCGACGGTGAAGGGTTGATTTGTCGAGCGGGTCTTCCGGTGCAAAATATTTCTGCAGAACTTTGAATACGTCCGTGACTTTGATTTCGACTACTTTGTAGCCCCGTCGACTAAAGTGTCGGCGGAAGGACTGTATCGCCGGCGTCATGTCAGCGCCAATCGGACAAACAAAACCAAATAACAATTCAGGCTGTTTTATCTTTTGGATAGAATCTGCCATGGATTAACCGGTCATCAGCTTTCTGCTATTAATGTGTACGGTGCGGAGGAAATCATGGCCGGCTTAAAACCAGTCAGACGTTCGGTTGAAGAAATCGAGAAAGCCGATCAAGAGTTGATTCGTCAGCATCATGAATATTTGGCGAGTTGGATTAAGCAGCAGCGTGAAGTGGAATCCGCAAAGTCAGATGGTAAAAAGAATAAAGAATTTATTTCCTGTAACTGATATCTGACTGAAATTAAAAACGGACCACGCATTAGCCCCTTGCCCGCGCGATGCTGACATCACCGTCCGGCCAGAAGCCCGGCAAGCGAAACGGCCTCGTCAATTTCATCCCAGTGTAGACCAACGAGACTGATCTCGACGTTAGCGCGTTGCTCCGGGGTGGCCTTCTGAAGGCGCGGAAACCATGCCAGCGGTACGCCGAGCGTACGGCCGTCGGACAATTCGACCCACATGGTTTGTTCGTCAAAACGAACGCTGGTTGGCGAAACGCTCATCGTCTCTTTCTCTCATAGCCGCGCCAAACCCGGCCACGGCACTACGCAGCTGATTTAGAGTCAGCTGCCTCGCTGTGAGGCGACCCATAGTTCTTCCGTATTCGGGTTCTGACCCTATTGATTTTATTGGCATTTCGTCAGACGGTGCCGCCATTATTTCCGCAAATGGAAGCAAAGCGTTGCCGCAAACGAGAAAGAGTTCACCGAACCACAAAAAAAGCCCTCGCGAATCCGCGCGGGCTTTTTTTTTGGACTTATCTCAACCGGCTAGGGCGATATGTCTTCGCGTCTATAGAAAATGATCCGATAGGTCGCTTTGTCGAGTTCAGGCGTGGGAACTATCCCGATCTGTTCAAGTGCGGCGCGCACGGCGCGTGGATGTTTGTGTTCGCGTTTGGCCAGTTCGGCGAGCGAGACATACTTCGTTCTGAACGCGTCGAGCTCGGCGCGCGACACGAGTGTGAGAGACTGATTGTTGACCGGGTGGGCGGCGCGGTAGGTCCGCAGTTTACCGTTGTCGATCAGCGCCCGGACCACGGCATGGAAGGTGCCCATTTCAGTCATCACGGCTTCGAGGGTGAGCCCTTCCAGTGCGGGCTTGCTGACGTGCTGGCGGACTTCGGCCACGTCAACCAACAGCGCTGCGTAACCACGTTCGCCAACGAGCCGCGCACGTTTACTAAGCTTACCCTCAAGTATTGCACGGACAATCAGCATCGCACTGCAGTTGGCGAATTTTGCGGCTTTTGCGATGCCCGTCATGCCGACGGCCGGCTCGACAACGGGCTCGGCTCCAATCAGGAGTTTTTCCAAGAAGCCATCGAGGTCCGCCGGCGCGAATAAAAGGGTCTTCAGTTTCTTGGCAACGTCGCCCAACACTGGTTTGATGAAGCCGTGTTCAAACAGTAGTTTCGTATGGACGCGTCCGGCGTTTGTGTAAGCTTCGGCCTCTTTGAGTGACATTGCACCTTTGAGCTTTTTCAGGATGGGCTGTGCCTTTTGGGCGTCGAACAGCACACGGTGGTCCTGCAACTTGCTTTGATCGCCGCCGACGATGCCGGTGGCCTGCAGAGCTTTCCGAAGGCCCATTGCGTGCATGCCGGTTTCCAGCGAAGCGGTTCGGATGGAGTGGACGCGGCGCTCCTCGATCACCGTTCCGAACAGCTTAGCGGGCGGACCGATCGGTACAGTTTCGATGATGCTGCGCCGGATGAGATCGCGGACGGGCCCGTAGCTAGGCTGTTCACCGACGGCGGCGATCCATTCGTACAGCTTGCCGAACCTCGCATGAGGCCCCTCGTTGGGTACTCGCGATGCCAGGTACGATGCGTTCATCTCGGCGAGGAACGCGCGGATAGCGGGCTCTCCGGTCCGGGCGATATCAAAGCCCTTGCCGCCACAGATCCGCCATTGCTCGGGTGAGAGCGTTTTGAGGTTGTGCTTGCGGCCGAACAGGGCGGCAGCACCAAAAACCTCGCAAGTTTTGACCGCGGCGAACAGGTCGAGGTTGTCGAGAAATTCCGATCGACCCGACGTGCCCTCGAGCCTGTCGGCGATGTAGCTTTCGAGCCCACTGGCGGGCCTGCGCTCCGCTTCGAGGACGAGTTTCGGGAGGTCGTTCAGCTTGGGCGAGACCAGAGTAGCAAAGTCGTACATTGTGCCGGTGTCGGCACGTGCCACTTCGGTCAGCGCGATGCTGTGCTTTGGGCAGGTATGGACGCCGGCGAGCCGCCAGATGATGCGACCGTAAGCGGCTTGTTCAGGCTGGAGCCTTGAATAGGCAATATCGCCCTTCAGACATTCGGCGCACACGAAAACTTGAGAGCGCCTGATATTAGGACGGAGCAACCTCTCGTTCCGCAGCGTGCTGCCGGTCGTGTCCGTTCGAACAGCGTTTCGGGCGAGGTCGTCGCTGGGGATGCCCGTGAGCTTGCTGAGTGCGTTGAAGGTATCGGTGCAGCCCCTGATGATGCCCTGGAATGGAAGCCCAATGAGCTGGCAGAATTGGTGAGCGGACTTAATGAAGTTGGCGCGCGCGAGGCGCGACACGTAACTGGCGGGGCATTCGTCCCCGGCAATTGGCAGGACGGGATCGAGGAAATTCACCGGCGCCCCCTTTGCTTCTTTCGGCTTCTGCCCGTCCGAGTTGAGCCTTCGTCATGGTCATCGTCTTCGGCGCCTTCCACTTTGCGCCGTCCGAGCACCGCTGTGCAGTCAACCTCAGCCCAGTTCGGCACAACAAAGGGATTTTCACTGGGTAGGCAGCCCGATCGAACCGTATAGGCTTCCGCGAAGTGTTCGCGGGTCAGCCCCTCAGAGCCGGCCTTCAGCGCGATGCGGATTGCATCCTGCGTCACCTCGATCGAGGTGCCGATCTGATAGAGGGCGGCGTGGATAAGTCGGGCAGGGAGCGCATCGTGGATTGGGTTGTTCCATATTAGGTTCGCGGTTTTGGCGAGGTCTTCGATTGCGGTCTCGATTTCGCTGACCCCGTCCGGCAGGATGAGCGGTCGAAATTCCACGGGCCGACAACGCCGCCGGATTTCGGTGATTGGTTGCGTGAGATCGACGATTTCGGGTAGACCGCTGATGAGAAGGATGATCGGCCAGGTGGGCGACACGACCAAGGTCTTGATCATGTTGCGAATGTCGTCGATTTCATCATCGGTCGCATATCTCGTGACGTTATGCATTTCGTCGAAGTGCAGCGCGACCTTTTTCAATTTTTCGATGCGCTCATAGACCATCTCCCAGATGATGTGACTCGGGGGGTTGCCTTTGATTGGCAATCCCAGCTGCCGAAGGGTTATGCGTCCGAGCGCTTTGGGAGTGCAGAAAGAGGGTATGCGAACGTAAACAGCGGCGCACCCCGATCGTGGCACCATATATCCGGGGAATGCCGGGTGACGGCCCACGAGCCGCTTGAGTGACAGCGACTTTCCGGCGCCGGACTCCCCGACCAGCACGAGGGCGCCGCCTTCACGGCGGTTACCTTCGCTTTCCGGGAGTTTGGGATCTGCGCGCAGTGTGAGGTCGTCGAGTAGGTCCTGGAACACCATCTCGATTTGGTCGTCACGGTCCATGTGGAGAAAGCGCGCTTTGATACGCTCCATAAGGTCCTGCCGAGTCCGAGTTTCTGGGCTCTGCAGTGCACGGATACGTGCGAGCGGATCATTGTCGATGACTTCTCCGGCCACGGTCAGTCCTCCATCCGGTGTTTGCGTGCGGGGGTGTGCTTGTCGTCCGTCAGCGGCGGCTCGTGGGTGGGCTCTGCCGGCGCCGGGGCGTCGCCACCCCCTGGGAAGGCATTGGCGAACAGACCGCCGCCGGTGCTGGAGACGTCGGGACTCGGCTTGGCCCAAGAGAAGCTGATGGCGAGGTCGCGCTCGGCCCGATCGATGTCCTCAGGGGTATCGATAAGCGCGCCGATCCCGGAACGGGCGATGGCGTTGGCCGATACTTGCTGAATGGCGCGAATGGCCTCCCGGACAACCGGCTCTTCCACCTTGGCTTCGCGCGCGAAGCGACGACCGAGGTCTGCGAGCGTGGCTGTCCAGATGCGGACAGTGACGCGATCGAAGCCTGTGTGGACGCAGGGGACGGTGAGCCAGTCTTTTTCAAGGCGAACCGAGATGGCGCCGATGTCTTCGGCGTCGACGCGGACTTCGACTTCGACGCCGTCGCCGACGCGCCTGCGGTGGGTTTCGAGATTCTCGGAGTTGTAGTTGAGGCCGAGTACCCAAATGCCGCCGGCACGGATCTTGCGCTTTATTCTGATGCCGAAGATGGCGCGCATCTTGTTGCGATCGGGTGGTTCGTTGACGTGGAACAGCTTGGTGAGGCGCAGCCACGCGTTTCGCGGCGTCTCGCCGCCGAGTCCTGCATGAGGCATGTTGTGGTAAGCGTCGACCACGAAGCGGACCATCACCCACGCGAGTTCGTCGACGTTGAGGTTGGCCATCGGCCCAGGTTCGTAGTCGCCAAGTGCGACAGTGTTCTCAAACGTGCGACCGTGAAAACGCGAGATCAGCGCCGTGTGAACTGTCCCGAATAGCCGTTCGACGCGGGAGCGGAGGTGGGGAAGACCGATGGGAGGAATCTTGGGCGCGCCGGTGAGGTCGATGATGGCCGCCTGCGTGACGTCGGCGATAAAGGATGTGCCGCTGTCGGAAGCGATCGCTTCTGGCGACAAATGCATGTCCCATGGCGTGATGGCCCCGACCGCAGAGGCGTAGCCACTCTTATCGCTGACAATCATACGCAGGACAGCAATGGCGTTACCGGAGGATGCCGTACGAGCAAGCCGCATGCCGAGGATGCAACGTGTGGCGCAGTCGATGGCGGCGCAGATCCACATGCGGACCCGTTCAACCTTCTCCTGCTGCTCGGGACTCAAGTGTTCCCACAGTCCGGTGTCGATGAGCAGGACCTTGAGGCTGACTTCCCATTCGTCGATCTCGACGCGCTGTCCCGGCCGCGTGACGTCGAGGCCTGCGGCGACCATGACGAACTTGCGCTTGGCAGCGAGCACGCCGTAGCGGCCGGCGTAGACGTCGTACTTATCGAGCTTGCCAATAACCTTGGAGAAGGCCTTATAGCTCGGATACGGCAGCGGCTTCTCTTCAGTAGTCGCTTCCATGTTCTCAGGCAGCGTGTCGATCTCGCCGCACAAATCCCTGTATAGGTGCTTCTTCTTGGGCCGGTTGGGCGAGGCGTACCGGACTGCGTGCTTCCACATCAGCACTGCAATCTTGGCGTCAATCTTGCTGTTGCGGTTGCCGCTGTTATGGGTGTCGTCGCGGAGCGCACAGGGATCGAGGCCGGCGCGTTCGTAGTCGACGATCCAATCCCGCCAGGTGCGGACGCAGGGCGCCTCGCGGAGTACCGTGGTGGTGCCGGCCCGACGTTTGTTTTTGCTCTGAGGCGCTCGGGTCTTTGCAATATCGAGCCCAATGATCTCAGTTTGGATCTGTGAGATTAGTGCCTCCATCGCGTCATCAGAGCGGCTGACCTCATCGTTAGCTTCGCGTTTGAGGAAGCGTGTGACCCACTCGAGTTTCCACATGATCTTGGGTAGTTCGTCGTCGTTGAGATCTGCGAGCCGCTCGATGCTGGTTCGCTCGCGCGTCGCGGCCTTCTCGGAAGTAAACCAGTTGCGGTCGAACGCGTAGCCAGGCTTGTCACGCTCGAGCTTCAGTTGCTCGAAGCTGAAGGTTTCTGAGAGCGGCGGGGTCACATCTAGACGACTGAGCGAATAGCCGAGGCCATCGATCAGCTTCGCATTGCCGTAACGAATGCCGCCTAGGGTGACACGGTCGAATGGCCCGATGCGCACGTGCAAGATGGTTGGCGAGGGCGGCGGCGGTGGCGGCTGAACAGCAGGGATCATCGCAAAGCTCCCGCGGCCGCCCGGAAGACCTGCGTGTCGTAACCGATCCGTCCACCGGCGATGTCGAGTTCCCCATCCGCGATCAGACGTACGATGGCGCGGAAACCACGTCCTGTGAGGCCACTGTGCTCAACCAGATCGCCGATGCGGACGCTTCCCTTGAGTTTACTGACCAGGTCACGCATGCGTTCGTCATGGACGCCCGGCGGGTCTCGCCGCACCGCGTGGATCAGCATCGCGTTATGGACTAGGTCCGGATGCAGATCTTTCTCGGTCAGCAGCACAGCCGCGTCGGCGAACTGGCGCGACATCTGCTGCGCGATCAGCCAAATGATCGGCCGCCACTTTGCCTCGTACTTGGCCGGTTTGATCTGGGCCGCGATCTTGCGGCCGTCCTTGAGCATGAGCAGAAAGTCGAACGTGTGCTGACGGGCCTTGCCGTTCTCGTCTGTGTAGCGAACCGGGGCAGGCTGCTCGTGGACGTCGGCGACGTCACGGTGGGTAGTGAAGATGTACGCGGCCTTCTCCTCCAAGCCGCCCTCGCAATAGATGCGGCGCGGCTCGGCACCGCCGACGATCGAACTACGTGACGAGAAGCGCGACCGACGTGATGGGATTCGTGTCGCGACCGAGGGGCCTGGCGGTCTCCAGTAGGGCGAGACCTGTGCGGGCTGTGGGGCAGGGTGCTGATTGTCTTCAAGCGTCATCGTCACGGTCGGGGGCTTTCGGCCAAGGGCTACCGTTCGCCGAAATCGCTCGGCGCCTGATAGGCCGGTGTGAAAGGGAGCCGAACGCCGGAGTCGGCGCAAAAACGCGCTTGCGTGCTGCGAATCTTTGAGCAAGACTCAGACCACGCGCCGTACAGGGTGTGTGTGGTCTGGTCTCACTTTCGGCCAGTGGAGCAGGCGGCTTCCGCGCTAACGGAGCCGCCTGTATTCATTCATGGGTGCTTGGTCATCGGCATTCTTTCTCGGTGTCGTTGCCTCTCGTCGAACAATCCCGCGAAAAGCTGCAAATGTCGTCGAAGAAAATGCAGAAAATCCAAAAAAATGACTCTGCATCAGTGACTTAGCCCAAGCCATTGAATCAAAAGATTGAATCCGGCGTCGGCTAGGGCGCGCGTTCATGGGGCCGGCAACACGCGCGTCGCTCCGGTCGAACGGGCCGGCATCCGGAGAGGCTCACGTGTGGTCGTCCTCGATGCGCGCGGCATAGACCTCTTCAATCCCAAGACGTGGCGACTTGCCGTGCGATGCGCGAGCTTTCTGCGGCGAGGTCTCGGTCGAATTTAAGCTGAGCACGGATCCGATCCATTCCATGCGAACACTTGATTGCTTGGATCGATCCGAACTTTGACCGACCGGGCGAAAGTTCTGAAGATCCGCGGACTCGCTGCGTCATCCGTTGACGACAAGTCCATCGGCGCGGACGAGGCGCATCATCGTCAATGGAGCGTATATTCTGGTTCTCCGAGTGGGCGGAACGGTCCGCATCGATTGCGATCGCGGTTTCGGAGATCGGTGAGCAGCAAAGATTGCCGCTTGCGCGTTGCGTACGTGCGTGCGTTTCTTCACCTGTGCGACAGGACAGGATTGTGCTACTCGGCTGATCCTCATGGACGCACGGCCCGTGGGTGCGGGTTGTGCGTTTTTTTCGGTCCTATATGTCCTCAATCTGCATGTCCGCCTCCCGTGCTGCTGCGTGAATCCTGCTTCGACTACGCACCATTCATTATGAAGAGGGGCCGGCAAGGTCCGGGCAAAAAAGTCGAGTCTGCAGAATCGGTTGGCGGGGTTTCTTGAGAGTCTGAGTCGACATGTTCATTGAATTGTGGATCGCGATCTCTCGTCACCCGGGCGTGCGGTCGATTGATGAATCGGCATCCCGGACTGGCCCACCGCGCAAGCGCGGTCTCCTGCCGATTTCGGTATTTCTGTTACTCTGGACAGACTCTCCTTGGGAAAGATCGTTGTTTGCGGAGAAAGCCCGTTTTGCAAGCCGAAGTTGTGAGGCGCGCCCGAGAAGCGGGCTTGTTAGTCAAAGCTGATCACCTTCCGCTTGCGCTGTAGCCGCCGCTGCTTTTTCAATGAGACGCCAAACGCTCTGCCGACGGTCATGGTTCTGGATCGTGATGCTTACCCTGCGCGCTGGAAGTCCAGCCACGTTACGGCCTTCGGTTGCATCGATGCTATAGTTGGAAAGGTCCGCCAGATTCGAGCGGTTCGCGATTCTCATTGTCGCGATGGTTCGACGGAGCGGTTCGGAGCCGCCAGGGACGAGGTCGATGCGTATATCAAGCATGCTGCCTCCATTGCTCATGGTTGATTGTTGATTTGGCTGTAGCTGGGCTCACGTCTACTGCGCGAACTCGGTCTCATGACGCAATGCTGTCGAATGACCGTCCATCGAAACCGGATGCATTTTAAGCAGTTCGTCAATCGCAGCTTGGTCCAGATAACCCGTCTTCTCAAGGCGACGCGCTACAGCTTCCAAAGTGACCCGGTTTTTGGCGATCAAATTCCGGGCAACGGAGTGGCAGCGATCGAGGCGCTTCTTGATCAAAGCAACGATTGATGGGTCGTGTAATAACAGTTCGGTGGCGCGCTCTGAAAAGTGGGCGACGCCGATCGAGCCAAAGCCGAACCGCAACTCGAGATCAATTGCAGCATTCGTCGCCCGTGAAAAATCGCTTTGCTCACCAACACCCGCTCCGACAGTTGCCTCGCCGAGCAAAATCTCCTCAGCCGCGCGACCACCTAGAAGCGCTGTGATTTGATTCTCAATTCCACCCTTGGTCTGCGAATGGGCTCGCGTGAATTCAACGCGCGTGGCTCCTCCATCGTCCATAATTGTCAGTGCCTTGGCCTTGAAGACGCCCAGAGCGGCGCCAACGACAAGATGTCCGGCTTCATGGACTGCGCAAACTCGCCGCAAGTTAGCCGGTAAACCTTCCCGACCCGACCTGATTTCCCGAAGTAGATCATCCAGCGAGAGTTCCCGCCTCTGGCGGCGAGCATGGCTCTTGGCCCGTCGGACCCATGCCTCTACGTCAGCGCCTGTCCGGCCGGCTGCGGCGAGGGCAGCCGGCATTAAGTCGATATCAGGCAGAAGTTTGCCCAGATGATACCGAAATATCTTCGCGAGAGTATCGGCATCTGGCAATTCGATTTCGACTGTACGATCAAGCCGCCCAGCACGCCGTATCGCCGCGTCGATGTGATCGACATGGTTGGTCGCGCCGATGACGACAACACCAGGCCGATCCTCCACGCCGGCGAGCTGTTCTAGGAGAAGATTTACAATCTGCGTCCAGTATTCACGATACTCGGACAAAGTCGCGCGATCACTAATACCATCGAGCTCATCGATAAATAGGATGCAGGGGGATAACTTACGCGCCTGCGCGAAGCACGACTTGATGGCAGTCAAGGTGCCGGAAAGATAGGCCGAGGCATTCCAGTCTGCGACCGAAGTAGTCACCAAAGGTACGTTTGCTGATTTCGCTAATGCCTTGGCAAACTGAGTCTTACCAACGCCTGGCAGGCCGACAAGCAATAATCCCTTCTCGATACATTCCCAATCTAGACGTCCTGCTCGGTATTCGCGCAGATCCTCAACCAAATTGAGACCCCACTCGCGAGCGGCTCCATAGCCTGCCAGTTCCTCGAGCGCGGGACCGCTGTGATCAAAAATACCTTTCGTTGCGACGACTTGATCAAGGCGCGATACGCAATCATCAGCCGTGCGATCGGCGCGGATCGCCAGGACGAAATCTGAGATATCTGCGGCTCGCACGGTTTGAGCGTCTATTGCCGCTGTCGGACGCGTGCCTGTCACCGCCTCAATGACGAGCTTGATCGCCGAATCGTCAAGCTGGCCGAGCGCCAAGTGATGTTCAGCCGCGCGGAGTAGATCTCTAGGAAGATGGCGTCGAGGATCAGGTGCGACACCAACGATCGGGACACCGGCATGAAGAGCGTTCGAGATTGCGTCGTTGCCGCGTTCTGGTTTGTGATCACTCGCCGTTCCATCTCGCTCCAACAGGAGAAAATTGCGCGAAGCCGAGGAAAATCGTCCACTGTCGAAAGGCTTTGCCTCCGGTCCGAACGCGCACGTCTGAAGCACTTGCGTAACTAACGAAACAACGTCAGCGGCATGGGTGGCTAGGGTTACGACAGGTCGATCACGCCGTAAATCGCGGGTGAGACCGTCTACTCCTTCGATTGCACGTGCAACCATGATAGCTGCTGCGGCTAGATCGGCTCGAATTGATGTCCTTCCTTCCGATTGGGGAGCGGACGACAATTCATCGATGAGCATTTCAACAGGGTCGTCCGGGTTCCCGCTGCGAAGGAGGGGACTGTTGTTCGTGCCGGCTTCTGCGGCGAGCATATCTAGATAAGCGCGCGCGAGCAGATCGCGCTTTGCGGCGTTGTATTGTGACATGCTATTCACCAAAGAGTTCGTGGAATGGAGTTGGCGATTGCGTATCGGCGAGAATGCTAGAGCCGAGGCGGGACACTGGAGTCGAGTTCGACGGCGGGGCGATCTGCGTAATGACTGAAGATTATTGGGCGTGCGTTGGCTGAGCCAGTTCGTGGTGTCGTTTGTCGGAACAGGCGGTGGGGACGGGTAAGATACGTTGATAGTTTCGGGGGCGCCCGCGCTACATACGTTTATTTAGATTTCGATTGTAAATGCTGGGTCGAAATTCCGGTTCTCCCAAGTCGTGGAAAATCGCGTCGGTCCATAGCCTTTCGCGTTTGTAACCACCCGTGTTTCACCGATCATGAAGTCGCGTGTCTCGTGAGTGTGACCGTAGATCCAAGTGTGAATGCCTTTCATGAGATCTGCATGTTCGTCGTTGACGTAGGCGGCGGAGATGAGATCATTTTCGATGCCAGGTGCCGCCGTCGCCGGAGCTGGACCATGGTGACTGACTGCGCAGATCTTGTTTGTCGTTTTGGTTCGAACGACGTTCGTAAAAAAATCTCGTGATTGCTTGTTGGCTGCGAGCGCGTCTTGCGGACGCAGGCGGTACCGGTAATCTCGAGTTCTTATCTTCCGGTAGTCGTTCTTCACTTGGCCGGCATGGGCCATTGCGCGCTTTTGGTTGCCGAAGAGGCTGAAGTCAGCCCAGAGCGTCGCACCGGCGAAAGTAACGTCGCCGATGACTAGCGTGTCATTTTGTAGAACATGGATGTTGCTGTCGGCGGCAGCATTGCGAGCCTTATTGATTGTGATTTTCCAATCGGTCCCGTAGCCTTCGTGGTTGCCGCTGATATAAATGACAGGCTGGTCCGTGATGCGCTCGCGCAGCCATCCGACTCCCCGTTCCATCCGCGTAGTCAGATCTCCTGCAATTACGAGGACATCAAACGGCGGGCGCGTGTCGATAGCGGGCAGGTCCCATCCACGGCTGGAGTCCAAGTGGAGATCGGACAAAATCCATAGCAGCATGACGACCCACCTAACGAGTTGCATGGGCACGCAGCGTCCGTGACGAGCGCCGAAATGTTTTGAGGGCCTGCCTAAAGCAGCCCGGCAATACGTCGGCTGTCAGAAGCGGGCCACACGCCATGACATGATGAGTTCTGCGCACAATGGATCAATTTTCCGCCGCCGGCGTAGCGCCGACACCACTACGGTCCGCGCAGCAGGGTCTCCTTCAATGGCGATACAAAAGGCGGCAGATACAGCGGCATCGACGAGGGGAGAAGTCATGCCGTAGGCCTGCAACTGCCGAACGGCTATTCCGATTGCCATGGCCTGATCGCCCGTGACGGCCGGTAGCCAATCCGACTCGCCTGGGATTCGGATACCCAGAAGGGCCGCACGAATCGCTTTCACGTGGTGTCGGCCGAGATGGTGTGGTTTGCAGGTTCGCCACCAATGCAAGACGGGTGGATGTAGGGGAGCATGAAGCGATTGAACGCTTGGTCCAGATGAACGATCGTTTCGACGGTGTTCGGATCTTGCTGGCATGGATTCCTCCCCCGGAAATGCCTCAACAAACCACAAGAACTGAGCGTGTAGATCGATGTTTGTAGGAAGGTAATTTCGAGCGTTCGAGCAGCAGGGCGGTCGCAGCTTCGTAATGGACGACGGAAAATCGATTCCTTGGCGTTGCTTCGACAGGGCCTTGCTCTGTCGAACGAAATCCGTCGCCGAGGTAAAAACCTGGCAAGGATTCAAACGTACTGTCTGCTGATCTAAGACTCTGCGCGGGATCTTTTGCGTTTCTACGCAACCCTCATCGCTTAATAATTTCTTAGCACATTCTATTGAGTTCGTCACTTATGGGTTCGATTTATGGTTAATGCCCAGCCTGAAATTTCTGCACCCCAAGTTAGGGCGGCGAGGGCGTGGTTGGGCTGGTCCCAGGAATTTCTGGCGAAGCAGGCTGGCGTGTCAAAGCGTGCGGTCGTACGCGCCGAGTCGGGTTCGTCCCAACCACACAAAGAAACCGCTGCACGTCTAAGAACTGCGTTAGAAGCAGCTGGATTAAAGTTTCTTTTTTTCAAGATGAGAGGAACGGGTATTGAGGTAAGTGACCTCGACCCGAAAGAATGAGACTTGTCCAGGCGCGCTGGGATGTGAACTTGCTTTTTGCAATTAGCCGTCACGCACGGAAGGCATTCGAGTATCGACTTCTGATCGTGGCATCAGGCGGCACTGCTCCTGCTACCACCACCTGGGGGTCGCCATGCCTCGCAGGCCACGTCGCCAGCAGAATAAGCGTGGATCCGAACAGGTGTCTGGTGGGGGCCGGCTGCGCTCGCTATGGGATTAGACGAAGTAGTGAAAGCGTCCGTCACCGAAAGATGATTTCTATATCGTCATAAGATCTAAAGGCCTCATCGATCGAGTCGGGCTGCATGTAAAGGCCGCCTCGCGCGCTGTCGAGGAAGCGGCGAACCGTAAGCAATCCGTCCTGGGAGCCGTTGGTCACAACGTCGAGCGGCGGCTTTCCGCCGAACACGACAGCTTTGTGCGGAGTCCGCAGCCACTCGGCGCCAAGTGGCTCTGTGGGAAAGAGAACTCCGAGACCTTGATGGATCCGAACACCGCCGAGATCCGCGTAAGGACATCTACGCTGAGCGTAAAAATGTCGTGTCCGCGAGCTTTCTTACACCAGCGATGATAGGTGGATCGGGACGGATACCCGAGCACCAAGAGACGCTGTTCTTCCGACAGCCCCCACAGATCTGTAATAGCAAGAAAAGTCCGCAAGGCGGGTGAGCTTAACCGCCGCCGGTCGGAGCCGTTCGTCCCACGCAAGGCAAGACGTTGGCTGTGATGCAGGTCAGCGGCGGCTCGCAGTCGTTCAACGCGGTGAACCAACTCCGCGTGCTCGGGCGCTGGATGCGCATGATCACGATTCCGAACCAATCATCGGTCGCGAAGGCCTATGAGCAGTTCGACGACAATGGCCGGATGAAGCCTTCGGCCTATTACGACCGGATCGTGGACGTCGCGGAGGAGTTGGTGAAGTTCACACTGCTCACGCGAGGGTTTTCTGCTTATCTTACCAACCGGTACAGCGAGGAGCTTCCGCGAAACTCGCTGAGCGCATGCGTCTGGAGGAAGCGGTCTAGGTAAAGGCTGTTGCCCTGCAACGAAGCGGCGCCGGGCAAAGTACGTCGCTCACCGCTGCAGCAACACATTGAAATCGTTTGTGTGAGATTCCGGGTTTGGCGTTCTTCCTGCCGGATGCTGGGCAAGGCACGTCTTCTATTTACAGCCGATCACGACTCCAAAAATTGATGCCTAGCGATAGACGGAAGAGCGGGATCGCCGTCGTGGAACCGTGCTGGCTGAAGAGACGAAGCGCGGCGACGCTGGCGTGTCCGGCTGGCAGACCCGCTGCGGCTAAGGCCTAGCTTTGCGGCGACAGAGCTTCGATGATCCGACAGTCGGCGACTGTCCCACAGCGGCATTGAGCGATCATGCTGTCGAGTTCGCGACGTAGTGCTCGCAAGTCAGCGATCTTTCGGTCGACCTCGGCCAGGTGCTCTCTGGCGATGACATCGACGGCGTCGCAAGATCGGTCGCGCTGGTCGGCCAAATCGAGCAATGCACGAATTTGATCGAGCGAAAACCCGAGGTCTCGTGAGCGCCGGATGAAGCTCAGCCGATTTACGTGCGCCGGGCCGTAAGCGCGGTAGTTGCCGGCTGTCCGGCCCGGCGCAGCAAACAGCCCGATCCGCTCGTAATAGCGGATGGTCTCGACCTTGGTGCCCGTTCTTCGCCCCAACTCGCCGATCGCCAGGTAATCGCCCGTCATAGCCTTGACCCTGTAGTTACTACAGGGTCCATATGGGTGGTCACGTCGGACCTGTCGAGGTGATGCCCATGGCTTCTACCATCTCTTTGAAATTGCGTGTTGAAGGCATGGATTGCGGCGCCTGTGCCCTAAAAATCGAGACCGCGATGACGCGCCTGCCGGGTGTCAGCGATATCGACGTCAACTACAGCCTGCAGTCGCTTTCGCTGGTGGTCGATGAAGACCGCACCTCTCGGCAAGCGATCGAAGCCAAGATCAGGGCGCTTGGATACGCACTATTGGATCCGTCTAAGTCGGCCACTTCCGGGCCGCACATTGATGTTCGTGAGGCGACGAATCTCACCTGGTGGTCGTCGTCGATAGGGCGGCTGGTAATCGGCACCGGCGCCTTGCTGATACTTGCTTTTGCCGTGTCGTATGTCGAACCGAGCTGGTCACACGGTGCCTACATCGCTGCGGCGCTGGTCGGCTTGGTCCCGATCAGCCGGCGCGCGATCGTCGGCGCGTTGTCGGGCACGCTGTTTAGCATTGAGATGCTGATGTCGATCGCCACGATCGGTGCTGTCGTGATCGGCCAAGCAGGCGAGGCTGCTGTCGTCGTGTTCCTGTTTGCGGTGGGCGAGTTGCTGGAGGGTGTCGCGGCCGGCCGCGTGCGTGCTGGCATCGAATCCATGATCGATCTCGTGCCGCGCACGGCGCTCCGCCAAAGCGGCTCGAATGTCGAGACGGTGCCCGTGGGAGATCTGGTCATCGGCGACACCGTGATTGTGCGTCCCGGTGATCGTGTGCCCTCGGACGGAACAGTGATCCAAGGCACATCGGAGGTCAACGAGGCGCCAGTGACCGGTGAATCGGTCCCGGTCAGCAAGGGGCCAGGCGCGACGATCTACGCCGGTAGCATCAATGCCAATGGCGGGCTGCGCGTCGAGATCACGCGGACGGCCGCCGACAACACGATTGCCCGCATCGTGCATATGGTGGAGGAGGCACAGGGTTCGAAGGCACCGATAGCTCGCTTCATCGATCGCTTCAGCCAGTGGTACACGCCGGCGGCCATGGCCGTATCGGCGCTCGTCGTCCTCGTCCCTCCGCTGCTGACTGGCGCTGACTGGTTCACCTGGATCTACCGCGGATTGGCAGTGCTGTTGATCGCCTGTCCCTGCGCGTTGGTGATCTCCACTCCGGCCGCAATCGCGTCTGGCTTGGCAAGCGGCGCGCGGCGCGGCCTCCTCGTCAAAGGGGGCGCTGCTTTAGAGATGCTCGGCAAGGTCAGAACTGTTGCTTTCGACAAGACCGGCACGCTGACGGTCGGCCGACCTCAGGTCACCGACGTCATTGCGGTCGAGGGGAGCAAAGATGACGTCCTGGCAAAATCCGCTGCCGTTGAGCGCAGCTCTAGCCATCCGCTCGGGATAGCCATCGTCGCCGAGGCCGAAAAGCAGGGTCTCGAGATCCCCAAAGCCTTCGGCGGCGGGATCGCGACCCCCGGCAAGGCGATGATGGCCCGCCTCAAGTCCGGCTTCGTTTCGGTCGAGTCGCCCCGCCATGCCGCAGAGCAAGGCGCGGTGCCGAAGGATGTAAAGAACCAGATCGAAGTCCTCGAAGGCCAAGGGAAGACCGTCGTTGTGGTTTGCGAGAGTCAGCATCTGATTGGACTGATCGCGCTGCGCGACGAGCCGCGTCCTGACGCCGCTGATGGCCTTGCGAAGCTACGCACGCTCGGCGTTCGTGCTGTGATGCTGACGGGTGATAACGCTCGGACTGCGGCTGCAATCGGTGGTGCCCTGGGGCTTGAGACTAGGGCCGATCTGCTGCCTTACGCCAAGCTCGCCGCGATTGCAGCTTATCAGAACGACGGTCCGATCGCCATGGTGGGAGACGGCATCAACGACGCGCCTGCTCTTGCGGCTTCGTCGGTAGGTGTTGCCATGGGGAGCGGTACGGATATCGCATTGGAGACCGCGGATGCAGCCCTGCTGAAGAACCGCGTCGGCGGCGTCGCCGAACTGATCGTGCTATCGCGGGCGACCCTTTTCAACATCTGGCAGAACATCGCGCTGGCGATCGGGCTCAAAAGCGTTTTTCTCATCACCACACTGTTCGGCGCGACACCACTCTGGATGGCGATCTTAGCTGATACGGGAGCGACGGTGCTCGTGACGGCGAACGCTTTGCGGTTGCTGACGCACGGTTCCTCCAAATAGCGAGAGTGGTTCTTTCTTCGTGCCGCCGTCAATCTCCTTCACCGGGCGCCGCGGCCGATCTGGCCGCGTGCCATACAGTGGTGGGCGGCTACGTTCTTGAGGGACACGTACCGGCGTAGGCGGTGCGGGCGGGCAAGGAAGCAATCGGCTGACCGTTTTGGAAAGTTAACCATCCGGCGCCCGGCTCGCGCATTTGTGAACCGGGGCACTTTCCAGCATTCCGTCCCTGTGAGAGTGTGATGCCATGAATGCTCGCCGATTCCTCAGGTTCCTGCTCGCGGTCCTTGTGACCGCGGGACTGACGGTCGCGCCGCTGGTGACACCGGCGGCGACGGGACATTCGATGGGCGCGATGCAGATGGCAGACGCGCAAGGCATGCTGAACGATATGCCGTGCTGCGCCGACGCGCAGGACCACAAGGCCATGGACTGCGGCTCGTGTCCATTCATCGCACTCTGCATGCTAACGGTCACCATGCCGACTCCACACGGCGCCGCCGCGCTGCTCGATCGCGATTTCGTACGTAGCGCATTCGCGCTGCCTGACGATCTGCTGATCGATGGGCTCGGTGA
This sequence comes from Nitrobacter sp. 62-13, assembly GCF_001896955.1. Taxonomy (GTDB): domain Bacteria; phylum Pseudomonadota; class Alphaproteobacteria; order Rhizobiales; family Xanthobacteraceae; genus Nitrobacter. Next base: position 14,905 of record NZ_MKRN01000171.1, on the reverse strand, counting down.
ACATCCTCCGGATCACCCGCCTCGAACCATCGTCTGACCGGCGCTCGGGCGTCGGAACGTTGACGCGCGGCTGTCGAGGCTGGGCGCGTCGTCGTATGCCGCTACCGCGGTGCATCAGACATTTCGAGGAAAAGAAATCATGAAGACTAGCACTGCCGCGCGTGCGGTCGCCGCCGCGCTGATCGGCGTTTCGGTCATGGGGGCACCGAAGCTCGCATTCGCCGATATCAATGACTACGAATTCCAGCTCGTCGAGCCGACCGTCCAGGCCGGCGCCGACAGGATCGTTACGGTCAGGCTGATGAACAAGAAGACCGGTAAGCCCGTGTCAGACGCTGTCATCTTCGCGAGCCGCTTGGATATGGCTCCGGACGGCATGCAGGAGATGGTCACCAAGGTGACCTCGGTGCCGAGCACGGAGCGGGGGACTTACCGCTTCAAGGCCAACTTCGGCATGGCGGGTCGTTGGCAGTTGTCGCTCGGCGCCAAAGTGCAGGGTGAGACCGGCAGCGTCGAAAGCAAGCTCGTCGTCACGGCGCAGCAATGAAACGCGCCGTCGCCATGGGCGCGGCCGCTGCGATTTGCGCAGCGGCCGGCGCCGCTTTGCTTGAGAGGGCACCCCCGTGGGCAAAGCCGTTCGCTGGAACGGCCACGTCGTCGGCCGGCGCATCGGAGGGTGGCGCGACGATCTACTACCAGGATCCGGACGGGAAACCGTTCTACTCGCTGACGCCGAAGAGAACGCCGGACGGACGCGCCTGGCGCGCGGTGCCGGCCAACGCGGACCTCAGTTTCGACGAATCCGAGGAGTCCGCGGCGCAGACCAAAGCCGCCGACGCCACGGCCGAGCGCAAGATCAAATACTACCGGAATCCGATGGGCCTGCCGGACACCTCGCCGGTGCCGAAAAAGGATTCGATGGGGATGGACTACGTCCCCGTCTACGAAGGCGAGGATACCGACGACGGCTCCGTCAAGCTCTCGCCGGGCAAGATCCAACGCACGGGTGTCAGAACTGAGCCCGTGGTGAGGCGGTCCATCACATCGCTGATCCGAGCACCCGGCACGATCCAGGAGGACGAGCGGCGCGTCTCGGTGGTCGCGCTGCGCTTTGAGGGATTTGTCGAGAGCGTGGCCAACGTCACGACCGGGGATCACGTTCACAAAGGGCAGGTGCTGATGAACGTGTATAGTCCGGCACTCTCCAATGCCGCCGCGGATTATCTTTCCGCCATCAAGGCAGGCGTAACGGGAAAGGAGTGGAAGGGCGCTCGTCGGAGATTGGAGAACCTGGATGCTCCCGATCCGGCCATCAGGGAACTTGAGCGCACCCGCGAAATCTCGCTCTCCATTCCCTGGCTCGCGCCGCAGGATGGTGACATCGTCGAACGCAATGCAGTGAACGGGATGCGGGCGGCTCCCGGCGACGTGCTGTTCAGGATTTCCGATCACCGTGTCGTCTGGGTCCTCATTGATATCGCGGAGCGCGATCTCAGCCAGGTCTCGGTCGGAACGAAGGTGACGATCAAACCTCGGGGTTTGGGCGGCAGGACTTTTACGGGGACCGTGGCGCTCATCTACCCGCACCTGAACGCCCAGACCCGCACGGCGCGCATCCGCGTCGAGCTTGCCAATCCGGACGAAGTGCTGCGGCCGGAGATGTACGTCGACACGGAAATCGAAACCGGCCCGCCGGAGCCGGTGCTGGCCATGCCGGAGAGCGCCGTTCTCAACGACGGTACGCATCAGGCTGTCTTGGTCGATAAGGGCGAAGGCCGTTTCGAGCCGCGCCAGGTCAAACTCGGCCGTCATGGCGGCGGCTACATCGAGATCACCGACGGCGTCAGAGAAGGAGAAGCGGTCGTCACGTCGGCCAACTTCCTGATCGATGCCGAGAGCAATCTGAAGGCGGCATTGCAGGGCTTTGGGGAGTTGGACGCGCTGCCGCCGGCAGCGACATCGGGCGTTGCGAAGAACATGGGAGAACACCGATGATTTCCCGTGTCATCGCCTGGTCTGCACGCAACCTGCTGCTGGTTCTGTTCGGCGCTGGCTTTGCAACTGCGGCCGGAATCTACGCGCTGATCCATCTGCCGCTCGATGCCATCCCCGATCTCTCCGACACGCAGGTCATCATCTATACCGAGGACCCGGGGCAGGCGCCGCAGGTGATCGAGGATCAAGTTACCTATCCGCTCGCGACCGCCATGCTCACGGTGCCGAAATCCAAGGTGGTACGCGGCTTCTCGTTCTTCGGCGTCTCGTTCGTCTATGTGATTTTCGAGGACGGCACCGATATCTACTGGGCGCGTTCGCGGGTCCTCGAATTCCTGAACAGCGCTTCGTCACGGCTGCCTGCGGGCGTGGCGCCGACCATCGGTCCGGACGCGACCGGCGTCGGCTGGGTCTACCAATACGCAGTGGTCTCTAAGAAGCTGAACCTGGCCGACACGCGGACGATCCAGGACTGGAACCTCAAGTTCGCGTTGGCGAAGGCCGAAGGCGTCGCGGAAGTCGCCAGCGTCGGCGGCTTTGTCAAGCAATACAACGTCATTCTCGATCCGCAGCGGATGCGCAATCTCGGTATCACCACAGCGAAGATTCGGGATGCTGTCCGCGCCAGCAACGCCGACGTCGGCGGGCGCACAGTCGAGCTGTCCGAGTTCGAGTACGTCATCCGCGGCAAGGGCTATCTGAAGAGCATCAACGACCTCGGCAATATCGTCCTCAAGAATGACGGCGGCACACCGGTCTTGCTGCAGGACGTCGCCAGGGTCGAACTTGGGCCGGACGAGCGGCGCGGCATCACTGAGCTTAACGGAGAGGGAGAAGTCGCGGGCGGCGTTGTCCTGCAACGTTTCGGGCTCAACGCGCTGGATGTAATTGAGAACGTCAAGAAGCGTTTCGAAGAGATTGCGTCTAGTCTGCCCAAATCGGTCGAAATCGTGCCGGTCTATGACCGGTCAAGCCTGATTTACGCCGCCATCGATACCCTAAGACACACGCTGGTCGAGGAAAGCCTTGTCGTCGCACTGGTCTGCGTCATCTTCCTGCTGCACGTCCGCAGCGCACTCGTCGCTATCCTGATGCTGCCGGTCGGCGTGTTGATGGCGTTCGGCGCGATGAAGCTGCTGGGGATCGGCTCCAATATCATGAGCCTCGGCGGTATCGCCATCGCGATCGGCGCCATGGTGGACGCTGCGATCGTCATGATCGAGAACGCTCACAAGCGCCTTGAGCGCGCGGGCCCAGGCAAATCGCGGATTGCAATCTTGATCGACGCCGCCTCCGAGGTCGGACCGGCGCTGTTCTTCAGCCTCTTGATCATCACGGTCTCCTTCATGCCGATCTTCACGCTGGAATCGCAGGAAGGTCGTCTGTTCAGCCCGCTCGCCTTCACCAAGACGTTCGCGATGGCGGCGGCGGCGCTGCTGTCGGTCACGCTGGTGCCGGCGCTGATGGTGATCTTTGTCCGTGGGCGTATCGTTCCGGAGCACAGAAATCCCATCAATCGGTTCCTGATTTGGATCTACCGTCCCGTTATCAAGGGCGTTTTGCAGGCGAAGAGACTCGTCATCCTGCTCGCAATCGCTGCGCTCGCTGCCACCATCTGGCCAGCGCGACAGCTTGGCACCGAATTTATGCCGAACCTGAATGAAGGCACATTGCTCTATATGCCGACAACGCTGCCCGGCATATCCGTGACCAAGGCCGCCGAGTTGATGCAGATGCAGGACCGGATCATCAAGTCTTTTCCGGAAGTGGCGTCCGTCTATGGCAAAGCTGGTCGGGCCTCGACGGCAACCGATCCGGCGCCGACGGAAATGTTCGAGACCATAGTCAACCTCAAGCCGAAGCAGCAGTGGCGGCCCGGTGTCACCATCGACAGTTTGATCGCGGAGATGGACAAGGAGCTGCAATTTCCAGGGGTCTCCAATGCCTGGACCATGCCGATCAAGGCGCGCATCGATATGCTCTCGACCGGCATCCGCACGCCGGTCGGTGTCAAGGTGATTGGGACCGACCTCGTCGAAATCGACCGGCTGTCCAAGCAGATCGAACGCGTGCTGAAATCCGTCCCGGGCACATCGTCGGCTTACGCTGAGCGGACTCTCGGCGGCTATTATCTCGAAATCACGCCCGACCGGGCCGCGCTCGCGCGCTACGGCATCATGGTCCAGGACGTCCAGGACACGATTGCGGCCGCGCTTGGCGGACAGACGGTGACGACGACGGTCGAGGGCCGCCAGCGCTTCACGGTCAACATGCGCTATCCACGCGATCTCAGGGATAGCCCGAAGAACATCGCGAGCGATATTCTTGTTTCCATGCCGGCGGGCGGGGCCGTGCCGCTCGGCGAGGTCGCCACGGTCGAGTTGACGCGCGGGCCGAACACGATCCGAACCGAAAACGGGCAGCTTGCGAACTACGTCTACGTCGATATCCGCGACCGCGACCTTGGCGGCTACGTCGCCGATGCGCAGCGGGCGGTGCAGGCCAGCATCCAGTTTCCGTCCGGCTACTACGTGGTCTGGAGCGGCCAGTACGAGTATCTGCAGCGGGCCGAAGCCCGTCTGAAAATCGTTGTGCCGGCGACGCTGCTGATCATCTTCCTCTTATTGTACCTCAATTTCAGGTCAGTCACCGAGACCATGATCGTCATGCTGTCGCTGCCGTTCGCGCTGCTCGGCGGGCTCTGGCTGATGTGGTGGCTCAACTTCAATCTCTCGGTCGCCGTTGCCGTCGGCTTCATCGCGCTCGCCGGCGTCGCCGCCGAGACCGGCGTCGTGATGCTGATCTATCTCAACCAGGCGCTTGCGGAGATCAGGGAGCGCCGCGCCGCCGAGAGGCGGATGCTGACCCGTGAGGATCTGCGGGATGCTATAATGGAGGGTGCGGTCGAGCGCGTCCGGCCGAAGATGATGACGGTCGTCGCCATCCTGGCCGGACTGCTGCCGATTATGTGGAGCACCGGCACCGGGTCCGAGATCATGCAGCGCATCGCGGTGCCGATGATCGGCGGCATGATTTCCTCGACATTGCTTACCTTGATCGTGATCCCGGCGATCTTCGGGCTGGTCAAGGGCTTTAGGTTGCCGCCCGCCGCTAGACCACAACCGCTCTCCACGGCCAAGGCAACTATAACGAAACTCCGAATCCCGGAGCCGGCCGAATGAGGTGAGCCATGATGCAGGACATGATCTCAGGAATGATGGGCGCATGGGGCTGATCGCGGTTCTGGTCGTCATCGTTCTGGTCCTGGGGGCCGCAGCTTTAATCAAATACCTGTTCTTCTCAGGGCGAGGAGATTGAGCATGCATCGCATTCTACTTGCGGCGCTGGACTGTCCGCCTCGCTTCCTCGGCGCGCGCGCAGCAGGACAGTGGAGCTCGCATGGAGCAGAATGTTCGCGTCTGTGCAGCATGTCACTCGGTCGAGCCCGACCGCAACCTGACGGGGCCAAGTCTTGCAAACCTCTGGGGGAGGAAGGCCGGAAGCTTGCCGAGCTTCGAGCGCTATTCCGATGCGCTGAAAGCTTCAGGCGTCATTTGGGACGACCGCTCGCTCGATGCCTGGTTGACCGATCCTGCCCGCATGGTGCCGCACAACGAGATGCCCTTCAGGGGATCAAGGACTCACGCGTTCGCGCGGATCTGTTGGCATTCCTCAAGGAGACCACCAAGCCGGGGGCTGTGCCGAAGCGAACCGCCGAAAACCGCATGAACGGGAAGAGCGGCATGATGGGTGGCGGTCGCATCCCCAATCTGAAGAATCCGGATCCCGCGCAGCACGTGACTGGCATCACCCACTGCCGGGACACCTATCGCGTGACCACGGCCGACGGCAAGACCCGTCACTTCTGGGAGCGCAATCTGCGGCTGAAGACGGATTCCAGCAAAGACGGTCCGCAAAGCGGTACGCCGGCATTGCTACCTGCTGGCATGATGGGCGACCGGGCGGATGTGATCTTTGCCGAGCCCGCGGAGATCAGCAAGATGATCGAAGCACGATGCTAGGAGATGTGCACATGGGATTCTACAACGACGTCATTCTTCCGCGCCTTTGCGACCTTGCGATGCGCAACAAGGAACTTGCGCCCTACCGGGAGCGCGCGACCCGTGCGGCAAGGGGCCGGGTGCTCGAGATCGGCATCGGATCCGGTCGCAACCTGCCGTTCTACGGGGCCACGGTGAAGCAGGTTGTGGGGCTTGAACCCGGTCCAAAGCTTCTCGAGATGGCGCGGCACGCTCCACATCCGGAAACTTCTGTTGAGTTTTTTGAAGCTTCGGCCGAGGCGATTCCGCTCGAGGGCCGCAGCATCGACACGGTCGTGACGACCTGGACCATGTGCAGCATCCCGGATGTCGATCGCGCCATGATGGAGGCGCGGCGGGTGCTGAGACCGGGCGGAAAGCTAATCTTCGTCGAGCACGGCCGCGCGCCCGAACCGGGCGTTCGCTGGTGGAAGGACCGCCTGACCCCCGCGTGGAAGCGCATCTCGGGCGGTTGTCATCTCAATCGGGACATTGCTGACGTCCTGACCAGGAACGGCTTTTGCATCGAAGAGCTGCGTACCGGATATATGAATGGGCTGAAGCCTATGACCTTCATGTACGAGGGGCAGGCGAGCCCTCGTTGACGCTTCGGGCGCGAGCACCGCATCTGTCCCGAGATTGGGTAACTCACGCAGCAGAGCATTGATCATCGCGATCGATAGATCCATCTTTCTTGGCGCCATACGACGTAACCGTGACGACAGACTTGGCGGGTCGGTATCCTCAGCACGATTTCGTGAGAAATGCCGAGTGGGCTCGCGACCTAGATAGAGGCACCAGCGGCAGTTATGTTGCGCACGGTGCAATCAATTCCACCGCCGCCGAACTCGATCGTTCCGGCCTTGAAGATGCGCAGACGTGGTTCTGAACGGCGATCATCCATGTGGATGCATTTGCTGCAGACTTCTTTGAACTCGATGAAAATGGACGTCAAAACCTCACGGTTATCGGAAATGAATAGCTAACCGTGTCCTATAGCTGGGTGACGCCGGTGCTGCCGGAGGTGCCAGCGCCGGCCTTGCGCAACGTGCGCAGCTTGCGGCCATCTGGCAAAGTAATCGGATCGTCGAAGCGGGGCGACCAGTTGGTCATGCGAAGAGGTCGACACCGGATTGCGTCAGCCTCACATAAGTTCCGCGTTCGTGCATCCAGAGCCAGCCGAGCGATGGCGCATTCGCCGGATCTTCGACGATGAAGAGCCGGATCTCCGCCGCGTCCCGATGTTGCGAAACTATTTCGGAGCGTATGAGCCGATTGATACGGCGATTGCTCATCTGAAGGCGCGCGGATTGGTGACTCCTAGGACGAAGCCGTTCGGCAAATCACCGGCGAAGAAGTCCGCGAAGGGCACCACTCTTATTGGGGGGCGAGGCGCATTTGACATCGCGCTAAGTCGAAAAAGACCCCCTCGACTCCTTCGCGCTCGCGCTCGGGCGCCAGAATCGACGCTCTGGAAGATTGCAAGCCCCGGCGAGCCGGGTTTGGAACCGCATTCCCGATAAGATGCGCGATCAGATCATCGAGCTGGCGCTGAACGAACCGGAGCTGTCGCCTCGGGAGTTGGCTTTCACTAGAAGGAATCGGCGAGGGCGATTTCTTTTTTAAGCTCCTCAATGCGGCGCTCGGCCTCCTCATGGGTGAGGCAGGGTTCGAACATCCGTTCCTGATAGGCTTCGAAGGCAAGTGTTCGAAGGGTCAGGGCCTGACTCGGGCTCATGGTCAGTTGTTCGGGCAGACGGGACATTCTCTGTGGCTCCCCTTCATTCTGGGCTTGAAAGATGTTCACGATTTGTCCTTATATCATGGATACCAATCAAGCCCGACTGAAACAGAACATCGCCCGGATTCGCCGGGATTCTCGGCTGCGGCCGTGTCTTCGGGAGAAACGCCGGGCGGGCGAATCCTGCCGGGCGGCGAGGGCGCATTCCCAGGCGTGCGGATCGCCGGGATCGATCATCCAGCCGTGCTCCTCGCATTCGCGGGTCGCGCCGGCCTTTAGTGCACCGAGGTCGCCTAGCACTGCAGCGTCCGGATCGCACCTCGATTCGAAATCGTATCCTTCCCCATCCACAGAGCTGATGCCCTCGCCAAGCCGCTGGCGGACGGTTCATTCATCGCGACGGCGCTACTGATCTGCGGACAGTCGAGCCGTGGGAACGAGCGCGATTGGGGCGGCGGTGCGGATTTGCAAAACCGCTCGTTCGCCGCGCGCGGGCTGGGCCGACGATCCCAAAATTGCTAAACTCGATACCGGAATCGAGAGATCTGACCGTCATCCAAAGGAAACAACCGCGACAGCCGGGGGGCATTGTCGGTGAAAATCACGTGTACGGCGGCTGACAATGTCAACATCGCCTTCTACCAAAATGCGGTCCCGATCATTCGCGAGCTCGCTATCGAAAACGATGGAGAGGGCGAAGTCAGCGAAATTTCGGTGCATCTTGCCTCCGAGCCGGCATTCGTCACGCCGGGTGTCTGGCGCATCCAAAGCATTGCCGGAGGGGCTACCCACCATATCCGTAGCCTCGACCTGAAGCTGGATTCGACGTTCCTAGCTGCTGTCAACGCCTCCAGGCGTGCGGACATCCGCATGCAGGTAGACGTCAAGGGGCAGACAGCGGCCAAACTCACCGTAGAGGTCAACCTGCTGCCGCCCTCCCATTGGGGGGGCGTCAATGCGGCTCCGGAGTTGCTGGCCGCTTTTGTCAGGCCGACAGACCCGAGCGTCGACGTGATCCTCCGCGAGGCTTCCGGAAAGCTTGCGGCCGCCGGACGCGACGACGCCATGGACGGCTATCGGAAAAAGAGGAAAGCACGCGCCTGGGAGATGGCGGACGCGATATGGACGGCGCTGGTGTCGCATTCCATCGCGTACGTGCTTCCACCGAAGAGCTTCGAACGTTCAGGCCAGCAAATTCGCAGCCCCAGCGACATCCTGACCCGCAAGGTCGGGACCTGTCTCGATCTGACGCTGCTATACGCTTCCTGTCTCGAGCAGGCGGGGCTCAACCCTGTCCTGGCGCTCACCGAGGGCCATGCCTTCGTCGGCCTGTGGCTGGTGGACGAAGACTTCTCGAGCCTCGCCGTCGACGACCCCCAGATGCTGCGCAAGCGCGTGCAGCTGGAAGAGATGGTGATGGTCGAGACGACGCTGCTAACGGGCGTACATCCCGGGCGTTTCCGGCAGGCCGTTGAGAGCGGGCGCAAACTAATCGCGGAGGACGCCTCATCGCCTTTCGAGCTGGCCATCGACGTGAGGCGGGCTAGGGCCGCCAAGATCAAGCCGCTCGACCTCAGCGGCGCCGCGGATCCAGCGATCACGCCGGCGACACAGCCGGCGACGGCCCAGGAGGTTGGCGAAGTACCGCTATTCGAGGAGGAGCTCGACAAGCGCCGCGAGCCGGCGAGCGAGAAGACGCTAGATCGGCTTGAGACCTGGAAACGCAACCTCCTCGACCTGAGTCTGAGGAACAGGCTGTTGAACTTCAAGGATACCAAGTCGACCATCGGCATTGAATGCCCGGATGCCGCAATGCTCGAGGGCGGGCTCGCCGAGGGCGGCCGGTTCAAGCTGCTAGGCAGAGCGACTGTGCTCGACGGCAGCGATGGGCGGGATACCACGCTTATGGCCCAACGGCAGGACGAGGATGCCCGCAAGGATTTCCTCAAAGAGGCAATGGGACGGGGCGATCTGCATACGACCGTTGCTGATACGGACATCGAAGGACGGCTGACCGAGCTCTATCGGGCTTCCAGGCTGGCGTTCGAGGAGGGTGGGGCCAACATTTTGTACCTAGTCCTCGGGTTCCTGAAGTGGACCCCGCAAGATGGCGCCGGTCCCTATCGCGCCCCGCTGATTTTGATCCCGGTGCAGCTTGAGCGGAAGAGTGTGCGTTCGGGCTTCCGCCTTGCGCTGCACGAGGATGAGACCCGCTTTAATCCCACGCTCCTGCAAATGCTCAAGCAGGATTTCGACCTCTCGCTGCCAGAGCTTGAGGGTGAACTGCCGCAGGACGTAGACGGTATCGATGTCGCCGGGATTTGGCGCACGATCCGTCGACACGTGAAGAACATCAAGGGCTGGGAGGTAACCGAGCAGGTCGTGCTCGCCACCCTTTCGTTCACCAAATACCTCATGTGGAAGGACTTGGTCGACAGGACGGACCTCCTCAAGCGCAATCCGGTGGTCCGGCATCTAATCGACACGCCGACACACACATACGAGGGCACTGACGGGGCTTTCGTGGCCGCCGAAAACATCGACCACACAGTCGATCCGGCCGAACTTTTCACGCCTCTTTCGGCCGATTCCTCCCAGGTTTCGGCTGTGCTGGCTGCCCAGCGCGGCGGTGACTTTGTCCTGTTCGGGCCGCCCGGTACCGGCAAGAGCCAGACCATCGCGAACATGATCACAAATTGTCTGGCGCATGGTAGGACCGTTCTGTTCGTCTCGCAGAAGACTGCGGCGCTGGAGGTGGTGAGACAGCGCATGCAGACCATCGGTCTCGGCAACTATTGTCTCGAGGTCCACTCCACGAAGGCGCAGAAATCGAACGTCCTGGAGCAGCTCGCAACCGCCTGGCGCGAGCGCAATCTGGTCACCGAGGAGCACTGGGATGCGGCCGCCGGCGAACTGAAGCGCCGTCGCGACCAGCTCAACAAGCTGGTATCCGCGCTGCACCGCCGGCGGTCCAACGGCATGACCGCCTACGAGGCGTTCGGACGCGTGATCGCCGACCGTGACGAGGTGCTAGAGGTAGAGTTGACCTGGCCCGCCGGAACGGTCCATTCGGCTGAAAACCTTGCGCGCATGCGAGAGATTTGCGCTGACATCCGCACCGCCCTGGAAGCCGTCGGAGACCCGTCCGAGCACCCGCTTCGTGGCATCGAACAGACGAGATGGAGCCCCGCCTGGACGCAATCGTTCCTGCAATTGATTGATCGCCTGCACGCAGAACTCGACGCGGTGAGAGCCGCAAGCGAGGAGCTGGCTTCCTCCATCGGTCTCGCGGAATGCGATGACGGCTTAATGCCGCAGATGGTCAAGGTCGCGTCCCTGATGCTGCACGCTGACGCGCCCGATGGCGCCCTGTTACTTACGGCAGAGGCTCCGGAGCGCGTCCGAGCTCTTCGGGATCTTGCCGACGCGGTTAGCCGGCTGAACGGCAAGATCACGGAGCTTTCGGTTCGCTACGATATCAAGGCCGCCACGCTCGATTTGCGCGCCCTGCAGACGGATTGGACGAAGGCCTGCGCGTCGAACGTTCTGGTGCGAAGCGGCCGGAAGAAGAAAATCAGACTTGCTCTTAAAGACTACTGTCAGGGCAACGTCCCGGACGACATCGGCCGCGATCTCGTCGTGCTGCAGGACATCTCCAGCCTCCTGCACGAGCTCAAGGAACTGAAGCGGCGTTTCGGCGGCCTAGAACGCCTTTGGCGCGGTCACGAAACCGACGTTGCTCACGTTGAGGGCCTGATCGGATGGGCGGCCCGCATGCGGGACGCGGTGGAAGCGCTTCCGTTGGAAGGCATGTCCTCCGACCGGCTGCTTGCTCACGTCGCGACGCTGCTCGAGCGTGAGCCGCAGCGCTTCCGGCCGGGCGGCCAGGTCAAGCGGGCTTTCGACAGCATGCAGCAAGGCTTCCCGAGGATGCACGCCACCGCAAAAGAGCTCGGCGCCTGCATCGGACTGGAAGATCCGGACGACCTCATCAGCATCGAGCGAAGCTGGATCGACGATTTGCGTGAGCGCACGGCGCGCTGGAAGGCAAACGTCATAAAGGCCCCGCAATGGGCGGCGTGGCGAGAAACTGCGCATTCCGCGGCATCTAGGGGGCTGGCGCCGCTGATCGAGTCCGCGGAAGTAGGCAGTATCGACGCGCACAATCTCTCGCGCGCTTTCGAATACGCTTATGCAAAGTGGGTTGCCGAGACGATCGTCAACGAGGACGAGGTTCTCAGCGGCTTCCTGGCGGTGAAACACGAAGCCGCGATCGAGGCCTTCGTCGCCGCCGACCGGACGGTGTCTGACCTTGCAAGGCAGATCGTGAAGGCGCGGATCGGCGCCGCGGTCCCCACCCAGACTAATTTCGGCAAGGACGTCGAGTGGGGGTGTCTCGCGCGCGAGATCAACAAAAAAGCGCGGCACATGCCGCTGCGCCAGCTTTTCGGGCGAATCCCGAACGTGCTCACCCAGCTTGCGCCCTGCGTGATGATGAGCCCGCTCTCGATCGCGCAGTACCTACCCGCCGAGGCCAAGCCATTCGATGTGGTGATCTTCGACGAGGCCTCCCAGATTCCGGTTTGGGACGCCATCGGCGCCATTGCCCGCGGCAGCCAGGTGGTGATCGTAGGCGATCCGGAGCAGTTGCCGCCGACGAACGTTGGCCAGCGTGGGGTCGACGAGGACGACGACGGCTCCACGGTCCAGAGCCAGCAAAGCATCCTTGACGAGTGCCTGGCATCAAACATCCCGAGCATGCGCCTGACGTGGCACTATAGGAGCCGCCACGAGAGCCTGATCGCGTTCTCGAACGCCAAATACTATCGCGGTGAACTGACGACATTCCCGTCGCCGGTCACCCGCGATACGGCCGTCCGCTACGTCAACGTCGAAGGTGGCATCTACGAACGCGGCGGAGCCAAGGTGAACCGCAAGGAAGCCGAAACCGTCGTGGCGGAGGTGGTGCGGCGCATGCGCTCGTCGGACCAGTCGATCGGCGTCGTGACGTTCAATGGCGAACAGCAGCGCCTGATCGAAAACCTGCTCGACCAGGCAAGGCGGGCCGATCCCGCGCTGGAAGCGCATTTCGATCGCAATCAGACCAGAGAGCCGATCCTCGTCAAGAACATCGAAAACGTGCAGGGCGACGAACGCGACGTGATCATCTTTTCCGTCGCGGTCGGACCCGATAGCACCGGCAGGGTGACCGCCCAGATCTCGTCATTGAACGGAGAGGGCGGTCACCGGCGCCTGAACGTCGCTATCACTCGCGCGCGACGGGAGCTGCTCGTATTCGCGACCTTGAGGCCCGAGCAGATCGATCTCGGGCGCACGAACGCCAAAGGCGTCGTCGATTTCAAACACTTCCTGGAATTCGCCCAGAACGGCGCCTGTGCCATCGCGGAAGCTTTCTCACCGACCGGACGAAGCACCGACTCCCCGTTCGAGGACGCAGTCAAGCGCAAGCTGGAAAATGAGCTATGGGAGGTCCACCCGCAGGTCGGGGTCTCATTCTTCAGGATCGACCTTGGCATTGTGCATCCCGATTTTCCGGGGCGATACCTCGCGGGCGTCGAATGCGATGGCGCCGCCTATCACCGCTCGGCCACGGCACGCGATCGCGACCGTCTGCGGGAGATGGTGCTCACCGGCCTCGGCTGGTGTATCCGGCGCGTCTGGAGCACCGATTGGTGGATGGATCCGGATGCAGCCGCCCAGAAGCTGCACGAACGCCTGATGGCGGATCTGGAAGCTGACCGGGCATCACGGCAGGCCACTGGCTCGGGTGGGGAAATCGGGACGACCGAAGATTTCCCGGCGACTAGTGAGCCGAAAGAGGCAGAATCCGCGCCCGAACCCTATCCTCCCGTTCCGGCCAGCGATGCCCGTCCGGAGCGTGAGAAGGCCCGTCAATATGCCCGTGGACCCGAGCAGATCGAGGTCACCACAAGATTAGACGATCCAGCCTTAGATTTGCGAAAGCAGGAGCTTTCGGACAGAAATGGAGCGGATGCGACGGTCGATTTTTCCGATCTGTATCGGCCAGACCGGGATCGGTTCTACGAGCCAGATTATCGCAAGCATCTCAGGCAGATGGTCGACCAGCTCGTTCAATGCGAAGGGCCGATCTACTTCGACGTCATTGTTGAGCGCATCGCCCGCGCTCACGGCTTCCAGCGCTCCGGTGAGACGGTACAGCGGATTATCAAGTCCGCTCTGGGTCGGCATCGCTATCCATCGTCGAAGGACGTTGATCGTGAAGTCATTTGGCCGAGAGAGGCAATCGTCGAGAAGATCCCATACCGCGGCACCATGGGACGCGATCACAGCGACATCCCTCTGCTCGAGCTCGCTGGTCTCGTCGACGTCTTGCGCACTAAGGGGCTCGATGACAGTGAGGAGATCGTCCGCGCCATGAAGGATCACTTCGGCTTGGCGCGGCTCGCGATGCCCACACGACAGCGTTTCGAGCTCGCCGTGCAAGCCTCCTGAAGCCGGCTCAGAGAAGCCATAGCAGATGCCTAGCAAAGGCGTTAGATCATTCGCGGACAAGCTCGCTGCAGAACTTCGCGGAAAGCATCACGTGTTCATGGAAGTGGTCGACACAGTCGTCAACGTGAACCGGCTAGGCAACCAGGTGATGATCGACCCCGAATTCCTGACCGAAAAGGCCCGCGACGCGATCGTTGCGATCGACCCATATCGCAAGGGCTTCGACGTGTTCAAATCCGAGCTGATCGCTGTAAACTGGCGTTGAACAAAGCCCCTTGAAGCTACGGCGCTAACCCCTTGCGACAAGTAACGGAATCTAATCGGCGCGGGGTCACGATCGGCGCCGATCATGACCCCACGCCGATTAGCTTTTTTCGATTGTCTTTATGGCGTTACTGCCGGCACCTGCAGCGATCTGACCCCTGTGCCGATTCACACCTATGGCCGCTGGACGATCCAGGGGCCTTCCCTGGGATATGCTGCGCCGCTGTCGAAGCCATACAGCGCCCTGTAGCATCAGACGAAGATGGAGACCCACAAATCGCGTGTGCGCCGATAGTTTCGTTAGCTACCGCCACATCCCGCGCATGCGGGCGCCGATGTCGACGCGCGTTACCGGCGCCCGCGCCCGTGC
>NZ_MKRN01000170.1 GCF_001896955.1 Nitrobacter sp. 62-13 | reverse complement strand
CCGCGGCGTCGGAACAGTCTTTCAAGAACGCGCTGGCGGAAGCCTTCGGTCACCGCTCCTATGTGCTGCTGGTGCTCGGCTTCTTCACCTGCGGCTTCCAGCTCGCCTTCATCACCGCGCATCTGCCGGCCTACCTGGTCGATCGCGGGCTGTCGGTTCAGGCCGGCGGCTGGGTGCTGGCTGCGATCGGCCTGTTCAACATCGTCGGATCGCTCAGTGTCGGATGGCTCTCGACCAGGATGCCCAAGCGCTACATCCTGTCGGCGATCTATTTCATCCGCGCGCTCTCGATCGTCGCGTTCATTTTAACCCCGATGACGACGTTCTCCGCGGTCGCGTTCGGCGTCGTGACCGGCCTGACCTGGCTGTCCACGGTGCCGCCCACCACGAGCCTCGTGGCGCTGATGTTCGGCACCCGCTGGCTGGCGACCCTCTACGGCTTCGCGTTCTTCAGTCATCAGGTCGGTGGGTTCCTCGGCGCGCTGCTGGGCGGCGTGGCGTTCGACCATTTCGGTTCCTACACCGCGGTCTGGTGGCTGTCGGTGCTGTTCGGCGTGCTGTCCGCATTGATCAACCTGCCGATCGTCGAGGCCCCTGTGCGGCGGCCGGTTGCGCAACCTGCGTAATGGGTTCAATCTTCCGAAAGGCTCGCCCAGACATCCGGGAGCGGTAGCGATGGCGACATTCAGGGCGATCCGGATCGACAAGGCCGAGAAGGGCACGACGGCCGCGCTGACCCAATTCGACGAAGCCGACTTGATGGACGGTGACGTGACCGTGCGCGTCGAATGGTCGACGCTGAACTACAAGGACGGCCTGGCGGTCACCGGCAAGGCGCCCGTGGTGCGGCGCTTTCCCATGATCGCGGGAATCGATTTCGCCGGCACGGTCGAGCAGTCGTCGCATCCCTCCTGGAAGGTTGGCGACAAGGTGATCTGCAACGGCTGGGGCATGGGC
>NZ_MKRN01000169.1:381-875 GCF_001896955.1 Nitrobacter sp. 62-13 | reverse complement strand
ACAGCACGGTGCCTTCGAGCGGATCGACCGCGATATCGACCTGCGGTCCATGGGAATTGCCGACCTTCTCGCCGATGAACAACATCGGAGCCTCTTCGATCTCGCCCTCGCCGATCACCACCGTGCCATCGATCGGCAGCTTGTTGAGTTCGCGCCGCATGGCGTCGACCGCGGCCTGATCGGACGCCTTCTCCATGCCGCGCCCGCGCAGGCGCGCCGCCGACACCGCCGCCCGCTCCGTCACACGCACGATCTCAAGCGTCAGGAGACGACGGAGCGCCTGTTGCGGCGGAATGGAAATATCTGTCGACATCGCTTCAACTCTCCTTCAGGCGGCGCGGCTGGTCTGCCCTCAGTTCTTCTCGATGCGGATGACCTGCGGGCGGCCGGTGATGACCTTGTCCGCCCTCACCGCATGGAGCGCGCGATGCACCGCATCCTCGCTGGTCGCATAGGTAATCAGGAGCACGGGAACCGGCTCCGTCGGCTTGCCG
>NZ_MKRN01000169.1:0-295 GCF_001896955.1 Nitrobacter sp. 62-13 | reverse complement strand
GGTCGCCGCGGTGCCGGCGAAATCGCGCGCCATCAGGCGGATGTAGTAGCCACCCTCATGGCGCTCCATCGGCGCCTTCTTGGTCGCACGCAGACGCGCCGCCGGCCGCCCGAACGGCAGCGCGCGGATGCCGCACGCGACATCGGCGATATCGGCAACCACGGCGGATGCCGTCGCGGCGCCGCCGGCGCCGGGACCGACCAGCGTGATCGGCGGAATGCCGTCGCCGTCGATGGTGACCGCGTTGGTGACGCCCATCACTTGCGCGATCGACGAGGTCTTCGGCACCATGGTC
>NZ_MKRN01000168.1 GCF_001896955.1 Nitrobacter sp. 62-13 | reverse complement strand
TCGTGTTTCACGAAAAGCTCGGCACCCAGGCTGAGCGCATCGCGCGCATCGAACGCCTGGCTGCCGAGATCGCGCCGCTGGTCGGAGCGGATGTCGAGAAAGCGAAGCGCGCGGCGCAGCTGTGCAAGGCGGATTTGCTGACTGAGGTGGTCGGCGAATTTCCCGAGTTGCAGGGCCTGATGGGGAAATACTACGCGCGCGCGCAGGGCGAGGATGCGTCCGTCGCCGCGGCTTGCGAGGAACACTACAAGCCGCAGGGTCCGACTGATCGCGTGCCGAGCGATCCGGTGTCGATCGCGGTCGCGCTCGCCGACAAGATCGACACGCTGGTCGGCTTCTGGGCGGTCGACGAAAAACCGACGGGATCGAAAGACCCCTATGCGCTGCGCCGGGCAGCGTTGGGTGTGATTAGGCTGACGTTAGAGAACTCACTAAGGCTTCAATTATCGGAGCTTGTCCGAAAAGCTTTGATCCTAATGATGTACTTTGCTCTTAGGCCGGAGCGAGGATATCGATACCTTGGTGAGCGTTGGCATCCACCAGAAGATAATGCGCCGAGTGAAACGTGGAATGAAGCCAAGCACCTAATCTTTTTGGATAGCGATGGCTTTGTCACTTTGAATGCCAAAAAGATAGGCGGCGAGCAAATTGGAAATCCTGACCTCGATCATGATTCGGATGAATACGAAGAGCGTTCAAATGCCTACGCCGAGTTTGAGCGGAGGTTAACGCATCTCGACCAAGTAGAAGTTCCTTTCATGTTTGATGGTGCGCCTACTGGGTATGAACGGAAGGCGTCAGCGGTATCCTTAGCGCTTCAACGGATCATGGAAGAAGATTTTAGTCGAACGGGTATCAACCGGCTCGCATCCCATCTCCTTTCCTTCTTCGCTGATCGCCTGAAAGTGCAACTGCGTGAGCAGGGCGCGCGGCACGATCTT
>NZ_MKRN01000167.1 GCF_001896955.1 Nitrobacter sp. 62-13 | reverse complement strand
ATCGCCTCCGAATCGAGACTGGGCCCGTTGATGAGTTCGCTGGAGCGGTCACGCGTCTCGCTGCGCTACATGGCGAGCCTGCTGTCGGGCGGCAACGAGGAGATCATCCGCGACGTCTATCGCAAGCTGGTGGCGGTGCGGGTGTACATGCGGTCGAAGAAGGTGAAGGATATCCCGGACGAGGAGGTGCAGCGGGCGCTGGCCGAAGGCAAGACCACGGCGGCCGAGGTCGAGGCGATCTGGCGGCTGACGTCGATGCCGACCTTCGAGGAGCGGTTCGTGGTTCCGCCGATGGAACGTGAGACGGCGGTCGATGCGCTGTTCCCGCAGCTCGATCCGGTCTCGCACAACTACCCGATCCGCAAGGGCGCGGTCGGTGCCGGCTTCCACACCGACCCGGCGAGAGGACCATAGCGCCCTCTTCGCGCGACGCGACGCAAGACAACGGTTGGGCTTCGGCCCAACCGGGTCGGCTTGGCCCGCGACGGCGAGGTCGGTCGTCATTATCGGCACAGGTGCCTTGCGGAAGACGGCTATCGCCGACCAACTGCTCTGATGATCCGGCCTGTGTCGGCTCTGATTATCGCTGGGAAAGCTTCTCCTTCACAGCGGTCAATTTTTCATATCCGCTCCTTGTCAGGTAGAGCAGGTCTTCACGATAATTGTCGCAAGGATTGTCACAAGGTAAGCCGTTTGGCAGGCGACGGCTGACACGTCTATAGCCCGATAATCTGGAATTCCTTTCTGCTTTCTGCCTCGAAAGAGCGACGCATTCATTTCTGAAATTGCTTCGGCCGCACCCTGCATATTCTGGCCACGCGGAAGCAAAGATCGCCCACCCCGAGGCCAATCAGGTGAGGCGCACGTTCCACCGGTCCGCTCCATTCTGGCGCCTGCGATTGTCGATGCCGGGCACCAGAAGGCCGTCCGACAGCACCTCCCACGTTAAGCACCACTTCCGCCAGCGAAAGACCAGGATATGTCGGGTGGCCCGCGATGCCAGTGCGGGGCACTACCTGCCTCTCGACTCCTTGCCTCGGAAAAGGGCATGATCCGCCCAACTCGACCATAGCTCCCAGCATGCGAAAGCTTCCAATGGACGTCATGAACAATCCCGACAAGCTGAGCGTCGTCACAGTGACGGCTTCACGTCCGTTGATCCGGCCGGACGGTCGCTACGCCATTGAGTTGGCGACGGCCGAACTAGGGTCCATCGCGTTCGAGGTCGACGAGTTGGCGCTTTTCGCTCTGCGTCAGGCCATCGGCGAAATCGAGACCGAAATGAACCGGAGGCCGGGACGAGCCTAGTACCGCCGATTTGAAATTCCTGCACCACTTGCAGCGAGTTCGTCTTCGGGAATTTCAAATCGAAAGCGGTACCAGAATCATAAAGTTGCTTAGTACCCTTTGCTTTCCGAAGTTCGTTAAGGGAGTGTTGCGGTGTCTTACGAACTTCGGAAAGCGGGTACTAGCGTGGCCCGCTTCCTTTTCTTTTTTGTTTAGCCGGCGTGAACCTTTTTCACCTGTCGCAGACATATCGGTGACCGGCGTTACATTCTTTTCCTATCAATTCGACTCCAAAACCGGCAGGGCCGTCCTATTTGACGGCCCGTTTTCTATTTCAGCGGATATGGGAAGGTGCCGGTAATAAACTGGTAGCAATGAAACCACTTTGCCTGGCCCGCGAAACCCAGTTGAAACATTCAGTGAGCTATCATCCCAAAAAAGCGTAGTGGGAAGCGTCATGATGGAAGCCACAATAGCCGCGCTGCTGTTCGTCAGTGCCGCCGTGTTCTTTGCTCACGCATATGATGCCCTTCAACAGGACTGATATGGCGCGCTGAGCCTCGGCTCGCACGCCGAGTCTGAAGCCGCCTAGCTGGCCGCAGTGTCAGCCGCCGCGGGAAGAGCCCCCACCGCCCCTTCGGCGGCCGTCCGCAGCCACGAACCTCTCGGTTGTGATGTCCGACCGTTGCGCCGGACGACGCCCCCGCATTGCCAACCGGCCGTTGTCCAACTCCAGCCTTTTTCTGATCGCTTAATCGTCGGTGAATTCGTTTCCTGCCGGTTTTCTGTTGCGGGGACTATCTTGCTGGAACGACGAAAAGCACTCCGACACCGAACCTTCAAGGGCGCTTCGATCGAGTTCCGTGGTGGCGCGATTGATTGCACGGTCCGGAACCTGTCCGAAAAAGGCGCGACGCTCGATGTGGCAAGCCCGGTTGGAATTCCGGACCGATTTCACCTCCACATCAAGGGCGACCCTGCCCGTAAGTGTCACCTGATATGGCGCAAGGAACTTCGGATTGGAATCGAGTTCGACGAATCGTCCGACCTGAAGAGTTGAGTATGCCTAAGATTGTCTACAACGACTGCCTTGGTGGATTTGGCCTCAGCTATCGCGGCGTCATGCGATACGCTGAAGTCAAGGGCGTGAAGCTGTTCGCCTTCACAGACAAGCGGGATGAGAACGGAATCATTCAACTGGGTGATGCGAAGATACGCCTCGCCTCGCCTGAGGAGGCCGACGACGCCTTCCCTGTCTACTACTACACATCCGACGCTCCCTCGGATCGCAACGCTTTCAATGTGAACGACATCGATCGCGCCGACCCAGCCCTCGTGCAGGTCGTCGAGGAACTCGGCGACGAAGCAAACGGGATGTGCGCGAAGCTGCATATCGCGGAATTGCCGTCCAGGGCACTCTATCGTATCGACCGATACGACGGTCGGGAGTCTGTGAAGACGAATTATGATTATGAGTGGAATATAGCGCCCTAAAGGTCTGGCTTCGCGACCGGCACGCACGGCTCACGCGGGAGGAACCCGATCGCCGCTGCCGAGTTGACGATGATCGAGGGCGAGGGCATGGCCGCTTCGCGGATCATGACCGCCAACATCGCGCCGCTAAGCTGGATTGCCAATGACGGCCGACATCCGCAAGGGAATGCCATCCGTCCAATTGACGAAGGATGAATTTGAGCGGCGGTTCCGCGCTCGTTTTCGCGATCCAGTCTTTACCGACCTTGGTCCTTCCCTGCAGGCCATTATCGATGCCGCCTGGGACGGCTATCGCCATTCACGCAAGGCGCCGCTGACGCGCAAAGCCGGCCCCGGCTTTGCCGACCCGGATTACCCGATCGCGAACGACTGGCTCGCCGCACGGGACGCCATCCGAAACGCACAGTCGCAGCACGACGATCCCAAGCGGCCGCCGCGCATCCTGATCATCAACGGTTCGCCGCGCAGCGAGCATACGTGCCCCGGCGAAATGTCGAAGACCTGGCGGTTGGTCGAACTGGCCGCTCCGATTTTCGGCGAAATGGGGTTTACGGTCGACATCCTCAATCTCAGCCGCCTCGCCTCCGAATTCGGCAAGACCATCCACCCCTGCAAAGCCTGCGTTTCGACGTCGATGGCATTGTGCCATTGGCCATGCAGTTGCTATCCCAACTACGCGCTCGGCCAGACCGACGACATAATGAACGAGATCTACCCGCTGTGGGTCGCGGCGCACGGAATCATGATCGTCACGCCGGTTCATTGGTATCAGGCGCCGACCGCCCTGAAGGCGATGATCGACCGGCTGGTCTGCGCGGATGGCGGAAATCCCGACCCTTCGTCGACCCACGGAAAGACCGTGGCGGAAGCGAAGGCACTCGAGTTGCGCGGATGGCCTTATCCGCGGCATCTTGCCGGCCGCCATTTCTCGGTCGTGGTTCACGGCGATAGCGCGGGCGCCGAAATGTTGCGCCGCGTATTGTCCGATTGGCTCACCGATATGTCCCTGATCGCGGCAGGCCGTGTCGCCGAGTTGGACGGATTTGTGGGCTATATGGAGCCTTACGCGACCTCGCATCAATCGCTCGATACCGACGGGGCATTCCAGCAGGAAGTGATGAATGCGGCCCGCGCGCTCGGGAACGCCGTGCTGCTCCATGAGGCCGGGCGGTATGACTCGCCGTCCGCCGGGCTGGTCGATCCGGAACCCAAATAGCTCAACCCGGCATGCGGGACGCTTGCGCCGGCGCGAGAGGAAAACGCATGATGAACCGGGCGCCCCCACCGGGACCATCCTCCACGACGATGCTCCCATGGTGGGCTTCCACGATCTTCTTCACGATCGACAATCCCAGTCCTGCGCCACCGCTCGCACGCGTGGATCGCCGCCAGAAACGCTTGAAAATCGATTCGCGATTCTCCGGCGGCACACCGTCGCCATTGTCGATCACGCTGATCGACCCATCCTGCCCAACGATAATTTCGATGGCAGTGCCCTCGGGGGTATGATGGAGAGCATTTTCAACGAGATTACGCGTCGCGCGCCGGATCATCTCCGCGTTTCCTTTCACTAGAATGGGCTCGTCCGGGCATGTCAGCTCGATGCTTTTTCCTCGCTTCAGCGCCAACGGCGCGATGAACTCCGCAACCTCGATACAGACGCCGTGAAGGTCGGCGATACTGTCGGGATCCACGACCGCCGTCTCAAGCTCCGTGGCATCGAGCAACTGACTGACAACCCGGCTCATGTTCTCGACGTCGCGTCCCAGGGCACGGCTCGCCTCGCTATGCGGGAGAGTTTCAATCCTCGTGCGGAGAATGGCGAGAGGCGTCCGTAATTCATGTGCTGCGTCGGCGGCAAACTCACGGTGGCTGCGGAAACCAAGCTCCAGCCGGTCGAGAGCCTGATTGACGGCTTCCACGAGAGGCAGAATCTCGGGGGGCATGTCATCGGTCGGCAGGCGGACATCGAGGCGCGTCGGACTGATGTGCTTCGCACGGTCCGAAGCCTTGTGGAGCGGCCTGATCGCAAGGCGGAAAATGACGAGATCGGCGCCCAGCAGGAGAAGCAGAACGGGAACGATGATCCAGACCACCTGCTGCAGAAAATTGGTGAGAACGTCGTCGACGATCACGTCGCGATGCGACAATTTCTCCGCGACCTGGATCCAGACGGGATGGCCGTCAATGTCCTTGCGGGCGCTGGCTCCCGCGATGGTCTTTGCGCCGCCCGGGGTTCGCGCTCTGTGCGGAACAATTCCGATCGCATTCGGATCGATGGCAAAGAGCGGCTGCTTGCTCGCGTGCGATGAGAAGATCACCCTGCCCTCGCCGTCGATGATCGCATAGCTGTAGCGATCATAGGTGTCGGAATATTGATCGCGTACGCCGTCCGGCAGATGCAGGGACCATCCTCCCGTCGATGCCGGCCCCAGGTGACGGGCGAAGATCTCGATCTGAGCCGCCATCGTATTCAACTGAAGCGTTGCGACGTCCGACGCCAGCGACCAGTGCAGCACGAACCGCAAAAGAACCGCCGCAACAATCACTGCCACGACATGAAGAGCGACGATGCGCGACAGGATGGATTTTCGCAGCGCCATCTAGTGCCCTGAATCTGCAGTTCGCCTCATTGTGCAGCGCCCTCCGGAGCGAACTTCAGAGTCGAAAGGGCCCTGGAAATTTATAATTCCAGTGTGGTTCAGCTCAGAAGTTCGCTTGAAGCGCTCGCAGAGAAAATGAAGCGAACTTCTGAACCACCACACTAGTCGCTCTCCATCATCACATAGCCGACTCCCCGAACGGTGGTGATCCTCACCTTTGCGCCGATATCCAGGAGCTGCTTGCGCAGGCGATGCACATAGACCTCGACGGCATTGGACCCGACATCGCCGGTGAGACCGAAGATCTGGTCTTCGAGAACTTTTTTGGAGACGACACTGCCCTTCCGGCGCAGCAGCAGTTCGAGGACCGCGATTTCCCGAGCGGAGAGATTTTGAGGCTTCATGTCGACGAACACCTGTCGGCCTTCGGTGTCGAACGTCACGTTGGAAAGCCGCAATGAACTGCCGAGCAACTGTCCCGGGCGCCTGAGGAGCGCTTCGAGCCGCGCCACCAGTTCGTCAAAGGCGAACGGCTTGACGAGATAGTCATCCGCTCCGCTTCGAAGGCCGTTAACCCGATCTTCCACGCCGCCGCGTGCGGTGAGTACGAGAATCGGAATGGGATCCTTGCGATGCCGCAGTTCGCGCAGGATCGAGAGCCCGTCGCCATCCGGCAAGCCCAGGTCCAGAATTAACGCGGCATAGCGGGTCGTTCCAAGCGCGCTTGACGCGTCCGACACGCTGGCCAGAAGATCGATCTCGTAGCCGGCCGCCTGCAGCCCCTGCGCCAGAAGGTCCGCCAGTTCCTCGCTGTCTTCCACGATCAGAACCCTCATCGAGACGACGGGCTCCTCGGTCTGCCAGGTGCCGTGGCGGGCGACGGGAGAACCACTGCTGCGATCATTTCAGCCCTGCCGATCCGGCGTTGTAAGCTCTGTGTAAGGTCGTGTCATGAATAGCATTGTAAGGCACCCGTAAGATGCAGCTCCTATAGCAGATATGCCGTGCCCCGGATCGAGGTTTCATCATGCTCGTCCGCAAAATCGCTTGAGCCGGCAAGGTCTTGAGCCGAAGTCATCGATCGCTGACGAGGCCGACTGCCTCTCGGCATATCAAGCGGAGCACAAGGAAGTGGAGACACGAAGCAATGCTTCGTCTGGTGTCATTCTGGCGAACGTGGACGGTCCCACGAGCCGTTATCGGCCTGTCGACCATACTGGTCATGATCGCGGCGGGCGCTATCGTTTTGAAGATCGACCGTGGCAGCGCCGCCCGCAGTTCATCGTTGGACAGCGAGATCAAACGGGCCGACGGAAAGCTGCGCCTCACCGCATCGCAATGGAGCACGGTGACGGTGCAACCTGTCGGACAAAAGGCGTTCCGTTCGGAATTCCGCACCGAAGGAAAGATCGCAATCGATCAGAACCTGTCGACCCGCATCTTCGCGCCATACGCGGGCCGCGTGACGAAATTGATGGTCGCGCCCGGTGATGACGTTCAGAAAGGCCAGCTTCTCTTTGTGATCGCGGCGGCGGACTCCGTCGACGCCCAGAAGGATTTCGTCGTCGCTCTGACGAGCCGAAACAAGGCGGTTTCCCAGGTCAATCTCGCGCAGATCGTCGAGCGACGGATGTCGAACCTCGCGAAGGACAAGGCAGCGTCGCAGCGAGAATGGCAGGAGGCTCAGGCCAACCTCACCGCGGCCGAGAACGATTCCCGTTCGGCGGAGATTGCCCTTCAGGCCGCGCGCAACAGGTTACGGCTGGTCGGCAAAACCGATGCGGAAATCGAAGCGTTCGAGAAAACGGGCGCGCTGACACCGGATGCTCCGGTGTATGCGCCGCTCTCCGGAACGGTTCTGCAACGCAAGGTCGGACCCGGGCAGTATGTCAGCGTGGGAGGGAGCGACAGCGATCCGGTGTTCCTGATCGGAGACACCTCGAAGGTCTGGATCGCAGCCTATGTGCGCGAGACCGACGTCGCCAAGGTGCGGATCGGCGAACGGCTGACGTTCAAGGTGCTGACCCAGCCGGATCGCGTATTCGAGACGCGGATCGACTACGTCGCTCCGGGAATCGATCCGGACAGTCGCCGGCTTCTGGTCCGCGCCAGCATCGATAATGCCGACGGACTGCTCAAGCCCGAAATGTTTGCCAGCGTCACAATCGTCACCAGCGATGGGAGGCCGACGCCGGCCGTGCCTCTCGATGCCGTGATCTATGAAGGAAGCGATGCGCGCGTCTGGGTGGTCGGCGACGATCAATCGGTCGAATTGCGCCAGATCAAGCTGGGTCTTTCGAGCGATCGGATGATTCAGGTGCTGGACGGACTTTATCCGGGCGAGAAGATCGTTACGCGCGGCAGTCTGTTCATTGACCGGATGACAACCGCTAAACAAACTTGATGAATACGGGCATCCCGCAATGATCGACCCGATCGTCGCGTTTGCGTTGAGGCAGCGCGTTCTGATGCTTGTCGTGTTCGTCATGACGCTGGCCGGCGGTCTTGCTGCGTTCAAAGTCCTGAACATCGAGGCCTATCCCGATCCCGTTCCGCCCATGGTTGATGTCATCACCCAAAGCGCGGGACTTTCGGCCGAAGAAATCGAACGCTACATCACGATTCCGATCGAGACGCAGCTTTCCGGCGTGCCGAACCTACGCGTCATGAGAACCATCTCGCTTTACGGCCTGTCGGATGTCAAACTGCAGTTCACCTATGACTTTACCTATGACGAGGCGCTTCAGCAGGTCCTCAACCGCCTGGCGCAACTCTCCGGATTGCCGGACGGCGTTCAACCCACCATCAGCCCGGTCAGCCCCATCGGCGAAATCTATCGTTACAGGCTGGTTGGTCCGCCCGGCTACAGCGTGCTCGACCTGAAGACTCTGCAGGACTGGGTTTTGCAGCGCCGCTTCCGTGCCGTTCCAGGCATCGTGGATGTCGTCGGCTGGGGCGGAAAGACCAAAACCTTCGAGTTGCAGGTCGATCTCGACAAGCTCATCGCCCACAACCTCACGCTGTCGCAATTGTTGCAGACATTGCGCAGCAGCAACCTGAATGTCGGCGGAAACATCGTCAATCTCGGTACGCAGTCGGCAGTCGTGCGCGGGGTCGGCCTGATCCGCTCGGTCGACGACATCAAGAATACGATGCTGACCCAGGCCGGCGGCAATCCGGTTCTGATCGGCGATGTCGCCACCGTGATCGTCGGTCATCAACCCCGCCTCGGTATTGCAGGCCAGGACAATGACGACGATATCGTCGAGGGCATCGTTCTGATGCGCCGTGGCCAGCAAAGCACCCCGACGATCGAGCGGGTAAAGACGGAGGTCGAGCGCATCAATGCGTCAGGCATCCTGCCGCCGGGCGTTCGAATCGAGCGCATCTATGACCGTCAGGATCTGATCGACACGACCACCCATACTGTCCTGCACAACATGCTGTTCGGCATTCTGCTGATCTTCGCATTGCAATGGGTGTTTCTCGGCAATCTTCGAAGCGCCCTGATCGTCGGCGCAACGATCCCGTTCGCGCTGTTTTTTGCCGTCGTCATCATGGTTCTGCGCGGAGAATCCGCCAACCTGTTGTCCGTCGGAGCCATCGATTTCGGCCTGATCGTCGACGCGACGGTCATCATGGTGGAGCGGATATTCCGGCAGCTCGGGCATGAGGCGCCCGCTCCTTCATCGGTAGAGGGCGAGGCCGGTTTCAGCGGAAGGCTGCTCGCCATCTATACTGCGGCTATCAGCGTCAATCGTTCGATCC
Source organism: Nitrobacter sp. 62-13 (assembly GCF_001896955.1). Taxonomy (GTDB): domain Bacteria; phylum Pseudomonadota; class Alphaproteobacteria; order Rhizobiales; family Xanthobacteraceae; genus Nitrobacter. The sequence continues at coordinate 33,329 of NZ_MKRN01000167.1, read as the reverse complement.
TGTTCGCGACCGGAATCATCATCGCCGGGTTTATTCCGCTTTTCACCATGAGCGGCGTGGAAGGGCATATCTTCGGCCCGATGGCGAAGACTTATGCATATGCCATCGCCGGAGGATTAATAGCCACGTTCACAGTCACGCCTGCGCTCAGCGCACTTCTACTGCCTGAGCATGTCGAAGAAACCGAGACGTGGCTGGTGCGGACGCTTCATCGCTTTTACAGTCCGGTTCTGCAACTCGCCGTCGCGAACCGAAAGCTGACAGCCGTCCTGGCGCTGGCTGTATTTATTCTGGCGGGTGTTGCGATACACTTCCTGGGGCTGGAGTTCCTTCCCAAGCTGGAGGAAGGCAACCTGTGGATACGGGCCACCATGCCGGCGACGATCTCGCTTCAGGAAGGCAATGGCTATGCGAACCGCATGCGCCGCGTGATCCGCAGCTTCCCCGAAGTGGAAACGGTCGTCACCCAGCAGGGCCGCCCGGACGACGGCACGGACGCGGCCGGCTTTTTCAATGTGGAGTTCTTCACGCCGCTGAAGCCGATCAGCCAGTGGCGCGCCGGAGTGGACAAGGAAAAGTTGACGGAAGAAATCCAGGGGCGGCTTGAGACTGAATTTCCGGGAATCGAGTTCAATTTCTCGCAGTACCTGCAGGACAACGTCGCCGAGCAGGTGTCAGGCGTGAAAGGCGAAAACTCCATCAAGGTGTTCGGCAATGACTTGCAGGAACTGACGGATACGGCCGACAAGATCAAGGCGGTGCTCGCCACCGTGCCGGGAATCACGGACCTCGGCGTCTTCACGTCGCTCGGTCAGCCAACCATCCAGATCGATATCGATCGCGAGCGCGCTGCGCGCTACGGGTTGACGCCCGGCGACATCAATTCGACGATCCGGACCGCTGTCGGCGGCGAATCCGCAGGCGACGTCTATGAGCCGGGAAGCGATCGACACTTCCCGATCGTGGTCCGGCTCGCCCCGCAATATCGCCGGAGCGCGGAAGCCATCAGCAAGCTGACGATCGGCGCATCCGGGCCAAAAGGAATCACGCAGATTCCCTTGAGCGAGGTCGCGCGCATCCGGCTCGTGAGCGGCCCTTCCTACATCTATAGGGAACAGCAGCAGCGCTACCTGCCGATCAAGTTCAGCGTTCGCGACCGCGATCTCGGCAGCACCATCGAGGAAGCTCAGCAGCGCATCGCACGGGAGGTGCAATTACCGCCGGGCACCCAACTCCAGTGGGTCGGCGAATTCCGCAATTTGCAGGATGCGATCGGGCGGCTGCAGGTCGTCGTTCCGCTGAGCCTCGCGATTATCGGCCTGCTGCTCTGGATCAACTTCACCTCCGTGCGCGATACGCTGCTTGCACTGAGCGTCATTCCGATGGCCGTGATCGGCGGCGTCTTTGCGCTGTTCCTGGCGCGGATTCCGTTCAGCGTTTCGGCGGCTATCGGCTTCATCGCGCTGTTCGGCATTTCCGTGATGAACGGCATCCTGATCCTGTCGCAGTACAACCAGTTCATCGATTCCGGCCTGCAGCGCATCGATGCGATCATACGAGCCGGAGAAGCGCAAATGCGCCCGGTCCTGATGACCTGCGTGATAGCAGGGATCGGCCTGCTGCCAGCCGCCATGTCCACCGGCATCGGATCGCAGGTGCAGAAGCCGCTGGCAGTCGTGGTGGTCGGCGGGATGACGGTTGCTCCGCTCGTCATTCTCATTGTCTTGCCGGCTTTGATCTCGTTATTTTCTCGTCGACGGATGGTGGCTGACGCTGCCGAATCGGCGTTCGAACCGGCAGAATAAAACCGACTCTGGCAGGCGATCGCAAAAAAGGAAAAGTGGTGGGGGGAGGCTGGCAAAGGGCATTGGCATCCGGCTTTTGCGGGAGCGGATGCGCTCACGCGCGATCCTTTGCGCGTCCCCTGATCCTGTCCGGATTGCTATTTGCCTCGGCGGTGCTTTCAGGCTGTGCGGTGGGGCCTGACTTCAAACCTCAGGCGCCCCCCGAAACCTCAAAATATCTTGCCGGTCCGGCGGCAGATCGCGTGCCGGGTCATCCCCTCGTGCACGACGCGGAAATTCCTCCCCAGTGGTGGGAGTTGTTCCGCTCGCCTGCGCTGAACCGAATCGCGGAAGACGGGATTGCGCACAATGCCGACCTTGCGGCTGCGGAGGCAGCAGTCAGGGTGGCGCAGGCCAACGCGCTTGCGCAGCGCGGCGCTCTGTTTCCGAGCGTGACCGGAGATTTCGAATCCTCGCGTCAGAAGGTGGCGGTCGACCTGTCGTCGCCTCTTGAGTCCGGCGCCAACATCTTCAATCTGCATACCGGTCAGGTCACCGTATCGTACATCGCCGACGTCTGGGGAGGCACGCGCCGCCTTGTTGAATCCGCGGACGCGCAAGCCGAGATGCGCGCGTTCCAGCGCGAAGGCGTCTATCTGACGCTGGCAAGCAACATCGCGCTTGCTGCGATCGAGGAAGGGCGGTTGCGCGGGCAGATCGCGGCGACCCACCGGGTCATTGACCTGCAGTCCGAGGTTCTCAAACTCTTGAAGCGGCAGCAAGAGCAAGGCCAGATCGCCCTGACCGACGTTGCCGCACAGGAAACTGCGGTCTCGCAGACCAGGCTTCTGTTGCCGCCGCTCGAAAGGCAGCTTGCGCAACAGCGTCATTTGTTGACGTTTTTGACCGGACGCTTGTCGAGCGACGCACCGGCGGAAACTTTCAATCTCGGCTCGTTTCGAATGCCGCGCCGTCTTCCTCTCAGTCTTCCGGCTGACCTCGTAAGACAGCGCCCCGACATTCGCGCCGCCGAGGCCAATCTCCGCTCCACCAACGCAATGATCGGAGTGGCGATCGCCAATCGCTTGCCGCAGATTTCCCTGACCGGCAATGTCGGCGCGGCGGCCGCCCGATTTACGCAATTGGCCACGCCGGGAGCCGGTCTCTGGACGCTGGCCGGGAATGCGGCGCAGACCATTTTCGATGCGGGAACGCTGGAAAACAAGCAGGTCGCTGCGGAAGAGGAAACCAATCAAGCCCTCGCTCAGTATCGCAGCGCGGTTCTTGCTGCGTTTCAAAACGTCGCGGACGTCTTGCGGGCTCTTCAGGCCGGCACCCGCGCCATCAGCGCCGCGACAGACGCGCAACGATCCGCATCCGAGAGCCTCGTGCTGCTGCGCAAGCAGGTGGATCAGGGACAGATCAGCGTGCCGCTTCTTCTGGCCGCGCAACAGGCATATCTGCAGACCTCTCTCGCGCGCCTCGATGCGCAGGCCTCGCAACTTGCCAATACGGTCGCGCTGTTTCAGGCCCTCGGCGGCGGGTGGTGGAACAGGGCTGACTCCGGGAAATTCGATCAATCCACGTCCGGCCCCGAGGCCCGGCGGACTTAACGGAGTCTGGCAGGTCATCAGACTGCCCCTCGCGTATCGCGAGGCCTGGCGCGGCAACCGCGGCCTCAAAGGGCCGAGTTGAGACTGTCACTCATCAAGACGAGCCGATTTTCTGAGGAGTTGAGTCCTTTCTGAACGACGCAATCTTCAGGAATCAGTCCCAGTCGCGCTACTCGCGATCTAGCCGTTCAGATTCCCTGCAGATCCGGCCGGCCGCGCACCCTTGAGGGCATGGCTCTCGGCCCGGATCCGGATAGCGAGCACCAGCGCATTCACCACGGTGAAGATGGCCGACAATAAAGGCAGATGAAGAGCGAGCGGCAGAACTGCAATTTCCGCGGCGACAATTGCGTAATTTGGATGCGACAGATATCTGTACGGACCGGATGTGACGAGCGGCGCGTCGGGCAGCACGATGATGCGCGTAGTCCATCGCGATCCCAGCGTTGCGAGTACCCAAAAACGAAGGCCCTGCAGCAAGATAAAAATCGCAAGGGCAACGCCATTCACGTCCTGATCCCGCCCCCATATCCACAATGCGATCAACCACGCAGCATGGGTCGCAACCAGGAGCGGATAATGCTCCGGCGCGATCTCGACTGCGCCGCGCGCCAGCAAGCGGACCGTATTGTATCGGGACAGAACAAGTTCGCTCAGCCGCTGCAGCGTGACCAATGCAAGAATGAGCGTGGCTGCCGTCACGCCGCGTGACGCAGGGCGACGCAGCTTGCGGTGAAGCCGGGACCGAGCGACGTCAATAGCGCGCGGCGCGGCAGGCCTCGTTCGCGGGCGCGTTCCAGCACGAATAGCACCGTGGCCGCGGACATATTTCCGTACTCGGCAATCACCGCCCTTTCATGATCCAGCGTTCCCTGATCGAGCGAAAACGCTCGCTCTATCGCGATGATGACCTTCGTGCCGCCGGGGTGGCAGATGAAGCGGTCGATATCGTCGATCGCAAGCCCCATGCCCGACAGAATCGCCGTGACCCCGGGCTTCATATGCTCAGCGACGAAATCCGGAATCGTGCGCTGGAAAATCACGCCGAATCCCTCGGGGTCGACACGCCACCCCATGATACTCAGCGTATCCGGCCACAAATGCTCGCCGGTCGACTCGATGCAAGTGGCGCCTCCGTCACCGGCGCGCAGCACGACAGCGGCAGCGCCATCGCCGAACAGACTGGCCGCAACGATATTGGCCTTGGTCAATTCGTCATGGCGAACCGCGAGCGTGCAAAGTTCGAGCACGACCAGCAGAACGTTGGTGCCGGGCCGCGCTTGCGCCAGTCGCGATGCGATGGATAGTCCGGCTACGCCCCCCGCGCAGCCCAGACCGAAGACCGGCACGCGCGATACATCTGTCCGGAAGCCAAGTTTGCCGGCGACGCGAGCCTCCAGCGTCGGCGTCGCGATGCCGGTCGAGCACACCGTAACGACGGTGTCGATGTCCGTTACTCTGAGACCGGCACGCTCGATGGCCTTTTGCGCGACGTCGACGAACAACGCTTCCGCGCCCTCCAGAAAGGCCTGAGTTCGTTCCGGCCAGCCGCGCGGCTCGCAATACCATTCCATCGGTTTGACGCCGTAGCGATGTTGTATGCCGGTGTTGGCAAAAAGAGCAGAAAGCGTTTCGAACTGCGGATATTGCGAGCCCAGCAGGAAACGCGCCGCTTCAAGAATTTCCGTCTGATGAAACACGTTGGGAGGAACCCCGGTCGCCATCGAGACTAAAGCGGCCGCGTGTTTCATAGCATTGCTCCTGCTTCCGGCGCCGATATCCGACGCCTCAGATCGACGATCATCAGACCACTTGAAGAGACGAGATGTTTACAGCCAGCCTAACTGGGATCCATGCTCACATGCAGAATTCGTCATTCGACAACAACTCGAACAACGACTTCTGCATCAGCGCGTTTGCATTTTGGCTGTCACCTTGCGGTTCTCGCCGAGGTTCGGCTTTTCTCCGGTCAATCTCGCCTTGGCGAACTCGAAGATGGTCGCCACAGCACTTGCGGGTCCGTCCCATAATTCCCCGATAAAAGGCTCAATCCGCAACAGGCATACATTGGGATCGGCCGGCCCTCCCGGCCACCACACCTCGTCGGTCTTCCGCCACATCGCCTCCGTCTTATCCGCGTCGCAGACGACGAGGGCGCGGCCCGTGATCGACAGATAGGCTTTATCACTGGAATCGATAAAGACGAGACCGACGTCAGGTCTCGTCTCAATCTCCTCATCCTTGGCGCTGCGCCGATCGGTTACGAAATATATGAGGCCAGCGGCACGATCCGGCCTCGCTTCCAAGGGCCGTGCGCGCAATCCATCAGCGAATTGCGTCGTCAGCATGCACACGCCCACGTTTTCGACAATGTCCCAGATCCGATCAAGATCGTTTCGATCGTTCATCGTCGTCACCAGCGCCTATTCAGCACGTCGGCGTGAGTCCGCGCCTCACCAGAACGGCTCGGCCTGGTAATGATCATACAGCCGTTTGTCGTTCTCGCGATTCCATGCCCAGTCTGCATCGTTTCGGTAGTGCGGCGCCTGCTCAAGTTGATCCTTCGTGAGGTTGGTCAGGTAACCGCCCAGGTCCGTATCGTACTTCAGGCTGGCCCATGGCGTAGGATAGTGATCGTCGCCGAGACCGAGGAAGCCTCCGTAACCGAGAACGGCGTAAGCTACCTTGCCGGACATCTTGTCGATCATCACGCGCTCAATGGTGCCAATCTTCTGGCGGTCGGGACCATAGACAGCGGTGCCCTCCACCTTGTCACTGCCAATGAGACTGCCTGTTTCACGTTCTTCCATCATTGCCTCCTGAATGAGTGTCGGAACATCCAACGCGAGCGCGAGAAAAGCGTTCCGAAATAGCGATCCGCCTCGGCCAATGACCATATAGAAAGCCCCGCCGAAGCGGGGCCTCCCATCATTCCTACCAACTCTGCCGATTGTACCAGTCGTCGATTTCCTTCCGCGTCTGATCTTTTTGATATCCGTAGCGCTCCTGGATTTTGCCCTCGAGCTGGTCACGTCGGCCATCGATCACGTTGAGATCATCGTCTGTGAGTTTGCCCCACTGCTCCTTAACCTTGCCCTTCAACTGCTTCCAGTTTCCTTCGACCCGATTCCAATCCATCGTGAAACCTCCTCTCGATGTTAGACCGAACTAACAAGCAAGCCATGAAGACGTTCCTGTGTTACATTTTGTACAGAGGAACGAATGCTTATGCCTGCTGTTATGAAACCTTCAGCAATGGAGGTTCACTTGAAAACGCTTATCGCAGCGGCCACGCTTCTCATGATCTCGACCGCATCATTCGCTCAGACCACCGCAAACACACCTTCGCAAGCTGCCGCTCCCGTCGCAGCTGCCGGCGATTGGAGCGCGTCGAAGATGTCAGGCGTGAACGTCTATAACGAAGCGAACGACAAGATCGGCGAGATTTCCGACGTCATCGTCAACTCACAGGGACAGGTCAGAGGTGTCGTGGTTGAAGTCGGCGGCTTTCTGGGCATGGGCACCCATTACGTTCTGATCGCGATGAACAGCCTGAAGTTTGCAAACGAAGCAGGAAAGACAACTGCGGGACAAACTTCCAAAACCAAGAGGGAATGGTTTCCCGACCGGGCTGTGCTCAACCTCACAAAGGATCAGTTGAAGGCACTTCCGGAGTTCAAGTATTAAAGAAGAGGGCCAAACGCGCGCGATGGACGGCCAAGGCTGTCCGGCGTTGCGGTCAGGAACTCACACCGCAGCAGAAATAACCACGCAGGCGCACTGTCCTTTACCGGTTGTTCACCTGACTGTGAGAACCTGATTCCAACCCGAGAGGGCCATAGTATTGCGTACAAGACCCGCTGCCGGCTCAACCTGGCGGCGGGTTTTTTGTGTGTACCAGTACGAACCTTGCTGACTGCGGCAAAGATTTACTGACGATCGACCGTCGGTCACTTGGCGACTTTTACAACTCATTAAATAATCGCGGCGCATCTTCCCGTAGGTAACCTTTTACGGTTCCTGCCATGGATGAATTAGAGGACACCCCACCGCCCCTGCGGCAAGCCTATTCCAAGCTCGCCGCCTGGGTCTGCCGCTTGAACCGGCCTCCGGTGCAATCGCGGACGATGGATTCTAATCGCCAACCGGAAAACGCGAGGACCACTGTTCCGAGCCGGCAGTCAGAGCCCGATCGTCCCGATTAGTCATCCCAGCGCGGCGCGCTTCATGCGCGCACACGATCCAGGCTGGGAGAGCCGGACGCCGTATCAGCGCAACGGCACGCAAGGCGCGGCGCTTCCGACGCCGTGATCGCCCGGCCAGATGGACGGCAACGATTTAGCGAACGTCTGCCGCCGAGGATTATGGAAGTGCAGGAGCGTGACCGACGTTGACGGCAGTGGATGCCTGCCCGCGCCGAGCCGTGGCAACGGATGTCATCAATCGTCTCTCCCAGTTGCAAGCATGCTCGATCATCTTCGGCAGATCATTTAGTTTCGGCTTCCATCCCAAGCTCAGGAGTTGATCGCTGTCTGCTACGATTGAAGCGGGGTCCCCGGCTCGGCGCGCCGCTTGACGCGCTTCGAAGTCAACCCCGGTGATCATCTTTACAGCACGGACAACTTCCTTGACGGAATAGCCTCGTCCGTAGCCACAGTTGAGCGTTCGCGACGCGCCACCGTTCCGCAGATGGTCGAGGGCTACAAGATGCGCCTGAGCCAGGTCCGAAACATGCACATAATCTCGTATGCACGTACCGTCCGGGGTCGGATAGTCGTCGCCGTAGATGCTCATGGATGGACGTCGGCGAAGCGCCGTCTCGATTGCGACTTTGATGAGATGTGTCGCACCGGGTGTCGACTGGCCAAGACGGCCGGCCGGATCGGCACCCGCGACGTTGAAATAGCGCAAGGTCACATGGCGCAATTTGGATGCCGCGCTCACATCAGCCAGCATATATTCCGACATCAATTTTGACATTCCATATGGCGAAAGCGGCGCGGGCAGCGCGGTTTCGCTCACGGGGGTAGAACTCGGATTGCCGTAGACGGCCGCGGAGGATGAGAAGACGAAGTGCTTCAGGTTTTCATCGACTGCCGTTTTCAACAAGGCATGTGTCTTGACGGTATTGTTGAAATAATACTTGAGCGGATCGGCGACCGATTCCGGAACGATGATCTTGGCGGCGAAATGCACGATCGCGTCGATCTTATAATCCCGTATAAGATGCGATACCAACTCGGTATCTCCGACATCGCCAATAACGAAAGGAACGCCCGACGGCACGGCCTCGCGGCTTCCGGTCGACAGATCGTCCAGCACGATCGGAACTTCTCCCCGATCGAGGAATGCGAGAACCGTATGTCCGCCGATGAAGCCGGCGCCACCCGTGATCAGTGTCGCCACTTGGCATCTCCTGTCGAAGAATTGGACCGAATTGCGCTGCAGATTCAGCGCATGGCGAGGATCATCACACAGCCTTTCACGGTGGTTTGTCGATCTGGCACTTGAGGTAGTCAAAACGGAGTAGGAATTGGGTCTGCCGGCAGATGCCGCCGTTTGCCGGATCACCGGACCATATCTTCATGCATCCCGGGCGAAGCCGTCGGGCGATAGGACTGCCGCATAACCGACGCCCTCGCGCGTCAACGGCAGACGCCTATCCGCCGCGCACCCGCGAGAACAGATGCGAGGAGCGAGCTTCGGCGAGGGCTCCAAGGCGTGTTCTGGCATAGGCGAAGGCCGTAAGGGCAAACCCGGCGATGATCGCGCCCGCCCGCCGCGCCGCACCTGTCTGGCCGCGGAACGCCGCCGAGAGATCGTTCATCACGGCACGCGGCAACACCACGCGGACGTAACGCCCTTCGGCTCCGAGACCATCCTTCGGTCCGGCGAGGCCCGCCAATACGGCCTTGGCATTGCCCTCGATCAGACAACGATGGACGAAATAGCTCCAGGTCGTGCGCTGAGCCGGCACGGCGTGATGTACGCGCGCTCCGGACCGATACGCGAAATAGCCGCCGGGATGGAGGCGAGCCGCCCGGATACAGAACTCCGTCTCCTCGCAGCTCTCGGCCTTGCCGCCGAATGTGGCTCGCCCGCTCACGGAAAAACCCAGCTTGCGGCGTCCGAGGTCAGAGGTGAAGCCGCCAGCGTGGCGCAGCACGTCGGCGCGTACCGACATGTTGGCGCCGATCGGATTGCGGATACGACCGTCACGCACATGCATGCCGGCGTAAGTGCAGCCGACGACCCAGCGGAACTCGTCGGGAAACCACGAGGGCGGCGGGGCGCGCCAGAGCGGTTCGACCGGGCCGCCGGCGCCCAGCACCGCCGGATCCTCGTAAGCGTCGAGCAGTTCTGCCAGCCAGCGCGGATCGGCTGCGGCATCGTCATCAAGAAAGCAGATGGCCGGCGCCGTCGCGCGTTCGGCTCCCGTCATGCGGCCACCCGAGAGACCGGCTTCCTTGGCATTGGCGAGAACAGTGACGCCCTTGATCTCCCGCTCCGCACGTTCCCGCAAGGATTCGTTGTTGTCTATGATCACGAGGATTTCCCGTGGCGGACGGGTCTGGTTACGAACGGATTCAACCGCGCGGTTGAGTTCCTCCCAGCGATCGAGCGTGTGCGCGCAAATTACGACGGAGGCTTCGATCATGGCGTTTCCCTGGGGGTACGGACGGAAGCCCGGCCGGATTTTCGGATCTGCGCCGCATTCGCCGCCGCGGCTTTGAGGGCAGTCCAGATCGGGCTTGCGTCATTGTGGACATCGAACTGATCGTGCTCGTCGGCCGGGTAATGGCCGTGATCCTGCAGCGACACCAGCCGCCAGACAAGCCAGCCACTGCAGTCCGGGTCGCGGGCGAGTGTATCGAGCCAGCCGGCATAAGCCTCGGCCGAATCCGGATTGGATCGCGCGTAACCGAACTCTTCGAGAAGAACGGGCTTCTGAACCCGGCTCGCGATCTGACAGTAGTCTGCGATGGTGTTGTCGAACTGGCGCACGGTAAGTCCGAAGTAGAGCGGATAGCCGTGCCAAGTGCCGAAATCGAGGGTGGGAATAGTAAGGTCGGCCACTCTCGGCTCGCCAATGGCGTTGGCGTTTCCTGAACCCACCAGATGGTTTGAGTCGAGCGACTTGACGTAAGCCGACATCTCGGCGGTCCAGTCCAGCCTCAGCGATTCCGGGCTGGCATTGCCCTCGTTCATCAACTCCCACGCCATGATGGTCGGATCGTTGCGGTAAGCCAGCCCCGTGAGCGGGTTGACCCGCCGTATGACATGCGCAACCCAGGTTTTGTAGTCGCGCTTCGTGCGCGGGTCGGCAAAGAAAAACGTCGACTTGTCTGTGCTTCCGTACCAGGCGCGCATTTGCTGGGCGCCGCCGGTATAATCCCAGAAATCAAGAAAGGCGATGATGAGCCTCAGATGGCGCTTCCCGGCTTCGGCAATGAGGAAGTCGATCTTCTGCACGCCTTTGGGGCCGTCATTGATGGCCATCGCGTTCTTCTCTGTGTCCCAGTAGAGCAGGACCGCACCGTTAACGCCGAGATTACTGGCGTCCGCGGTCGAATTCCGCCAGTCCCAGATCGTTGGAACCGTTCCATCCCGCGAACCGATTACGGGCCCGAGAATAACGCGAACGACATTGGCGCCCATCGCTACCGCATCGTCCAGAACACGGGTGACTTCGTTCGGCGATGCAAAAGTAAGATAATGGTTGTTAACGCCTGTCACAAAAAACGGCTTGCCTTCCAGGGTGAACATCGTCCCGGACGTCTTGATGAAGGATGCTTCGGGCTGAGGACCTGCCGCTGCGGCCGAAGCAAACAAGAACGCAAGCAGCAAAAGGCAAGCGCCGCGCAGCCTTCTCTTTACCCGTTGCCAATGCATATCCATCAAAACAAGAGACCGTCTCCACGGAACGCACGCAACAGCAGGGACGGCTTGTCCTTTCCAATTTCACGCGCGTCAGATTCCAAACGAGCGCGGAAAAAGATCCTTCCACTGTCGGATCGAGATCAGGTGCCGGCGAACAAGCGTTCGCCAAAATCATCAGCCCCTTAACTCATATTCCTGGCGTTCCTGGCGCAGCAGACTACGGCCAAGACCGAAAGCAAACGGTACAAAGGGGTTACCTCATCCGATTTCCATTCCGACCATTCGCTCTCTTTAGAGTAGTGGTGAGTCGGATGCGACTGCTGCAATATCGGCGGGGTTCCTATGGTCAAAAAATGACTCAAGTAAATTGTTCGTCACCGGAGTGGCCATTGCGCACGTAGCGTTTCATCCGAGTGCATATCGATCTCACGGGGGGCCGACGACCGGAGACACCGGGTCGGCGGGGGAAGGCGGCACCGACCATGCGAATCTGTCTGCATTTTGATCCATCCCGACTTTTACGCTGGCATTTGTGGTTGGCGCAGGCGCTTGCCGAAGTGCCCGACAACCAGATTTTGCGGTCGTTCGCGCCGCAACGCTATCCACTCCCGCCAGGCAGCCGGCTGCTGTTCGAACTCGAACGTCTGATCTATGGCTTCCGCGGACTCGGGGCCATGGATCGCACGGAATCCGAGCTATTGTCCCTGCCGCCGCTGCAGGGCGGCCACGCCGATGTCGTCATCGACCTGAGTGGGGAGGAAGTATCGCCGACGGCGCAACGCGTGCTGAGGCCGTTCTTCAATGGAGTGCCCAGCGAGATCGGGATCATGGCGGCCTTGGCGAACGACCAGCCTCTCCTTGTCGAACTGCACGACACCGAACGGCCGTCCAATCCGTGGACGGCTCACCCTGCGAGCCAGGACCGCGAGGTGTTCTCCGCAAGTCTCGACGCTGTGCTGTCCTGCGCCACTGCGCTGATCCTGAAGGCGTTGCATCACGAAGACGGCCCTATCGACGCCGATGGTGCTTCGCACGCGAAACCGAAGAGACGTTCGTTCGGACCGCGGTCGGCCGTTGGTTTCGCAACCGCGACCTTCGCGTCGAAAGCAGCGAGGTTGCTTAACAAGATGTCGCAGGGCGACAGGTGCTGGGCGATCGGCTGGCGCTTCGATCACACGGCGAGCCTGCTCGACAAGCGCGAAGCGGCATTCCACGTTCTTTCCGGTGGAACCTCCAGCTATCTCGCCGATCCCTTTCCATTCCGGCACGACGGAAAGGACTTCATATTTGTCGAAGAATATCTTTACTCGAAAAACCGCGGATGCATTTCCGTGGTGGCGCTGGACCAGAACGGCGCTGCAAGCCCTCCCCGCATCGTACTGGAAGAGCCGCACCACCTCTCCTATCCGTTCGTGTTCGCGCACGGGGGCCAGATCTGGATGATTCCGGAATCCGGAGCCGCCCGGCACGTCGCCCTCTACCGCGCTGTCGAGTTTCCGTATCGGTGGGCGCTCGAATCCTATCTGATCCAGGGCATCGAAGGTTACGATGCCACGCCCCTGCAACATCGGGGTGGTTTTTCCTTTTTTGTCTCGCCGAGGCTGTGGAAGTCGTCGTCCTGGGACCTTCTCGACCTCTATCATGCCGACAACCTGACCTCAGCCTGGACGCGCCATGCGGCAGGTCCGACATTGATCGACGCCCGATTCAGCCGTCCAGCCGGCGCCGTGATCGAACGTAATGGACATTACCTCCGTCCGGCACAGGACTGCTCGCGGAGCTATGGCGGTGCGGTGACGTTTTGCCGAATCGATGCAATCGGTCGTTCTGAATTCGCCCAGACGCCGATGGGTCGTATCGAATCCGGGTCTTTCGGATGCCATACGTATAATCGTCATGCCGGTCTGGAAACCATCGACGTTTTCGGCCAGGTTCGGGGAGTGCGCAAAACCAAGGTTTCCTACATCCCGCTGAGACCGGACACGCGAAGCCCGACAACGATTGATGATAAAGCCGATCTATCGGAGGAGCTTGGCATCCGCTTGGCAGCGCGATCCTAGAGCATGATCCGAAAAGTGGAAAACCGGTTTTCGGATAAGATCATGCTCAATCAAAAGGGTAATGTTAGAGTCTGATTCAACGCAGTTGAATGAGACTCTAGGCCCCGTTCGACGTGGGGCGAGCCGGACCGAAATCATGAGCGCGATTCAGCGCGTCACCAAGGCGCGGAGCTTTTGCCGGGCTCGTCGGACCTCTGCCTCGATGCGACGTTCCAGATTGTCTTTCCCGACACTGATCCAGGTCATGGCACTCTCGGCATTGGCGAGACGGGACTTGTGCCCCGCAGGCCCCGCGCCGAAATCGTAGCTGCGCTCGCCTCGCAGAAAACTATCCTCGATAGCCAGTACGTGGCTCACAAGCCCGGGTTTGAGCCGAGCGTCCTCCTCATAGAGGAAACCGCTCTGATAATTGAATACGTGACCCCGATGCACGAAATTATACAGGACTCCGATCGTCCGATCGCCGACTTGGGTCCGCGAGATGCGCACCGCGCCCATCGGAACTCCGCAGGCAATAAGATCTTCGTGGAACGAACGAAAGCCCGGATTGCCGAAAGGACCTTTGCGACCCCATCGCGACCAGTGCAAACTGATAAGTTCATTGAACGCGGCGAGAGCGTCCGACGTTGTTTCCATGATCCGATGCTCGATCGGTCCGCGCTCCGCATAAAGTCGCATGGCGCGGCTCAAGGCCTGCCGCGTGTTCCGGCCCAGCAGCGCGCGATAATCCCCACCGCAACGGAGAACCTGTGCGAAGTCCACCCATGGCGCGGTATCTGTAACGCGGACTTCCGCCGTGAGCCCGGCAGAACAAGCGGCGCGGCGAGCAACGGTCTCAATATCCACGTCAAGCCCCGACAGGACCAATTCGTCGGAGCGCCGCAGGCGGCGCGTCAAGGCTTCAAGACATGCCGTCGCGATAGGATCCGCCGAAGATCGCTCCGCGAGAATACCGTTATGTTCGATGAACAACCGGTCGAATTGCGGATCACCGGTCTCGTTCAGCAGCCAGCGGGTGCGCCCGCGCGGCCCGAGACGCCATATGCCGCGTCGGCAGACGATCGCGAGGCCAACAACGGTATCGGATGCCCGAGCGATGACAACATGCGGGTCCGCTCCCTTCGGAAGGTGCCGCAGCCAGGTTCCGATCCAAAGCCAGGACAAATAGAATGAGTGATCAGCCCGCGATTCAAGATCCTTCCACGAAGTCTCGATATCCGCAAGGTCCCGCAGGCTCTCCACGCTGACGTCGATGACACGATCATGATTTACCGGCGGATCGATTCCCACCACACGCAATAAAGTGGTGGGCCGCAAGCAACGGGCCGTTGCATCGGCCGCTGACGTTGGTGGCATCACATCGAATCCTTGCGTCGGAAATCCGCTAGAGCTTCGGTTGTCAGGGACTGAAAGTGAAGTTTCTAGAAGGATTACCCCCCTTGGGAGGCGCTCGGAAATTCTGAAGCCACCTGCAACCCAATGTTGCGAATTTCCACGACACCTCGTTCCAGCGCACCGCCCGGCGCCGCGCCTCCCACTACTCACCGTGTTCGCAGCGAAAACCGTACGAGAAGCCTACTCCAAAGGAGCTAATCACCTATCGCGCTTCCAATGAAGCGCTGCATCCGAGATGCTCGACGCGCGGGGATTTCTCTACTCTGCGCGCGGGAGTTCGTGAATGGCAAGACTAGGCAACTCCATCGATGTAGCGGTCATTGGAGCCGGGCCTTACGGCTTGTCGTTGACGGCGCACCTGCGTGCGCGGGGCATCGAACATCGGATTTTCGGGGAACCTATGGGACCCTGGAAGAACAACATGCCGCCCGGCATGCTGCTCAAATCCTATCCCTGGGCATCCAGCCTGTCAGATCCAAAGTCGGAACTCACGGCCAGAAACTTCTGCACCGAACGCGCTCTGCCCTACCATGACGAGCTGATGCCGCTGCCTCTCAGCCGGTTCGTCGAATACGGCGAAGCCTTTCAGGCGCGCTACGCGCCAAACGTGGAGCGCAAGACGCTGATCGCGCTGGAACCCGGTCCGGCGGGCTTCCGCGCCAGTTTCAGCGACGGCGAAACGGTCAATGCGCGCCGGGTGGTGGTGGCGGTCGGTTTATACCCTTTCAAGCGCCTGCCGCGCGAGGTCGAGCATCTTCCCGCCGATCTTTGCTCGCATAGCAGCGAATACGGTTCGATCGGAACCCTTCTGGGCAAGAACGTGGTTGTCGTCGGGGCCGGATCGTCCGCGACCGATCTGGCGGCGCTGCTCCACGAGCAGGGCATCCCCGTCTCGCTTGTGACGCGAACTCCGCATCTGAACTTCGCCTGTCGGCCCCGTCCGCGCACGGTGTTCGAACGCGTTACAGCCCCCATGAGCGGCATCGGCAATGGCTGGACCATGGCGGCCTGCGCCCGGTATCCGCAATTGATCAGGCTGCTGAGGGAGGATCAACGGGTTCGGCTCGCAAACTCCCCCGTACATGGTCCCATGAGCAGCGCGTTCATGAGAGACCGGGTGATCGGGAAAATACCTCTGTTGTCGGACCGGTCGCTTACCGGGATCGAGATCCGAAACGGCAGGGTTGTTCTCGACCTGACAGCGAACGACGGCACCTCACAGCAGTCGTTGCGTGCCGATCACGTCGTCTTCGCGACCGGCTATGAGATCGACATCACCCGGCTCGGTTTCCTGGACGAGAGACTTACAAATCGAATCCGCCGGATCGAGCGAGCGCCGCTGCTGTCGGCGCACTACGAGAGTTCGGTGCCCGGCTTGCATTTCATCGGCCCCGTCGCGGCGAACAGCTTCGGGCCGGTGTGCCGGTTCGTCTACGGCGCCTCGCACCCGGCCCGGCATCTCGCCCGTTATTTGTCGTCAGTCGTGCCGCGGATCCGACCCACGACCAAGCTCCACCCTGTTGAAAGTACGGTGCTGTCATGAACGCTCCCGTCCAGAATATTCTTGCTCAAGCCGGCGCCAAGCCGACACCTGTTCAGATGCCGATCAAGCTCCCGCCGGAGCGATCGCTGGCTCTGCCCAAGGTCAGTTTTGTCGTGCCGACGCTCAACGAAGCGAAGAATCTACCGTGGCTTCTGCCGCGCATTCCGGATTGGGCCCATGAAGTCGTCATTGTCGACGGCCGCTCGACCGACGACACCGTCGCGGTCGCCCGCAGCCTGCGCAAAGATGTGAAGATCGTCATGGAGCCGAAGCGCGGCAAAGGCGCCGCCCTGCAGGCGGGATTCAACGCCGTAACCGGCGACATCATCGTGATGCTGGATGCCGATGGCTCCATGGAACCGGAAGAGGCGATCGTCTTTGTCGGCGTTCTCATGGCTGGTGCGGATATGGTCAAGGGCTCGCGCTTCCTCCAGGGAGCGGGGACCGATGACATGTCGCTGTTCCGCATGCTCGGCAATTGGGGACTGACCTGGGCCGTGCGACTGCTCTATGGCGGGTCGTTCTCCGATCTCTGCTATGGCTACGTCGCGTTCTGGACCAAGCACGTCGCAACCCTTCACTGTGATTGCGATGGTTTCGAGATCGAAACGCTGATCAACGTCCGGGCTCTGAAAAACCGACTGAAGATCGTGGAGGTGGCGAGCTTCGAGGCTCCCCGCATCAGCGGTCTCAGCAATCTTCGCGCGCTTCCCGACGGTTGGCGTGTTTTCAAGACGATCCTGCGCGAAAGGATTTTTTCGCCGGTTTCGCTGGTTTCACACGGATTCCCATAAATCGGCGACGCCGGGATCGCGCGAAAGCTTGTCACGCCGCGATACCGATCGATTACTAGGAAGGGATGGACGGGCCAATGCGCATCCTGATGGTTGCCGCTCGGTGCCACCCCTTCATGGGCGGCATCGAAACTCACATCCAGGAGGTCGGTCCCCGCCTGGTGGCGCGCGGCCACACGGTTGATGTGCTGACCACGGACCCTTCGGGCCAATGGCCGGTTCAAGAGACGGTGCGGGGCATGAACGTACGGCGCGTTCCGGCGTGGCCGAAGCATCATGACCTTTACGTCGCGCCAGGCATTTTTGCCGCGATCAACCGCGGATCCTGGGATCTTGTCCATTTCCAGGGCTACGGCACGTTCGTGGTGCCGATCGGATTGCTGGCGACGCTGCGCCGCGACCTTCCATTCGTTCTGACTTTCCATAGCGGCGGACATTCCTCGCGGCTGCGGAATGCCGTGCGCCGCACCCAGCATGCGCTGCTGCGTCCCCTGATCTCAAAAGCCGCACGGTTGATCGGCGTTTCCGATTTCGAAGCCGATTTCTTCAGCGCCCGAATGGGCGTGCCCCGCGAGAGTTTCGCCGTCATTCCGAACGGCGCCGCTATGCCCACTCCGAGCTCGAACGTCACGGTCGAGCCTAACCTGATCGTTTCGAGCGGCAGGCTAGAGCGTTACAAGGGCCATCACCGCGCGATCGCGGCAATGCCGGAGCTGCTTCGCCGGATGCCGGACGCGCGGCTTCATATCGCCGGCGGGGGGCCTTACGAGCGTGAATTGCGGGCGCTGGTGGAATCGCTTGGCCTGGAGAAGCGTGTCACTATCGCAGCCGTCCCCGCATCGGAGCGGCAGAAACTGGCGGACCTTCTGGCGAGCGCCGGGCTGTTTGTGTTGTTCAGCGACTACGAGGCCCATCCCGTCGCGGTCATGGAAGCTCTGTCACTTCGTCGCCCCGTGCTCGTCAGCGATACGTCCGGATTGGGCGAATTGGCCGCCAAGGGGCTTTGCCGGGCAATTCCGCTCGATGCGGGTCCGAAGGAAATTGCGGCGGCAATGGCCGACGAACTCGCGGCCCGTCGACAGGTACGAGATCTGGCGCTGCCGGACTGGGATGACTGCGCGCAAGCTCTCTGCACCGTCTACGAGGATGTAGTCAACGGCCGGCGAATGAGCCGCGCTGCACCGCAAGGCTTGCCACGGCAGCTTTCCGAGACGGGGGCCCGATGTCCCTGATACCGGCGCAACTTACCGCGGGAGGAGCCAGGCCGTTTCAAGTCTGGGTTCAAACCATCCTGGGCGCCATCGGCCCCGACCTTCGGGGCGACAACCTCGATGCGCGACCGCCGCCCGTAAACCTCGGATTGATCGCCGTCCTGTGCCTGGCAGCGGCAGCCGCCCTGCTCCTGGTCGCGACGGGACACGGCGCCGGGCGGCGCGGCCACGAGACGATGGCACTGCTGCTGTTCTGGTCCGGCGTCGTCATCCTCATTCTCCCGCTCAGCCTTCGTATCGCCGGGCCGCGGGTCGCCAGAGGCGAACGTTTTTTCCTGCTGTTTCTGCTCGTCGAGGCGCTGTTCCTCTACAAGGTCCTGCATTCGCCGACGAGCTTTGACGGCCATGACGAGTTCCTGCACTGGATCGCAGCCGACGATCTCATGACGGCGCACCGCTTGTTCTTGCCCAATCCGTTTCTTGACGTCGGGCCGTCATATCTCGCTTTGGAAATCCTGACGACGGCGATCGTCAACTTGACGGGGCTGTCGATTTTTGCCGCGGGGACGTTGCTGCTGGCCGTTCTGAGGGCAACGTTCGTGGCCGCCCTCTTTCTGTTATACGAAAGGCTCACCGGCTCGGCGCGCCTCGCCGCGGTCGGCTGTCTGGTCTACATGGGGTGCTCGACCTTCGTCCTGTTCGAGACAATGTTCTCCTACGAAAGCCTCGGCCTCGTTCTCTGCGTTCTGATCTTTGCCGTCGAAGCCACATCCAGAACTCTCGTCGGGCCGCCGAGGCTGAAGGCCGCCGGACTGATCGTCCTGCTGCTGGCGGCGCTTGCGGTTACGCATCACCTCTCTGCCGCCTACGCCGCAATCTATCTCGGAGCGGTGGCCTTCTTCGAGGTCATACATCGGAACGGCCCGACGCGGACCGAGGCAAGGTTCGCCGTTTTTCTTGCGATGGTTGCCGTCACGCTGCCGCTTCTGTGGATGGAAATCCGAGGCACTCATATCGGCAACTATCTCGGCCCGGTCGTAGAAAGCGGAATCAACAACCTGGTCAGAAAATTTCATGGCCTGTTCTCTCTGCACCACTCGGCGGCTCCGGCCTCTTCACCATCGCCGAGCGAGCCGTTTGGCATTCGTCTGATCACCTTGCTTGCGATTCTGTTGACGGCCGTCGGACTTGCGACGGGATTCTTCCGGTCGCTGGCCCTGGCGGCCGAGGGCCGCACCGGCTGGCTTGCGATCAGGGAAATTCTCGGACGGCGGTGGCGCGACAGCCGCCTCGTACTTCTCACCTTGTTGGCCTTCGGATTTCCGGTCTCGATCGCCTTCCGGCTCAGCGGTGGTGGTTGGGAAATAGGCAATCGCATGGGAACGCTGGCGTTCTTCGGCGTAGGCCTCGTAATCGCAGTGAGCATCGTTCACTATTGGCAAGGCCGCGCGCAGCAAGGGTGGTGGTTCCGCAGAGCGCCCCCGCTCGCGCTCGCGATCATTGTCCTGGGGGGCGTTACCAGTTCGACCATCAATCCGATCCAGGGACATTACAAGGTAGGAGCCGATGGGCATTCCGTGGAGCCCATGGGGATTGATACAGCGCTCTGGACCAAGACCTGGCTCGGGCCCGGCAACCGCTTCACGTCCGACCGCATCAATCGTCTGCTGCTCGCCGGCTACGGCCGACAGGATGCGAGGCTCGCCGTTTTCCAGGGAGTGGATGCCGGACGCGTGTTCATGAGCAAGACGCTGGAGCCTGACGAATATTGGGCGCTGGCGAAGGGCGACATCGAATTCCTGCTTGTGGATCTGCGGCTGTCGATGGCTCTCCCGGTGCTCGGTTTCTACTTCGAACCGTGGGAGCCAAGGGCCACGGCGCCGCCCTCTGCTGCCGCGCTGCTCAAATTCAACAATATCAAGGGCATTAGCCGTATCTATGACAACGGCTATATCGTCATCTACGATGTGAGGGGATTGCATGAGCGCTCCTAGCCATCGGGAACTTTTAGCAGCCTGTGTGTGGGCGACCGCACTGGTCGCGGTCGCAACGGTTTCCGACAACGTGCTGGAACGTGCTGTCCTTGGCCTGCCCATGGTGCTCTTCATCCCGGGCCATGCGCTGCTGCGTGGCGTCGGAATACGAACTACATCGCTCGCCGAGCATCTGGCTTACGCTGTCGGAATAAGTCTCGCGGTTGGAATCGCGGGCGGCCTTGTCCTGAACATCCTGGGCTTTCTGACACCATTCGGCTGGGCGATCTGGTTCTGGGCTATCACGCTCGGCGCGTCGCTGATGGCCGTCAGGCGCCACGAGGATGCCAATTGGCAGCCATGGTCGCGACCGGCCGGACTTCGACGTTGGCACGGAGTTGCGTTCGCCCTGTCAATCCTCGTGACAACCGGTGCGTATGCGCTGGCCGTCCGGGACGAATCGAACCAGCAGCAATTCAAGTACGTCGAGCTCTGGATGCTGCCCCCGGCCAACGCCGGCCCCGGCCAACTCTCAGTCGGAGTTCGCAGCGCCGAGGCTCAAACTCAGCGGTTCAATCTTGAAGTTACCCTCAACGGGCAATCGCTGGCCATTTTCCGTTCGCTCGCCCTCGCGCCCGGCGAAACCTGGACCCGGAAGATTTCAGTGCCCGTCCTGGCCGCCAACCAGAAAGCCGAAGCCAGACTCTACCGGCTCGAAGACAACAGCCTGTATCGCAGCGTTTCGGCGCTGGTCCCTGGCAGTTGAAGGCAGAGGAAGGTCAGCTCATGCGCATCCTGCTGCTATCTCAATTCTATCCCCCGGTGATCGGCGGGGAGGAGCGGCACGTTCGCAATCTCGGCGCCGCGCTGGCTGAGCGGGGTCACGATGTGATCGTGGGGACCACGATGCATCCCGGATCGCCGGAAATCGAATCGGACGGCGCAGTGCGCGTCCATCGTCTGCGCGGCACGTTGCAGCGCCTGTCGGGAGTTCATACCGATTCCGAACGACGACACGCTCCGCCGTTTCCGGATCCCGAACTGGTGTTGGCCTTGAAGCGCCTTGTCGCGCAGGAGAAGCCGGACCTCGTCCATGCTCACAACTGGATCTACGCCTCCTACCTTCCAGTGAAGCCGTTCAGCGGCGCGCCGCTGGTGGTCACGCTGCACGATTACGGCCTGGTTTGCGCCAAGAAGAACTTCATGCACCTGGGCACGAACCTTTGCAGTGGTCCGACACCCACAAAGTGTCTGCCTTGCGCCTCCCGCCACTACGGGACGGTGAAGGCGACCGCGACCACCCTTGGCAATTTTGCGACAAGTTTCGCCGCCCGACGGATGGTGGACCGCTTCATCCCGGTGAGCCAGGCGGTGGCGCGCAATTCCGGGCTCACGGGCAGCGATACGCCTTACGAGGTCATCCCCAACTTCGTACCCGACGATATCGGCGTGCCGGGTCCGGAAGATCCGCGACTCGAACAACTTCCCCCGGACGGCTTCATTCTGTTCGTAGGCGACATGATGCGCCTCAAGGGTATCGATGTGCTTTTGAGCGCCTATGCAGGCCTGGAGCAGGCGCCGCCACTCATCCTGCTCGGACGCCGCACGTCCGACACACCGTCCGAATTTCCCCCGAACGTCCATACCCTCGGCACTTGGCCGCATTCGGCCATCATGCACGCATGGCAGCGCTCGCTATTCGGTGTTCTGCCGTCGGTCGGGCCCGAAGCCTGCGCGACCGTGATCATGGAGGCGATGGCGTGCGGCAAGGCTGTTGTCGCGAGCGATATCGGCGGCATGCCCGACATAGTCGACAACGACGGAACGGGCCTCCTCGTGCCGGCCGGTGATCCACTGGCTTTGCGCCAGGCCATGCAACGGCTTCTCGATAACCGCACCTTGCTGGCCCGTCTGGGAGCGACAAGCCTCGCCAGGGTGAAGCGTCTTCAGGCCGACGCCGTGGTGACACGGATCGAGCAGGTCTACCGCGATGTCCTGCGCCCGTCGGCCAATCGAGCCTTGGCGCCGGCGCATGGATCTCAGGAGAACCACCGGTGCGGCTAACCACCGACAGAACGGCTTTGATGCGTGTGCGCGGAGCGATCCAGGACAGCGCCACGCTCGCCATCAATTCCGGCGCTCTTGCGATTGGCACCGTCGCAACTGCTGGCCTCGGCTTTGTCTATTGGTGGCTGGCCGCCCGGTTATTTCCGCCGGAAGCGATCGGCAACGTATCGGCCCTCCTGTCGATTATCGGCCTCACGGCTCTGCTCGGGGAGGCCGGGCTCGGAACCTTGCTTGTTGGCGAGATCGTCCGACATCCGAAGAAGGCCCCCTCCCTTGTCGCCGCAGCCGCGTTGATCGGGGCCGCGCTGGCGGTCGGCTTGGGCCTGGCATTCGTTCTCGGGACGCACTTCGTCCAATCCACCCGTCCGATCGACGGATGGCTTGCAGGCTTCATCTTCGTGCTCGGCTGCGGTCTGACCGCTTTCACGATGGTCGTGGATCAGGCCTTCGTCGGCAGCCTGAACAGCACCGGCAGAATGATTCAGCAGGTGTTCTTCTCGGTGTTCAAGCTGATGCTGATCGTCATCGCCGCAGCCGTCAGCCAGACCTCCAGCACGACGATTCTCCTGAGCTGGGTAGCGGGCCTGCTGACGTCCTGGATCGCGGTCGATCTCGTGACCAGGGGCGGCGCGCGGCGTCTCGTCGGAATTCCCGACTTCCGCCTGCTTCATACGTTCCGGCGTAAAGTGTTCGACCACTATGCGCTTGACGTCACGATGCAGGCTCCCAGCATCATCGTGCCCTATCTCGTGCTGGTGCTCCTGTCGCCGGCCGCCACGGCGGCGTTTTCGGTGCTTTGGATGCTGGTTTCCACAGCCGCGGCGATCCCCGCGGTTCTGGCCACGGTTCTATTCCCGGTCATCCGCGCCGGCCCCGACAAATCACGACACCATTTTCTCTTGTCACTCACGGCATCGCTGCTGTTCTCGCTCGCCTGCGCCGTTTTCATCCTGTTCTATTCGCAGCATATCCTGGAGGTCTTCAATCCGGCCTACCGGGAGATCGCGGGATCGAGCCTGCGCCTTCTCGGCTTCAGTCTGCTGGGGTCGACGCTCAAGTTCCACGCCTGCGCGTTGGCGCGGTTAGGCGACGCGATGCGCAGAGCGTCCCTTCCGTTTGCTCTCGGCGGATTGCTCGAACTGGGCTTCGTGATCGCCGGAGCCAAGCTCGGCGGGCTTGAGGGCCTCGTCATCGGCTGGACGATCGCCGTCAGCATCGAAGGCATATGCATCGGCCTGTTTTGGGCCTTCGCGTCGACCCTGGGTATCCCCACGCGTCCTTCGTCTGAATTCGTCGCCCAACCGCCAATTCAGATTTAGATCACGCCCGTGATCGTCGATCTCGACCGGAGCAATTGGCGGCATATGACTGCGAAAAGGTTCGCCCTATCGTCGCGCGCGTATTGCACAGCGCTATCCGCAATCCCGACAACCCATCGACGACCGACCGCAAGCCGCGTATAGGCTCGGAAATTGAAGACCGTGTCTGGCTCGGCTGCTGCTTCGCGAAGGACGGCTCCATCGGGTCCCTAGAGTGTTTCACGTTTTTATTGAAGCGTATCCAGCGTTGGCGAAGTAGTTTTTGCATTCGCCTGGCTGGATGGCTTGGATGAGTTCGTCAACATATCGGCTGATCTCGTCGGCGGTGCGTTTTTTGCGAGGCGCATCCAGTGCTTGATCTTGGCGAAGGTCTGCTCGATTGGATTGAGGCCGGACGAGTAAGGCAGGTACCAAAGCCTGGCTCCGGCAAGCATTCGCGTTGATCGGCCCGTCGAACAGGCAGGGAGCTGCGAGACGGTCGTAACGCAGCGCGCCGGAGAAGGTCATCGTGCGCCAGTGGCCGTGCGGCGCGAAACCGCGCAGGCGAGTTCCTTTCGGTGCCCATCCGCGCAGCGGAGCCATGTTGGTCTTGATCCAGGTCTCGTCGATAAAGACGAGGCGCTGAGGATCAAGGCCCACCTGCCACGATCGCCAGCGTCGCCGTCGGCGGGCCACATCAAGGCGGCCTTGCTCACGAGCAGCGTTTTTTTAACCGCAGCCCCTCGCGACGCATGAACAGCCACACCGCATTGTGCGAGACCCTGCGACACTGACCGTCGCAACCCGACCTCTCAATTTCTAAACCATGGGGTTCAGCGAAGAGTTGGGGTTTTCAGCGACGGAGAGTGAATAGCCGGAACGATATCACACATGATCTCAGCCGCGGCGATGGCGCGGGCTCGATCGGATCTGCTTTGATGGGAGCGCTGCGGTGAATGCAAATTGGCGGCGCTTGAAGCGCCGCCAATTCCTGCGTCTCTTAGAATCCAAACCGCCGAGACACGAACCGTCCTAGAGGCAATCCTTACTCCTGCGCGACGGCGCGGACCTTCTGATTGTTCGCACTCGGCCCGACGGACGGTCTCTGGCGCGGCGTCGGCGCCGGCATTGTCGTCACGGCCGGCGTTGTCACGAACGACGATGTCATCGGCGGCAGCCCGGTCGTTGTCGACTCACTTCCAACGACGATGTTGACGAGATCGCCCGGCTGCAACAACGTCATGCCGTTGGCCGCGACGTTGACCGGACCGGTCGTCGTCCGCCGCACGATTTGAAAGCTGACACCGTTGTTCGCCTCTTCCGAAGACGTGAAAGCCACGTTCGTCGCGGACAAATTCTTCAGGACTCCCTCGCTAGCATCGAGTTCCCGCTCGTTGTCCGCGATCTGGCGTTCGACGGCATCGATCTCGGTCGCGAGATCGTTCTCAAGATCGGCCTGGACCTTGAGCCCGTCCGCCTCCAGCGCGGCAAGCCGCTGCTGGGCCATCCCGTACTGGTTGATAGCATCCTGCCGACGCTGCTCGGCGTCAGCCAATTCGCCCTCGATCTGGCTCAACTGGGACTTGGCGACAATGTTGCGATCCACCAGCCCACGCATGTTGTCGACGCGGTCCTGGCGCGTCTTCACAAGTTTGTCGAGCGCTGTCGTATGCCCATACTGCAGCAAATCCTGCTTAGCGGACTCGATGGCGTTCTTGATCGCCCGTTTGCGATCTTTGCGTGCCCGGACGATAGCATTGCGGCTGTTGCTTTGTTCATTGACGAGCCGGGTCGCGGCAGTCGCGCCGACCAACTCCATCAGCCGGAGCGGGACCTTAGGTGCGGTTCCATCGCGTTCAGCCTTCAAAACCGCATCGCGGGCGAGCAGTTTCACCACTGAGCCGGCCGCACCGCTCCGCTTCTGAATTTCCCGAACCGCTTCGACCTTCGACCACGGATCGTTGGCGCCGCGATCGAGACCACCCGCCATCGCAATGGCATGCAAGACCGTCGCGCCGGGCACGTATTTGAAGGAGCCCGGATTCTTGACCGGTCCCAAAACATAGATCGGCGCTCGCTCCATCAACACGACGTTGACCATCCCCCGGCGACCCAGGAGATTCTCGAAGGCTTCGTCCAAGGCGGTATGCACTTGCTGCGGCGACTGGGCCGCGACCGGAATAGAACCAAGCAAAGGCACTGAGACCGTGCCGTCCTCTTGGACGGTGTATTCCCCGCTCAATTCCGGGCGCTGCTGGATGCCGCTGATGGCTGAGGTCGCGCGACCCCATTTATCTTCCTCGACCTTGAGGCGCTCGTAGAAGGTGATCTTGAGCTTATCGCCCACACCGAATGAGAGCCCGGCCGCGGCGGACGGCGCCTGGATGTCATTGGTCTTGGAATCCTCGCTGTCCAAGGCGACGCTGCTTTCCACCGCGACATCGGCGGCTGCGACACGCACTGGCGGCGCCGACACCGTCGGGAGGGCGTATCCGGCCACGATCTGCTGCGGATGATCGAACGGACCCGGACTGGCGGCAAAAGCCTTTTGCACAACGCCGCTGGAAAGATCGCCAACCAAGTTATTGCCCTTGAGGAGGATCTTGTCGACCATCGGTTTGTCCGTCAGCACGGTCGCGAGGCCATACAACCCGATCGTAAGCAGGATGGGTGTAGCGACTTTTACGCGGAGAGACAGAACTGAGTTTGAAGACGTATTTGACGCCTTCGAAGACGAGGGGAGACAGGCTCGTAGGAAGTCGCGTTGAGCGCCCATGGTACGTCGCCTCTTTGCTATGGCGATTTTTCTGTGTTGACCGTCTACCGTCGTGGCCATCGCTGGGCACAGGTGAGGCGTTCTATGCTGGGGATGCTGACGCATTGCGGTCGCGAGTACAAATCCCCTTTGTGGGCACCCCTTTTGGAGTATGCCGTCGCGGCGCTTAAAACAGGGCTGTGGCACATGGTTCAACCAATCAATGGTTGAGGTTTTGCACGTTACGAGCGAATTAGCGCAGATTTTCGCCGCGCGCGCCAAGGTATCGCGGTAACGGAGAAGACCGACGCCCCACCAGGGAATCAACTCGCTGACATCAAAGTTGAAGATAAAAATCTGGGGATAATTTGCGTCGCTGGACAACTCTGTCACGATAAGATCTGGCTGCAAACTTCTCTCACTTCAGATGGAATCATCCCGCGACCGGCAGCGCGCCGGCCTGCGGGATTGTCGCTTCGCCGAATGCTTTCCGCGTCGACGCCTTATTTTCTGCTCTCCTCGATTATTTTGTCGCCATCATTTCTGGCCACAGCAGTCCCGGATGGGGGTTCTCTACGATCGATGGGGATATTGGAATGGCGCTATCTACACCGGCGGGGTACAGTTCAAGCGATCTGGTTTTTCAAGACGAATTTTCGGGGACGACGCTCGGCAGCACCTGGCACAATTACATTACGAGCAATGCCGCCAAAGGTGCACCCTGGAATAGCAACGGCGCTGGGGGAAGCGGACCGGGGGGTCCGTATGACGCCGACTACCACATGCCGAGCCAGGTAACCCTGAGCAACGGCACGTTGAATCTGACGGCCACCAAGGCGTCGATAACCGGGAATAATCAGGGAAAAACGCAAACCTTCCCCATTACGTCCGGCGGCGCCAGCAGTTACGGCAATTTCGAATTCACCGGCGGCTACCTTCAGATCAGCATGAAGGCGCCAAGCGGCGATGGCGCCTGGCCGGGTCTCTGGCTGCTGCCGGGAAAAGGCGCGGGCAACAGCGGCGATAATTTCGAGATCGATATGCAGGAAGGCGGCTACACCGGTTCGGGCCCTGCGAACCAAGCCTTCTCGGCCGCTCTTCACACGCCGAACGGGACCTTCCAGAAAGTCGTCGATACCGGCGTCGATCTCACAGCCGACTTTCATACCTACGCCATCGATTGGGTGCCGGGCAAATCGATCACCTGGTATCTCGACGGAAAGCAGATTGCGCAGGTCACCAGCGCGCAGGTGCCGATTCCATCGCAGCCGATGGAATTGATCATGGACAATCAGGTTGCGAATTCCAACACCACCGGGTGGCACACGGTTCTGAACAACTCGACGCCATCGAATATGGTGATGCAGATCGACTCAGTTCAACTCTATCAAAAGCCGGGTAGCGGCTACACCGTGACGGGCGCCAACGTCAGCCCGTCGGCATCGATCCCGCCCGAAACCACGCCTCCGGTAACGGCGCCGCCGGTCGCCTCTCCGCCGGTCACTCAGCCTGCGGCAACTCAGCCGTCGGTGACTCAGGTAACGGCGTCGCCTGGTAAAGGCGTCGAGCATGTCGGCGACAAGATCACCCTGACGCTCGGCTTCAACGAAGCCGTGACGGTGACGGGCAAACCCACGCTGACGCTCAATGACGGCGGCACCGCCACCTATGTCGGCGGCTCCGGGACGAACGCGCTCACGTTCCAGACTACCGTGGCCGCGACGAACACCAAAACCTCCGCACTTGCTGTTACGAACGTCAATCTTCCAAACGGCGCGAGCATCAAGGATGTGGACGGCCTCTCCGCAAACCTCTCTGGGGCGGTGAAGACGTTCTCCGGACTTCAGGTCGATCCGTCGCCCATCAGTACATCGGAAAACGGAACGGGCACCGAAGTGACAGCGCCGCCGACAACCACGCCGCCGACGACCCCGACAACGCCGACAACGCCGGCGTCTTCGGTCGCCACGCCGGTACTATCGGTGGCGGACCACTCGCTATCGGTCAGTGCTAACGGCGCAATCGACCTGGGACTTGGTGTCAAGACGTCCGATCCGAACGACTCCGTGACGGTCAACATCAAGGGATTGCCGCGATACGAGACGATAACATCCAATATCGACGGCAAGACATTCAGGGGGAATAACATCACCCTCACCGCCGCACAGGTCGATGGCGGACTGACGCTGCATTCCAATTACAAGGGCTTTGGCCATCCGGTTGCGACGCTGACGGCGACGGCTACCGGGAAGGACCCTGTCACCGGCGCCGTTGCGACGTCGGCGGCACAGACCATCACCGTGACCGATCCTCCGGCTGCATCAACCGGGACTTCCTCTCCCACTGCATCAACCGGGACATCGCATTCTCATGCAAATCACAGCTTTGCGCTGCTGAATCAATATCTGGCCGGTGGCGGATTTTCCGGGCAGGTCGATCACGGTCAGATTGCGGCGACCGCATCGAAGGCCTTCACCTGGCTGCACGAGTCATTCCTGACCCGACCTCACCACTAGCAAGCCGGCCTGCCCAGGCACCCTGCTCCGTCACTACGCGGACCTGCTGGTGTCTGGGCACGCCGTCGATGTCTGCGGAATTTGAAATCCCCATGTCATTTCCAAGAGCTGAGCTAGAATGGCGATGCAAAATGAAAACGTTGCGACGGAGGATGCCGGCCTTCTCGCACTATGGTTGTTTCTGCGCCTCCAAGGCGTGAATGCTGCGATTGATCAGATCCGCGAGCGCTGCGGCACCACGGCGGCGATAGGCATCCGAACGATGCTGCGCTGTGCGGCTCAGCTCGGGATCGCGATGGGTGCGTGTACGACGCATTGGGAGCAACTCGCCGGCATGCGATTGCCGGGCATCGTATCGCTTCGCAATGGGGGGTTCCTGCTTCTTGGACGCGCCGACAACGACGGGGCGTTGGTAGTGTATCCGTTCTCCGGGCATTCGAGTTCGGGGCACACCAAGCTGATTACGCGCGAAGAATTCGAGGCGATCTGGGACGGCCGCGTGGTGCTTGCCGGATCGATCGGCTTCATGCAGCGCGTTCGTTATGCCCTTGCCGAGGCGGCCATCCGCGGGCGGCGCCTGGCGACGGACTTCCATGCCATTGCGTCGGTTCTGGCATTGAGATGCGCGGCGTTCGCTCGTCGTGCCGTTGCTGATTCATCCGTTTACGTGCGTGGATGGGTGCAACAGGTCCGCGGCGTCGATCAAAGCGAGGCCGTGCCCGAGGCCGCCGAGCCGGATAGCGCGAACGACGACGAATCGGGCCTGCTGGCTTTGGTGACCTTGTTGCGCTGTCACGGCCTCGCCGCGGATCCCGCGCAAATTCGGCATCAACTCGGCGTCACGCGAGTCGACGTTGCCAGCATGTTACGCTGCGCCAAGGATTTCGGCCTCAAGGCCCGGATACAAAAAACCAGTTGGACCCGGCTCTCCGTCACCCCACTGCCGGGCATCGCCATCCTGCGAAACGGCGGATTTCTGATCCTCGGCAAGATCGTTGACGACCAGCTGCTGGTCCAGTGGCCGATGGTTCCGCAACCCGAGACAATGACTCAAGCCGAACTCGAGGCCATCTGGGACGGCAATGTCATCCTGATGGCGCGGCGCGCGTCTCTGACCGATCTCTCGC
This sequence comes from Nitrobacter sp. 62-13, assembly GCF_001896955.1. Lineage (GTDB taxonomy): Bacteria > Pseudomonadota > Alphaproteobacteria > Rhizobiales > Xanthobacteraceae > Nitrobacter. The sequence goes on along the minus strand of NZ_MKRN01000167.1, from coordinate 3,312 downwards.
GACGGTTCGACATCAGTTGGTTTCTCGGTGCAATTCATAAGTACCGCCGTCTTCTGGGCGAGGTGCTTATTGCTTCGTTCTTCCTTCAGCTTTTCGGCGTCATCTCCCCCCTCTTCTTCCAGGTCGTCATCGACAAGGTCCTGGTGCATCAGAGCATGAGCACGCTCGACGTTCTGATCATTGGCCTGGTCTCGTTGACCATCTTCGAGGCCGTTCTCGGCACGCTGCGCGTCTATGTGTTCGCGCACACGACCAATCGCATCGACGTCGAACTCGGCGCCCGATTGTTTCGTCACTTGATGGCGTTGCCGATCGCCTACTTCCAGGCCAGACGCGTCGGCGATTCAGTCGCGCGCGTACGCGAGCTCGAGAATATCCGCCAGTTCCTGACCAGCTCGGCGCTGACGCTCGTGATAGACTTCCTGTTCACCTTCGTTTTTCTCGCAGTGATGTTCTACTACTCGACTTCATTGACCTTCGTCGTCCTGGCGTCGTTTCCGTTCTACATCGGCATTTCCGCAGGCGCGGCTCCGTTGTTTCGCCGACGCCTGGATGAGAAATTCAATCGCGGCGCCGAGAATCAGGCCTTTCTCGTCGAGAGCGTGACCGGCGTCGAGACGCTCAAGGCGATGGCGGTCGAGCCTCAGATGCAGCGCCGCTGGGAGGAGCAGCTCGCCGCTTATGTGTCGGCGAGCTTTCGCGTTCTCAGTTTGAACAATTCGGCGAGTCAGGCGGTCCAGGCCATCAACAAGCTGGTCATCGCCGCGATACTTTACTTTGGCGCCAAGCTCGTCATCGGCGGCGAGATGACCGTCGGCGAACTCGTCGCGTTCAACATGCTGGCTGCCCGCGTGAGCATGCCCGTCCTGCGGCTCGCGCAGCTCTGGCAGGATTTTCATCAGGCGCGTCTGTCTATCGACCGGCTGGGCGACATTCTCAACACCATACCGGAACCGAGCTTCAGTCCCGGACGCGCCGCATTGCCGGCGATCCGTGGGCAGATCACCTTCGATCATGTGACTTTCCGCTATCGCGTTGGCGGTCCCGAAGTGCTGCATGACGTGTCCTTCAACGTCCAGCCCGGTCAGGTCGTCGGCGTGGTCGGGTCCTCGGGTTCTGGAAAGAGCACCATCGCCAAGTTGATCCAGCGTCTCTATGTGCCGGAGAGCGGGCGCGTGCTGATAGACGGCGTTGACCTTGCCATGGTGGATCTCGCATGGCTTCGACGGCAAACCGGCGTCGTGCTGCAGGAAAACGTGCTCTTTAACAGCTCGATCCGGGAAAACATCGCGCTCGCCGATCCGGCCGTGCCCATGGAGCGCATTATCGCAGCGGCGGAGCTTGCGGGTGCTCACGACTTTATTCTGGAACTGCCCGAAGGCTACGACACCGTCGTAGGAGAACGGGGCAGCAGCCTCTCGGGTGGACAACGCCAGCGCATCGCGATCGCTCGCGCGCTCATCATGGATCCCCGCATCCTCATTCTTGACGAGGCGACCAGCGCCCTCGACTACGAAAGCGAGCGCGCGATCCAGCAGAACATGAAGCGCATCGCCGCAGGCCGAACGGTTTTTGTCGTTGCGCATCGGCTTTCGACGGTGCGGCAGGCCGATCGCATCATCACGATCGAGCGGGGCCGCATCGTCGAGGATGGCCGCCACGACGACCTGATCCGCTCCAACGGACGCTATGCGAAGCTGCACTTCCTCCAGGCGGGTATTCATGACGCCAGCTAGCAAGAACGTTGTCGCATTTCCAAAAGCCGCGATCCGCCGCCGTGAGGCTGAAATCGCATTTCTGCCGGCTGCACTCGAGATCGCGGAGACACCTCCCTCTCCGGTCGGTCGCGCAATCGGAGCGAGCATCATCGCGGTCTTCTGCGTCGCGCTCGCATGGGCGTCGCTGGGCAGCGTCGATATCGTCGCAACCTCGACGGGCAAGATCGTCCCCGGGGGGCGAACCAAGCTGATCCAGCCGTTCGAGACGGGCGTCGTCCGCGCCATCCATGCGCGAGACGGTCAGACCGTCAAGGCTGGCGACGTCCTCATTGAACTCGACCCCACGATGACCGACGCCGACCGGGAGCGCCAAAGGAGCGATCTCGCCAGCGCGGAACTCGACGCCGCGCGGCTGCGAGCGGCTCTCGCCGCAGACCCTCTCGCCGCCTTCCATCCTCCTCAGGGGGCAAGCCCCACCAAGATCGACACACAACGTCAATTGCTCATCAGCGAACGGGCGGAACAGGACGCCAAGATTTCTGAAATCGAGCGCCAGCTCAACCAGAAGGAAGCCGAACGGGCCACGATTTCGGCCAGCGTCGCCAAGATCCAAGCTACCCTTCCGGTATTGCAGGAACGGGTCGGCATTCACAGGACGCTTCTCGACAAGGGATTGGCGTCAAAGGTCGTTTATCTCACGGAGTTGCAGGACCTGGTCGGGCTTCAGCAGGATGCCACCGTCCAGCAAAGCAAGCTCCACGAAGCCGACGCGGCGATCGCTCTGCTGAAGGAGACAAAACAAAAGGTTGCTGTGGAGTATCGTCGCGTCACCTACGACGCACTGTCCAAGGCGGAACAGAAGGTCGCCAGCATTACTCAAGATGTGATCAAGGCGGATCAGCGGACCAAACTCCAGAGCCTGGTCGCACCGGTCGACGGCGCTGTGCAGCAACTCGCAGTTCACACAGTGGGAGGCGTGGTGACCCCGGCCCAGGTTCTCGCGGTGGTGGTTCCGACCGAGGCTCCCCTCGAGATCGAGGCCATGGTCTCAAATCGCGACATAGGATTCGTTCATTCGGGTCAAAAAGCAGAAATCAAGATCGACACATTCAACTTTACTCACTACGGACTTCTTCACGGAGAGGTGCTCAGTCTGTCGTCCGACGCTATTGTCCGCGACAAGCCAGCGAATGCAACCACCGATCGGCTGACCGGTGCAGCAGCAAGTACCAGCGAGCCGCATGGACAGGAGCTGCAATATGCTGCGCGGATCTCGCTCGATCGCACGGAAATGCAAATAGACGAGAAGCTCGTCAAGCTCAGTCCTGGAATGGCCGTGACGGTGGAGATCAAGACGGGCTCGCGCAGAATCATCAGCTACCTGCTCTCGCCGCTGGCAAAGTACAAGCAGGATGCCTTGCGGGAGCGGTAGCGAGATTTTCTCGACCCGCTCTCCACCGGACCGTCAGCGCGCCGTCACGACGACTCAACTCCCTTGATCGCGGAGATCACGGCGATCGGGCTTGAAAGCGATTCACTCCGATCGACGATTGGAAGATGTGGAATGCCGTTTGCGGGCGGCGCCGGGAGCGCA
>NZ_MKRN01000166.1 GCF_001896955.1 Nitrobacter sp. 62-13 | reverse complement strand
CACAGTTGCGCCCAAGAGTTGACGGCGCCGCTCCGGTTACGATCGGGGTCGCACAGCCGGGCTGCTTGAAATTCAACGAGCGATCTCCGCTCGAAACCGGGGACGCGTATCACGTTGAACCCGCATCGATCTGCGCAGATCTCGAGTTGCCCCAACCCATGCAAGGCATGCGATTCGCGGATCGCAAGGAAGCAGGGAGAGTGCGGATGGCAACGAACGAGAACGATCAGATCGTGGAACCTCCGACCGAGGTGCGACAGGCCGAACTTGGCCCGTCCGTCTTTATGCTTCTCGCCATCAGCACCGGTCTCGCCGTGCTGATCCTGATCGGGATCTGGCTGGTGTTCTTCCGCTAGCGTGTTGTCCGCTCTGACGGACACGAAGGCCACGTTCTATCTGCACTATCGATTTCGCGACAAGGGGGCTTTTCGACATCCATGGCTGTGATGCGAATTGCCAGACCGGGACGAAAACCGGCGGCGGCTCGCGTTGCGTCGCGAACGAAAACATCGTCGGCCAGAACCGCAAAGCGAACCGCTTCAAAAAAATCTTCATCCCCCGCGGCGAAAAAAGCGATACGGCCGGCGGCTCGCAAGGCACCGCTCGCGCAAGCAAACGTAGCCGCGAAAACCGTCAAACAAAGTCAGGCCGGCACGAAGTCCGGCAAAACCGCAGCCGCGGCCGCGCGCAAGGCGACGATGGCCGCCACCACGCGCTTCGTCGACGACAAGCCGATTGCGCTCGACGAGCGCGACGAAGCAGCGAAAGCCAGAGTAAGCAGGCAACGCGCGCGCCGCACGGCCGTCCGGCGCAAGGACGAGCCGAGTCCGCGCGTCAAGCGCACCGCGGTTGAGCGTCTCGATGATCCACCGCCCGCGAGCGGCGCGGTGCTGATCGAGCGGGTGACGCGCGCGATCGAACGCGAGCTGTCGCTGATCGAGGTCATTGTCGGCGGCAGTCATCTGAAGCCGCAGCAGCGCACCGAAGCGGAGCGCCGCGCACGCACGCTTGCGAGTCTCGCGCGCACGCTCGGCGAAGTGACGCGGTTGCGCGCCAGCGAGGAGAGAGTGAAATCAGCCGATGATGACGCCGTGCCCCGCGATCTCGACGAGTTCCGGCGCGCGCTTTCGCGCCGACTGGAGCAAGTGGTCGCCGCGCCAGCGGCAACTCCTGCTCCAGAGCATGAGTGAGGCGGAACTCGGGTTTCTGGCGAGGCAATGGGATATTTTCGCGCACGATCATCAGCGTCCGCCGCAACTGGCGCCGAACGGCGCGCCATGGCTGATCTGGCTGATGATCGGCGGGCGCGGCGCCGGCAAGACCCGTGCCGGGGCCGAATGGATTCGCGCGCAGGCGCTCGGCCTGCCGCCGTTCGCGACCGAAGCGGTGTCGCGCATCGCGCTGGTCGGCGAAACCGAACACGATGCGCGCGAGGTGATGATCGAAGGCGTTTCCGGCTTGCTGGCGGTGCATGCCGCCCACGAGCGGCCGTCATGGTCGCCGTCGCGCAAGCGGCTGGAATGGAATAACGGCGCGGTGGCGCAGGCATTTTCGGCGGACGATCCCGAAAGCCTGCGCGGACCGCAATTCGGCTGCGCCTGGTCCGACGAGATGGCGAAGTGGCGCTACGCGGAAGCCGCCTTCGACATGCTGCAGTTCGGTTTGCGGCTGGGATCGCAGCCGCGTCAGTTGATTACGACGACGCCGCGTCCGACCGCGCTGCTGAAACGCCTGATGGCGGATGCGGCGAGCGTGGTCACGCGCGCGCCGACGCAGGCCAACGCCTTCAACCTGGCGCCGACCTTTCTGCAAGGCGTGATGGCGCGCTACGCCGGAACGCGGCTCGGGCGTCAGGAGCTTGACGGCGAGATTATCGAGGATCGTCCCGACGCGCTGTGGTCGCGCGCGTTGCTTGAGAGGTGTCGCGTGCGCGAGGCGCCGCCGATGCAGCGCGTCGTGGTCGCGGTCGATCCGCCGGCGACCTCCGGCAAGCGCGCCGACGCCTGCGGTATCGTCGCGGCGGGGCTGGCGGAAGGCGGCATCGTTTACGTGATCGCAGACGAGACGGTGGCGGGCGCGACGCCGGCGCTGTGGGCAGCGAAAGCGATCGCGCTGTGGCGGCGGTGCGAGGCCGATGCGCTGGTGGCTGAGGTCAACCAGGGCGGCGACATGGTGAAGTCCGTGATTGCGGAGGTGGATGCTGCGGTGCCTGTCATCGCGGTGCGCGCCACGCGCGGCAAATGGCTGCGCGCCGAACCGGTGGCGACGCTTTACGAACAAGGCCGCGTCCGGCACGCCGGCAGCTTCGCGGCGCTGGAGGACGAGATGTGCGACTTCGCTCTATCCGGTCTGTCGTCCGGCCGCTCGCCCGACCGTCTCGATGCGCTGGTGTGGGCGGTGACGTCGCTGGCGCTCGCGCCGCGCGCCCAGCCGCGGGTGAGAGGATTGTAGAACGGGCGCTCCCTCTCCCCGCGTGCGGGGAGAGGGTCGGGGTGAGGGGCCTGGCTTGGCTGCCCGAGCCCCTCACCCGGAATCTTCGCTTCGCTCAGTTTCCGATCTCTCCCCGCTGGCGGGGAGAGGTGAAGAAAGGGTCGTAGATGTTCGATCGTTTTAAAACTTTTCTTGCCCCGCCCGAGACAAAAGCCAGCCGCACGGCGAAGCTGCTTGCCTTCGAGAGCGGCCGCCGCGCGCGATGGACGCCGCGTGACTATGCTGCGCTGGCGCGCGAGGGTTATCTCAACAACGCCATCGTGCATCGCGCGGTGCGCCTGATCGCGGAAAACGTGGCGTCGTGCAGCTACCTCGTATTCGAAGGCGCGCAGGAGCACGAGGCGCATCCGCTGTCGCGGCTGCTGTCGCGGCCGAACCCGCGCCAGGACGGCGGCGCGTTTCTCGAAATGCTGGTGTCGCATCTTCTGCTGTCCGGAAATGCCTATGTCGAGGCGGTCGCGCTCGACGGCGCGGTGCGCGAACTGTTTGCGCTGCGACCCGACCGCATGAAAGTGGTGCCCGGCGTCGACGGCTGGGCGGAGGCCTATGAATACGCGGTCGGCGGCCGCAGCATCCGCTTCGATCAGGCATCGTCGGCCGTGCCGCCGATCCTGCACCTGACGTACTTCCATCCGCTCGACGATCATTATGGTCTCGCGCCGATCGAACCGGCGGCCGTGGCGATCGATACTCACAACGCCGGATCGGCCTGGAACAAGGCGCTGCTCGATAACGCCGCGCGGCCCTCAGGCGCGCTGGTCTATTCCGGCCCCGAAGGCGCGGTGCTGTCGGATACCCAGTTCGACCGGCTGAAGCGCGAGCTGACCGATACCTATCAGGGGGCGGTGAACGCGGGACGGCCGCTGCTGCTCGAAGGCGGACTCGACTGGAAGGCGATGTCGTTGACGCCGAAGGACATGGACTTTCTGGAGGCCAAGCACACCGCTGCGCGCGAGATCGCGCTCGCTTTCGGCGTGCCGCCGATGGTGCTCGGCATTCCCGGCGACAACACCTATGCGAACTTCCAGGAAGCCAACCGCTGCTTCTTCCGCCAGACCGTGCTGCCGCTGGCGTCGCGTCTCGGTAGTTCGTTCGCGCAGTGGCTGTCGCCGCAATTCGGTGAGAGCGTCCGCATCGTGGTGGACGCCGACAGGATCGACGCGCTCGCCGCCGATCGTGCGGCATTGTGGGAGCGCGTCAGCAACGCGGCGTTTCTCACGCTCAACGAGAAGCGCGAGGCGGTCGGCTACGCGCCGGTCGAGGGCGGCGACCGGCTGGAGTGATGTTTCCCTTTCGTGAAAGAGATGGATGGCCGGATCAAGTCCGGTCATGACCTCCGCCATGGGTTCAAGCGATGTCCGACCTCATCCGCATCTTCGCAGAGCGCGGCGACCTCGCGCATCTGGCGTTGTTTCTGTGGGCGAGCGCCGCCAGCGCGGGCCTTTTGTTCGCGCTGCGCGAACTGTCGGCCGCCTCGCGTCGCTTCGACGATTTCGTCCGTGAACTTCAGCGTTTCAATCGCAAGGCGCAACGTCGCGCCTTAACCTTCGACAAGGATCGGGATTGATGGACAACCTTCACAGCATGCTGCGCTCGTTCAGCACCGAGACCAAATCATCGCGCGATCATCTCACCGTGTTCCGCGAATTCCTCGCGCATCTCGATCGAGCCCAGCGCAAGGCGCCGGCTGCGGCTGCGGCGCGCGCACCCCGCGCCAAGGCTCAGACGCGGCGCAAGCCGACGAAACGCAGTCGCAAGGGCTGAGCGCCGCCAGGTAGCGTCCGCCACAAGCGGCGCGCGGCGGGCACGACACGTCGTTTCGAATTTCATCAATCCGTTTCCCCCGCCCATTTGCGAGGTCGATCATGCACGCCCCGTTGTCGTCCGTGTCGCGTCTGTCGTTTTCCGGCGACGGCACGGTGGAAGGCTATGCCAGCCTGTTCGGCGAGATCGACCAGGCGCGCGACATGGTGATGCCCGGCGCGTTCGCGCAAACCTTGAAAGCAAGGGGCTTGCGCAAGGTCCCGATGCTGTTCCAGCACGATCCCGCCGAGCCGGTCGGCATCTGGCTCGAACTGCGCGAGGATTTCCGCGGGCTGTGGGCGCGGGGGAAACTGATCCCCGACGTGACGCGGGCGCGCGAGTTGCTGGCGCTGGTCGAGGCCGGCGCGGTCGACGGACTGTCGATCGGCTATCGCACCGTGCGCGGCCGGATCGAGCCGCAAACGCGCGTGCGGAAACTCTATCAGGTCGACCTGTGGGAAATTTCCATCGTCACCTTCCCGCTATTGGCGGGAGCGCGTGTCCGCGCGGTGAAGCAGGCGACGCCCCCGTCGCCGCGCTCGCGCGTGCGGGCACAGGCCGAGCGCGGCCGGCGGAGCATGACGGAGGCCGCGGATGAACCGGCGCCGCGGCTCCGCCCGCGCCCGGTGGTGGCCTCGCTGCGCGGCAGGGAAGGACGGCGTGTGGCGCTGCAAGGCGCGGCGCGCGCGCAGATGGCGGGAGCACGCTGATGAGTCATGAAAGTGCATTCGAAGCCGCGCAGCGCGCGCGCTGGATGCGGCCTGATGCCTATAGATGGATCAGACCCGATGCTGCGCGATTTCTGAAGCCGGGCATGAAGCTCGCCGATGTATTTCCGCTGCTCGCCCGCAAATTCCGCCCCGACCAGCCGCGGATTCCGGCGGGTCAACCAGGCGGCGGACGCTGGACCGATGATTGGGGAAGCGCGCCCGGACCTTAAGCGATCTGATCAAGCCGATTCCTGCCGCTACGGGAATCCGAGGCGCATCTCGATCAGCTTCGATCCGGGATCGGCGGCAATCTGGGTCCGCCACTTGATCCGCCGCGTCAGAGTGTGCCGTCAATGCGCCCGTTCGACGGGCAGGGCTGGATCAACGTCTATCGCACCATCAACAATGAGCCAAATCTATTCGGGCAGCCTTCTTGGCCGGCAGGCAATGGTACGGTTGCTGCCGCTGAGATCGATGGAAAGCTGTATTTTGGGGTGAACTCCGGGTCTCCAGGATATACTTCAACGGATCGAACGGACGCGAACTCACAGCGCTGGAATTTGATCGACAAATATCCCAATGTGATGACAACCGGTAATATCGGGGAATGGCCGAACGATTCCCTCTATCACGCAGAAACCACGATACTTCTCCGGGCTGCACGTCAAAACGGCGGCTCGCTCGCGGATCGTACCATTGAAATTATGGTTGATCGACGGATATGTGAAGGTTGCAATGATGCGCTTCCAATTCTCGGTCTGCAGCTTGGCAATCCGACGGTCCGATTTTCGGAAACGAAGACTGGCCGCGTCAGCGTGATGTCGAACGGCACATGGTTGATCTGGAGGCGACGTTGATCAAGCATACCAACTTCGATGAATTCGACTGGAATGGTTGGCCGCACCCGCACGAATTAGAGCGCTTCTTCTTGGCACCAAAAGGAGAGGAATGGTCGTTTGCTGGCGGTAATGATAGCTGGGGTCTGAGGGTTGAGGGTCTGTGTGGTACAGAGCAGCGTTCGAGATTTGAGCAGGTCACCTCTAACCTAAGCATGATCGGCAATTCAGATTTGGGCGTGTATTTGTCTTATCGTAAGTGGGACGGTAGAGTGCGGCAACAACGCAGCTACGTTGCGAAAGGAGACCTCAGCCGTCTCGGCGAATTCGTGCGGTCCCTGCATGGCACACCGTTGTCGGTGGGGCTGTTCGTGCCGTTCCCTGTTGCATGGAAGGCGGTGAAGGAATTCATCGAGACCGACGGTGAGCTGCCGACCAGCATCGAATGGATCGCAAGCAGCGATCTGCCGCCGGAGACGTTTCCCGATCCATAGTTGAGTCCGACGCTCGCCCGCAAATACCGTCCGGACCAGCCGCGGATTTCGGCGAGCCCAATGCGCTTGCTCAAATTCGTCAGTATGATCCTGGCTGAATCTGGCGTCGGTGGAGAGAGAAATGAAGCGATTTTTTTACTTCGATAATTTCGCTTCTGACAGATGGCCGGTGCTTTCCGAGCTTGAGCGTTTTTTTCTCGCGCCAAAAGGACAGGAATGGTCATTCGCCGGTGGCAACGACAGTTGGGGAATGGACGTTCAAGGGCTCTGCGGGACCGATGGTTTGCCGAGCGAGGAGCAGGTCAATGTCCATTTC
>NZ_MKRN01000165.1 GCF_001896955.1 Nitrobacter sp. 62-13 | reverse complement strand
CCAGTTCATGCTGTTCACGCCCGACCAGATGGACGAGGACATCCGCGTCTTCACCGGCAAGACGGGCCAGTACATCTTCATTTCCTCGGCTTCGGTCTACGAGAAGCCGGCCCGCCACTATGTCATCACCGAGAAGACGCCGGCGGTGAACCCCTATTGGCCCTATAGCCAGGCCAAGATCGCCGCGGAGGAGAAGCTGCGCGCGACGAGCGGCCTTCCCTGGACGATCGTCCGGCCGAGCCACACGGTGCGCAACGGCATTCCGAGCATGATGAACGACGGCGATCTCTCCGCGCGGCGCATGCTGGCCGGCAAGCCGGTCATCGTCTGCGGCGACGGCACGACGCCCTGGACGCTGACACGCTCCGTCGATCTCGCGAAGCCGTTCATCGGCCTTTTCGGCAAGGAGAAGGCGATCGGCGAGGACTTCCACATCACCGCCGATCGCGGCCATGGCTGGGACGCGATCTACCGCACCATCGCCAAGGGCCTCGGCGTCGAGGCGAAGATCGTGCATGTGCCGACCGACACGCTCGTGCGTTACCACGCCGAATGGGAAGGCCCGCTGATGGGCGACAAGACCTGGGCGGCGCTGTTCGACAATTCGAAGGTCAAGAGCGTCGCCGGCGACTTCACCTGCGCCGAGGACCTCGAGACGATCCTCGCCGAGCCCATCGCCCATGTGAAGCGCCGCCTGGCCGGCCCGGCGCCGGATGCGAGCGCCATGGACGCATTGTTCGATCGCATCGCCGCCGAGCAGTCGGCGCTCGGCAGCTGACGAGGCCCCTCAAGGTGCGCTTCAGCGGCTGAAGCGCACCGGCACCGTCAGGGCGATCCTGCCCTTGCCGAAACCTTCGGGCGGTGGCGGCAACGGGCTGGCGCGCTTCAACAGGCTGACCGCCTCCGCGTCGAGCCGCGCATCGCCGGTCGACCCCACCAGCCGCGCGGCGAGGACGCGGCCGGCGCGGTCGATCGTGAAGGCGACCGAGGCCGTGCCGGTCCCGGCGCCGCGCGGAAAGCGCTTGTTGCGGTTGAGATGGGCGAGCAACCGG
>NZ_MKRN01000164.1 GCF_001896955.1 Nitrobacter sp. 62-13 | reverse complement strand
TTCGGCCTGCGCGCGCAGGCTGGCGGCATAGTTGCCGCCGCATTTGACGGCGCCGGTGCCGCCGACCGCCGCGCGCGTGTAGTTTTCCGACACCCAGATCGAGACCGGCGCGGGCCCGCCCTTGAAATAGGAGCCGACCGGCGACGCGATGACGGCGAAGATGTATTCCGCCGATGGCTTGACGCCGAGGAAGACTTCGTTGGCGATCATGAAGGGCCGCAGGTACAGGCTGCCTTCGCCGCCGGGAATCCAGTCACGGTCGATGCGAACGAGTTGCTCGATGGCTTCGATGAACACGGGCTCGGGCAGCGGCGCCATCGCCATGCGCTCGGCCGAATTGCGAAAGCGTTTCGCGTTGGCGTCCGGACGAAACAGGTTCACGGCGCCGTCGTCACGCTTGTAGGCTTTCAGACCTTCGAAAATCTCCTGCGCGTAGTGCAGGACGGCGGTCGCGGGATCGAGCGGGAAGCTGGCACGGGATTCGACGCGCGCGTCGTGCCAGCCGTTCGCGTGATTGTAGCGCACCATGGTCATGTGATCGGTGAACACCCGGCCAAAGCCGGGATCTGCGAGCTTTGCTTCGCGCGCCGTCGCGGGCGTCGGACTGGCCGTCGGCTGGACGTTAAACGTCAACGACATCGCGCCATCGGTTTTTTCGAACGAAGCTTTCATGGTGTTCTCCAGCTTGAAACGGTCCTCGCGTTGCAGGCTCCTGCCGATCCGCGAAGTCCGGTTTCCGCTTTGGCGGACGACGCGAAGTCCAGTATGTTGCCGAAACGCAGCTCGACAATCGCTCCAACGAGGTAAAAGGCCGATTGGCCTGGCCGTTTAGCAGGGCTGTATCCGGAATTTCGCGGGACGATATAATATTTCGTAGTGGATGTCCGGCTTGTAACATTGAGACAAAGATATGTCAATATGGCTGTCCTAAATTCTCCGGCCCAGCTCGCCGCCAAGACCAACACCGGCGCATCCACGACGGGAGAGCCGGCCGCGACGCGCTGGGACATCATCGAATTGCTGTTCTTCGCCTATCGCGACTTTGTCGGCGATCCCGACCATGTGCTGGAAGAATTCGGCTTCGGCCGCGCCCATCATCGCGTGATGCATTTCGTCTATCGTTATCCCGGACTTAATGTCGCCGACCTGCTCGAAGTGCTGCGCATCACCAAGCAGTCGCTGGGGCGGGTTCTCAAGCAACTCCTCGATGAAGGCTACATTGTGCAGAAGGCCGGCGACGCCGACAGGCGCCAACGCCTTCTTTTCGCCACCGCAAAAGGCGAGGCGCTAGTGGCGAAACTCGCGGGCCTGCAGACCGACCGCATCGTGCGCGCGCTGCGAGGCCTCGACGCTTCCGGCGCCGAGGCGGTGCGCAAGTTCCTGCTCGGGATGATCGACCACGACGATCCCGACAAGGTGCTGGAAGCGATCCTGCGGGCCGACGGCAAGATGGTGAAGGCATGACGGGAATGCAAACGGCAGGGATCGTGCGCGCGCAGGTGAGGCCTGCCGACGACGCCCCGCATCTGCTGCTGGTCGATGACGACCGGCGTATCCGCGATCTGCTGTCGCGTTTTCTGGCGGGAGAAGGTTACCGTGTCACCACGGCCATGAGCGCCAAGGCGGCTCGCTCGAAACTGCTCGGACTG
>NZ_MKRN01000163.1 GCF_001896955.1 Nitrobacter sp. 62-13 | reverse complement strand
GACATCACCCGACGGGTCGTCGACATGGCGCACTGGGTCGGCGCTTCGGTGGAAGGCGAACTGGGCGTGCTCGGCTCGCTCGAGCACGGCGGCGGCGAGCAGGAAGATGGCCATGGCATTGAAGGCCCCGTCAGCCACGATCAACTGCTGACCGATCCCGATCAGGCCGTCGATTTCGTCCGCGCCACCAAGGTCGACGCGCTGGCGATCGCGATGGGCACCTCGCACGGCGCCTACAAGTTCTCGCGCAAGCCGGACGGCGACATTCTCGCCATGAAAGTGGTCGAGGAGATCCATCGCCGCCTTCCCAACACGCATCTGGTGATGCACGGCTCGTCCTCGGTGCCGCAGCACCTGCAGGACGAGTTCAACAAGTTCGGCGGCGAGATGCCGCAGACCTGGGGCGTGCCGGTCGAGGAAATCGTGCGCGGCATCAAGCACGGCGTCCGCAAGGTCAATATCGATACCGACTGCCGTCTGGCGATGACCGCGGTGTTCCGGAAAATCGCGACCAACAACAAAAGCGAATTCGATCCTCGCAAGTTCCTCAAGCCCGCGATGGATGCGATGCGCGACCTCTGCCGCGAGCGCTTCGAGCAGTTCGGCACCGCCGGAAACGCGTCGAAGATCAAGGTGATCCCATTGGCTGAAATGGCCAAGCTTTATCGCACGGGCAAACTTGATCCGCGCATCGGCGATACGGCCGTCGCCGCGGAGTGAGATTGGATCGAACCACCGCGGATCAACGGGGAGAACGAATTCCAAAACCAGGAATCGCTGACCGTCCGCGGCAAGGACCGCTACAAATCCGGCGTGATGGCCTAGAAGACAACGGGCTATTGGGAGACCGACTCTACGCCGAAAGACATCGGCGTCATCCGTCTGTTGTGGGTGACGCCGCAGGGCGACGCGGATCCCATCGAGGCCTCGGCGGCGATAGCCGGCGAGTCCTCGACCGCCACTTGGACAAGTGGTACGGACGGGCCGTCTGACGGCGGCAGAAAAGGATCGCGCCAAGCCGCGTCGATCGGTCCCGGCAACGGAAGGCCAGTCCTTCGCTTATATCGTTTATGATGGCGGGCTGTTCGAGCCTGGCTCCATCGCCAGCCTCGAGCGCGAACGCCCCGACAAGTTCGGCCATCCGCTGCTCGGCGCCACCGTCGAGCCGAAGCCCGGCCTTTTCGGGCCGCAATTACGGCCGCGTGGTCTATGAGGCGCCGAAAGGCGGCTTCGACTTCACCAAAGACGACGAAAACATCAACTCGCAGCCGTTCATGCGCTTGCGGGGGACGCTTCCTTTCCTGCATGGAGGCATCAACCGCGCTGAGGCGGCGATCGCCGCTGTGAAGCCGGAGCGCGGCTCCCTCGAAGGAGGAATGCTCCGTAAGGACAAGGCCGCCGCCCTTGAAATGAGCACCGCATCCCGTGACAATGCAGGAACGGGAGATGTGCGATGAATATTCAGGAAAAAAGCCGCTACCGCGAGATTTACGGCCGCTCGCTCGGCGATCCCGAAGGTTTCTGGGCTGACGCTGCGCGCGACATCGACTGGATCGAGCCGGCGAAAAAGATCTTCGATCCGTCGATGGGGCTTTACGGCCGCTGGTTTGCCGGCGCCGTCGTCAACACCTGCTACAATGCGCTGGATCGCCATGTCGCCGGCGGCCGCGCCGACCAGGTCGCGCTGATCCATGATTCGCCGCTGGCCAATCCGGGCGGCCCGAGCGCCATCACCGCTTTCACCTACGCGGAACTGCTCAAGGAAGTGGCGACGCTCGCCGCCGTCTTGCAGGACTTCGGCGTCGCCAAAGGTGATCGCGTCGTTCTTTACATGCCGATGGTGCCGGAAGCCGTGGTGGCGATGCTGGCCTGCGCGCGGATCGGCGCGGTGCATTCGGTGGTATTCGGCGGCTTTGCGGCCAAGGAGCTTGCGACCCGGATCGATGACGCCAAACCGAAGCTGGTCTTTTCCGCGAGTTGCGGTCTGGAGCCGGGCCGCATCGTGCAATACAAGCCGCTGCTCGACGAGGCGATCAAACTCGCCGCGCACAAGGTTCCCGCCTGCATCATTTTGCAACGTCCGCAGCAGCGTTGCGATCTAGCGGGTCGCGATCACGACTGGGCAGGCTTACGCGCGGCCGCAATGGCGTCTGGGAAGTCCGCCCCCTGTGTCCCCGTGCTCGCCACCGATCCGCTCTATATTCTTTACACCTCCGGCACGACGGGAGTGCCGAAAGGCGTGGTACGCGACAACGGCGGCCATCTGGTCGCGCTGAAATGGTCGATGTTCAACCTCTACGGGGTCAAGCCGGGCGAGGTCTGGTGGTGCGGTTCCGACATCGGCTGGGTGGTGGGTCACAGCTATATCGTGTACGGCCCGCTGATCCATGGCGCCACCACGATCATGTACGAGGGCAAGCCGATCGGCACGCCGGACGCAGGCGCATTCTGGCGCGTGATCTCGCAGCACAAGGCGGTGGCGTTCTTCACCGCGCCAACGGCGTTCCGCGCCATCAAGAAGGAAGACCCGGACGGTGCGTTCATCCGCAAATATGATTTGTCCCAGTTCCGCACGCTGTTTCTGGCCGGTGAGCGCGCCGATCCGCCGACGGTGGAATGGGCGGAAAAGCATTTGAATCGGCCGGTCATCGATCACTGGTGGCAGACCGAAACCGGCTGGTGTGTCGCGGGCAATCCGGTCGGGCTCGGCATGCTGCCGGTGAAACACGGCTCGCCGACGGTAGCGATGCCGGGCTATCAGGTCGATATCGTGGATGAAGCGGCAAAGCCGCTGCCGGCCAATGCGATGGGCTCCATCGTCATCAAGCTGCCGCTGCCGCCGGGCTGCCTGCCGACTCTGTGGGAGCAGGACGCGCGCTGCAAGGAAGCCTATCTCAGCGAATTTCCCGGCTACTACAAGACCTCGGACGCCGGCTACAAGGACGAGGATGGCTACATTTTCGTCATGGGCCGCACCGACGACATCATCAACGTCGCCGGTCATCGGCTGTCGACCGGCGGCATGGAGGAAATCCTCGCATCGCATCCGGATGTTGCGGAATGCGCAGTGCTCGGCGTCAGGGATGGCATCAAGGGCGAGGTGCCGTGCGGCCTTCTGGTGCTGAAGGCGGGCGTCAGCCGCGATGCCGCCGAGATCGAGAAAGAGGTCGTGGCGCTGGTGCGCGAGAAGCTCGGTCCGGTCGCGGCGTTCAAGCGCGCGATCACGGTGAACCGGCTGCCGAAGACGCGCTCAGGCAAGATCCTGCGCGGCACCATCAAGAAGATCGCGGATGGCGATCAATGGACGATGCCCGCGACCATCGAGGACCCGAAGGTGCTCGAGGAGATTCAAGGCGCGCTGAAAAGCAGGACATGAGCCGGGGGTATTCGATGGACTTACAATTCCCGCAATTGAGTCCGAACAGTCGTGTCACTGGCAATCCGGGAACGACCATGCGACTGAAGACATCGATGCGAATCGCCGCTCTTGTACTGATTACGTCGCTCGGCGGCTGCGCCAATCTTGAGCGGCACAATGCGAGCGCCGTATCGCAGGGCGATGACGATGCCTATTGCCAGGCGCACGGCGGCCCGCAGGGCTCCGCGGCCTATGCCGCCTGCCGCAAGGATCGCGACGTCGCCGCCACCCGCTCCGACCGGATGGAGCGCACCCACCGCGATCTCGCCGAGCGGATGCTGAACGGGCAGTAGCGGGTTTGCTGCCGTTGCTGTCATACCCCGCGAAGGCGGGTATCCCGTACCCCGCAATGTTTTGTTTACATCGCTGACGCTTGGCGCGCCGCGTTCCGCTTTCGCGGGGACGATGGCGGCGCGACGCGAGACGAGCAACCCGCGCCGAAAATGACAGCCCGTGCCCAGGGGAGGGAGTGCGACCTTACTCCTCCTCGTCGTCCTCGGCTTTCTTGCCGCCGATGGTCTTCAGCTTGGCGAACACGGCATCGACGTTGAGATCGTCGCGCTGCTTTTCGGTCGGCTCGAATTCGGCGTCCTTGCGCGTGGTCTCCGACGCCGGCAGCAGGGTGGCGCCGCCATACTGCTGATCGGTGGGCTTCTCCTTGGCTGCGCGCTGCACCTCGAAGTCGAGTTCGATCTGCGAGCAGAGGCCGAGCGTCACCGGGTCCATCGGCGTCAGCGTCGAGGCATTCCAGTGGGTGCGGTCGCGGACCGCGGCGATCGTGGTCTTGGTGGTGCCGACCAGGCGCATGATCTGCGCGTCCTTCAACTCGGGGTGGTTGCGCACCAGCCAGAGGATCGCGCTCGGCCGTTCATGACGGCGCGACACCGGGGTATAGCGGGGACCTTTCTTCTTGGCCGCGGGCGGCAGCACCACCTTGCTCTCGCTGAGTTTGAGGCGGTAGTCCGGGTCTTTCTCGCCCTTCTCGATCTCGTCGCGGGTGAGCTGGCCGGTGGAGATCGGGTCCATGCCCTTGATGCCCTGGGCGGCATCGCCGTCGGCGATGGCGCGGACTTCCAGGGGGTGCATTTTGGTGAAATCGGCGACCTGGTCAAACGACAAGGCGGTATTGTCGACGAGCCACACGGCAGTCGCCTTCGGCATCAGCGGTGCATTGCTCATGGCAAATCTCCTTTGCGCTCCGCCCACCCCTCAGGGGCAGAGCCTTTTGGTCATCGACGATGACGGGAATTGGCCTATATAAGCCGTCGAGGGTCGAGTGCGCAATGGTTTGCTGTTGTCGGCCCGTGGCTTAACGGAACAGCCTTGACAGCGCCCCAAAGCCGTCCAAAGTCGTTTCTCTTATTGGCCGTTCCCGCCCCGCCGGTGTGGGGTGATTCGGTCCCGGATCGCCCCATGAATGCCAAACCGAAGCTAAAAATCGTGCTTTGCTCGCCCCGCGGCTTCTGCGCGGGTGTCGTCAGGGCAATCGATACAGTGGAGCGCGCGCTGACGCTGTACGGCGCGCCGGTCTATGTGCGTCACGAGATCGTGCACAACCGCTACGTGGTCGACAGCCTTCGCGCCAAGGGAGCGATCTTCGTCGAGGAGCTGGAGGAAATTCCCGACGACACCAAGGCCCCGGTGGTGTTTTCCGCGCATGGCGTGCCGAAATCGGTTCCGGCCGACGCACAGCGACGAAATTTCTTTTCGCTGGACGCCACCTGTCCGCTGGTGACCAAGGTTCACCGCGAGGCGGCGATCCATTTCAAGCGCGGTCACGAGATTCTGCTGATCGGGCATTCCCATCATCCGGAAGTCGTCGGTACGGTCGGGCAATTGCCGGCCGGTGCGGTGACGCTGATCGAGACTGCAGAGGACGCCGAGCAGTTCACGCCGAAGAACGCCGATAACCTTGCCTTCGTGACCCAGACCACGCTGTCCATCGACGACACCGCCGAGATCGTCGCGGTGCTGAAACAGCGGTTCCCGAACATCCATGGGCCCCACAAGGAGGATATCTGCTACGCCACCACCAACCGCCAGCTCGCGGTCAAGAAGGTCGCGCCGGTGGTGGACGCATTGATCGTGGTCGGAGCGCCGAATTCCTCCAACTCGCAGCGGCTGCGCGAGGTTGCCGAGCGCGAGGGCTGCAGGGTGTCGGTGCTGGCGCAGCGCGCCAGCGACCTCGACTGGAGCAAGTTCGAGGGCATCACGAGCCTCGGCATCACCGCAGGCGCCTCCGCGCCGGAAGTGATCGTCGAGGAAATCATGGGCGCGTTCGCGGCGCGCTACGATCTCGATGTGGAGACGGTTTCGGCGGCTGAAGAGAACGAGTTCTTCCCGTTGCCGCGCTCGCTGCGGCCCGACGCGGCCTGATCACGGCCTGCGGCCTTCGAATGGGGATACGAGATGGCGGTCTATACCGACGTCGCCGCCGACGAGCTTGCGGATTTTCTGAAAAACTACGACATCGGGGAACTGCTGTCCTACAAGGGCATTGCCGAGGGCGTCGAGAATTCCAACTACCTGCTGCATACCACCGCCGGATCGTTTTTCCTGACGCTGTATGAAAAGCGTGTGGCGGCGGGAGATCTGCCGTTTTTCCTTGGCCTGATGGGGCATCTTGCCACCCACGGCATCGTATGCCCGCAGCCGGTCAGGACGCGCGGCGGCGAAACGCTCGGCCGCCTCGCTGAACGACCTGCCGCCATCATCGATTTCCTCGAGGGGGTGTGGCCGCGCAAGCCGACCGTCACCCACTGCGCCGCTACGGGCGAGGCGCTGGCGAAGCTGCATCTTGCCGGCCGCGATTTTCCCATGACGCGCGCCAACGCGCTGTCGGTGCGGGGCTGGCGGCCGCTGTTCGACCAGGCCGCGCCGCGCGTCGATACCTTGCAGCACGGTCTGTGCGATTTTCTCGGGGCCGAACTCGACCACCTCGAACGGCACTGGCCGGACAAGCTGCCGGCCGGCGTCATCCATGCCGATCTGTTTCCGGATAATGTTTTGTTTCTCGGAGACAGGCTGTCGGGGCTGATCGATTTCTATTTCGCGTGCAATGATTTTTTCGCCTACGACGTCGCGATCTGCCTCAACGCCTGGTGTTTCGAGCCGGATCACTCCTTCAACGTCACCAAGGCGCGGGCGCTGCTCGGCGCCTACAATCGCGAACGCGTGCTGTCGGAGGCCGAACAGACGGCGTTGCCGCTGCTGGCGCGCGGCGCAGCGCTGCGGTTTCTGCTGACGCGGCTGGTCGATTATCTCAACGTGCCCGCCGGCGCGCTGGTGAAACCAAAAGATCCGCTCGAATACGTCCGCAAGCTGCGCTTCCAGCAAGGCATCGACAACATTCGCGATTACGGCATTGCAGTGTCGGGGCTGGTGGCGTGAATTCGTCCACGCTTCCCCATGTCACGATTTTCACCGATGGCGCGTGCTCGGGTAACCCCGGTCCCGGCGGCTGGGGCGCGATCCTGCGGTTCGGCGACATCGAGAAGGAGTTGAAGGGCGGCGAGCCGCACACCACCAACAACCGGATGGAGCTGCTGGCCGCGATCTCGGCGCTGGAGGCGCTGAAGCGGCCGGCGCTGGTCGACCTCACCACCGACAGCCAGTACGTGCGGCAAGGCATCACCGGCTGGATTCACAACTGGAAGCGCAACGGTTGGCGCACCTCGGACAAGAAGCCGGTGAAGAACGCCGACCTGTGGCAGCGGCTCGATGATGCGCTGAAGCCTCATGAGGTGCGATGGCACTGGATCAAGGGTCACGACGGCCATGCGGAAAACGAGCGCGCCGATCAGCTCGCGCGCGAAGGCGTGGCCATGGCGCGGTTGAAGTAGTCAGCTTGATCTAAATGCCGTGACGCCGCTTAAGCATGCGCCAGACGACGATAGTGGCGATGAATAGTGCAGTGACCGTGAACCAAAGGCCGCCGCGGATGTGAGCCGGCCGCAGGTTCGCCATGTATATGCTGAATCCGAGGGTTGTCAGGCTCAATGTGCTGCCGACCCAGTACAAGGGTTCGCGCAACACGCCGCTTGCTGCCCTTTCTGCCGCGTGTTCCTTCGCGCGTCTCACCCGCCGGAAGAGAAATGCAATCCAGGCGCAGGCTACCAAAATCTTAGTCATGCAGCTTTCGACCCGTCGTTCACCAGGCTAATTCACATGATGGATAGCTTGCCGGCATTCCCGTCTGATCGATGAAGTTTTTGGCGGCCTGGAAAGCAGAAAGCCCGCGCATTGGCGCGGGCTTTCCCGGTAGAAGGGGCAACAAGCGGCTCAAAGCTGCCCCAGCAGCGTGTCGCCGCCGGAAACTTCGACCTTGCCGGGCGAGTCCTCGACATTCAGTTTCTTCACCACGCCGTCCTCGACCAGCATGGAGTAGCGCTTGGAGCGGATGCCGAGACCCTTCTCGGAGCCATCGAACTCCATGCCAATCGCTTTTGTGAAGTCCGCGTTGCCATCGGCAAGGAAGGTCGCCTCGTTGCGTTGATCGGTGTCGCGCTTCCACGCGTTCAGGACGAACACGTCGTTGACGGAGACGATGGCGATCTCGTCCACGCCCTTGTCCTTGATGGCGCGCGCGCTTGAGAAAATGCTCGGCAGATGCTGCTTGTGACAGGTGCCGGTATAGGCGCCGGGCACCGCGAACAAGGTCACCTTTTTGCCTTTGAAGATATCGGCGGTGGTTTTGGTCTGAACCCCGTCCTCGGTCATGATGCGGAACGTCGCGTCGGGCAGGCGGTCGCCAACTTTGATGGTCATCGTCGTGTCTCCTTGAAATTCAGTTCGGGTGTGGACGGGGCGGGCATCGGCACAATATGACGCGGAGGCGAAACGGCAATGGGCAGCCCTTCAACGTACCGTCATTAACGCGTTTTCGGACGAAGCAGAACGCGCGACAAAATAAAGGAGCTATCCGGCGAACCCGCCCGCGTCGAGGAAAGCCTGTTCCTCCGCGCTCGTCATGCGTCCGAGCAAGGCATTGCGATGAGGGAAGCGGCCGAATTTGCGGATGATGTCGGCATGCACTTCCGCGAATTTGAGATTTTCCGGCCGGCCGCGGCTGCGAAACAGCGCGACGCAGCGGTCCTGGTCGGCAAGCC
>NZ_MKRN01000162.1 GCF_001896955.1 Nitrobacter sp. 62-13 | reverse complement strand
ATAATTTTCTTGTAGAACGTGCTCAGGATCTCCTCGCCGTCGAGGCCGAGGGCAAACATCAGCGACGTCACCGGGATCTTGCGGCGGCGGTCGATTCGCGCAAACACGATGTCCTTGGCGTCGAACTCAATGTCGAGCCACGAGCCGCGATAGGGAATGACGCGCGCGGCGAACAGCAGCTTGCCGGAGGAGTGAGTCTTGCCCTTGTCGTGATCGAAGAACACGCCGGGCGAACGATGCATCTGCGAGACGATCACGCGCTCGGTGCCGTTGACGACGAAGGTGCCGTTCATGGTCATGAGCGGAATGTCGCCCATGTAGACGTCCTGCTCCTTGATGTCCTTCACCGACTTCGCGCCGGTTTCCTCGTCGATGTCGAACACGATGAGGCGAAGCGTCACCTTCAGCGGGGCGGCATAGGTCATGCCGCGCTGGCGGCACTCGTCGACGTCGTACTTCGGCGCCTCGAATTCGTAGCGCACGAATTCGAGCTGCGAGGTTCCCGAAAAGTCATTGATCGGAAACACCGACTTGAAAACCGCCTGCAGACCTTCGTCGAGCCGGCCACCGGGCGGTTCGTCAACCATCAGGAACTGGTCGTAGGACGCCTTCTGAACCTCGATCAGGTTCGGCATCTCGGCGACTTCCCGGATATGCCCAAAGAACTTGCGAACCCGCTTGCGACCGGTGAACGTCTGCTGCACCATCGTGGCCTCTCATGTCGTCGCCCGTGGGGGCAAACCTTCCGAAGCGCGATTGGCATCGCCCCCGGGGTGAATCTCGGAACGCTCTCAAGAGCGGAACGCAAATATCAGGACTTCAGTCCTGAACTGGAACGCCAGGCTCGCAGAACGCAAAACGACGTGCGGGGTGCAATGCGTACACCCAGCCCGTCAAAACTGTCTCCAAACGGACCGAAAAAGCCCGAAATCGCTGCTCTCCCAACAGCTTATGAGAGAACGCCGCCGTTCCCGCCATCCGCTGTGCTTTCGTGCTGCCGCCCCAATATGGGATGGCAATCGTGGAGATTCGAGGGGTAGATCCCCGACTCTTCACACTTTCCTGTGTACAACCATCCGGACCAGATCCGGCCGCTGCACCCGCCGGGCGCGATCGGATCGCACTCGTCAGGAAATCCCATTCATCTCACCTTCGTCCCGGAGCCATCCACCCCTTCTCGGGGCGTTTCCGGGTCTCGCTAAACTCGCCAAACCAGACGAAGAGGCCTGGATTCACTCGAGTTAAGCCTCCGTCATGGCCGGGCTTACCCGGCCATCCTCGCCTTGGGGCATCCCCGGATCGCGCTCGACTTCGCCTCGCTCGTCCGGGGATGGAATTTCGTAATCGTCGGCTACGCCGCGATTACTTCAATTCCACCTTCGCGCCGGCCTTTTCGAGCTGGGCCTTGATCTTCTCGGCCTCGTCCTTGGCAACGCCTTCCTTCAGCGGCTTCGGCGCACCTTCGACCAGATCCTTGGCTTCCTTAAGGCCGAGCCCGGTGATGGCGCGGACTTCCTTGATCACCTCGATCTTCTTGTCGCCCGCGGCCGCAAGCACGACGGTAAAGTCGGTCTTCTCCTCGGCGGCGGGAGCGCCACCACCGGCGCCCGGCGCAGCAGCGACAGCCACGGCGGCAGCGGCCGACACGCCCCACTTCTCTTCGAGCAGCTTCGCCAGTTCGGCAGCCTCGAGCACGGTCAGCGCCGAGAGGTCGTCAACAATCTTCTGCAGATCAGCCATCGATATATTCCTTTAACG
>NZ_MKRN01000161.1:5866-7851 GCF_001896955.1 Nitrobacter sp. 62-13 | reverse complement strand
AAAGTGACCCAACAATCCAAAGCGGTCGCTGCCTGAGCGCTCCCGCAGACCAGCGCAGCATACCTGTACGGGGTGCTGGCCGGATGCGTACCTAACTAATGCGGACTGCGTAGATTGAGCTGCGCTGCGCTCAACGGCATCGCGTACGGGGACGGTAGCTAGATAAGGCAGGTGACAAGCGCAATCCGTGAATCGAAATCGCGAGTCGGATCGTTGCTACAGAGTAAAACCGCCAGCCCGATTAGAGGCTGGCGGTCAATTCGCTCGCACATCAATCAGCTGTAGCTCTCGCCCTGGTCCTGAGTGACTGGGGAATGCTCGTCCTTTTCTTTCTCGTTCTTCTCGTCCTTCTTCGGAATCTTCACGCCGGGCTGCTGGTTGGGCTGCACGCCGGCCGTCATGTCCGACTTCAGCGAGGCCTTGGAGCTATGGTCTATCTTGTCGATGAGATGTCAACCAAGAATGCGCAGGTGCGTCCGCCAAAATCACTGGGCTGCTTCCAAAGTCGCGCAGCAGATCTGTGATGATCAAGCAATGGAGATGATTAGCTATTGTGCCGGAATAGGCTGCAAGTCTGGCGCTCTGTTAGCGACGGGTCTCGCGTTCAGCTCTGTGATCAGTTGTTTCATTTCGCCGATTTCCCGTACCTGGGCTTCGATGATGCCGTCAGCGAGCTTGCGCACTCTAGGATCGCGAATGTGTGCTCTTTCGCTTGTCAGGATCGCGATCGAATGGTGCGGGATCATCGCCCGCATATAGGCCAGGTCATCGACAGTTTCCTGGCTGCGAACGAGCCAAAGCGAGCCCGTGAACACGGCCGCAGCTCCCCCCAAAATAGTCAGCTTGCGACCAATTCCTGTATACATCTTCCACATGAAAGCCAGCATGATGATTGCCATGACTGCGCCCATGTAGATCGCCATCCATGTCCGAGTCTGACTGTAGAATATGTGATCCCACGCATAGGTGTTCAGATACATCAGCCCGAACATGACGACTGTCGATGTGGCGATCATCGCCAGAAAGCGGGTGTAGCTCATTACATTACTCCCATAGGTGCGAACAGCATCCAGATCGCCATCGCGACCATCATCACGTTCTCGGTGAGCGAGACGAAGCCGAGCGGCACCTTCGAACCGCCACCGACACAGGCACATTTGATGTCGCGCTTCTGGACATAGACCGCATAAATCACGGAGACGGTGCCAATAACTCCGATGAAAAGTGCGACCGGAATTGAGATCCAGTTCAGCGCTCGTGCTATCATGAGCACGCCCGCGAGTGCCTCGGCGAACGGATAAATAAAGGCATACGGAACCCACCGGCGCGCCAGCAGGTCATAGCCCAGAAACATAGTGGCAAATCCGTCGACGTCCTGCAGCTTTTGGATGGCCAGGATGCACATCGCAATCGCGATGAACCATTCGCCCGTACGCACGGTGATTATCGCGCCATTCAACGCCCAACTGCCTGCCATCGCCATCAGCGCCGCCACGGCGAAAATGGCGATCACAGGCTTGTAGCTGGTCGCCTGGGGGTCTTTTACGGCTTTGCCGAAGAACTGGCGGAGCTCATCGTTACCCCCGACCCGCTTGCCATCGATGAAGGTCTGCGGCGTAGTCTCGACTTGATACTCGTGCTTGAATGCATCTGTTTCCTCTTGTGTGCGCAGCCAATGATCGTCGACCGCATAACCCTCTCTTTCTAGTAGATACTTACTCTTGAGGCCGTAGGGACAAACGTGCTTGTCCATCACCATCCGGTAGAGTGTTGCGGTTTTGGTGGCCATTTTTTGTCACTTCCTCACTTTTAGAACAGGTCGACCAACTCGTCGACATTAACTCGCTGCTCTTCCACATTGCCCGGGCGATTACGTCAGCGACGAAGCTGGGGCATCGTTCTTGAGGATTGTGGCTCTCGACCTTCGGCAGCGCTGACTTTACCGTTTGGGTTCGGTGTAGGATCTCAATGCACTAACGATCATA
>NZ_MKRN01000161.1:0-5827 GCF_001896955.1 Nitrobacter sp. 62-13 | reverse complement strand
TCTCTCCTTAAGAGCCGCCTGTTTCCTCTTTCTCGACATTCTTTCCCCTTCGACGAAGGCTTCACGGAGAGTAGATGATGATTTTTCGCGAACCGGGCCGGAGTATCTATCCGCTCACGGCGCCACGCAGGCCAATCACCGGCCAGGAACATTCAAGGTTAATCCTTTAAGAGATTTGCGTTCGGTTGAACGGCAAGATCCTCTGACTGTTCGCAAACCTCCTTCGTTTCGTTCGATAAGTTACCTTCGCCCTCCGTGGCATCGCTGGCATCATCGCCCTCCAACGCTTCTCCGATCTTGATAGAATTAAAAGGAGATAACGTTCGTTCTTCGGTGTCGTGCTTTAGCAGCGTGACGGGAACGCCTTTTGGAAAAACCACTTCTCGAGCCGGATCAGGAAGGATAATACCGCCTTCATGCAGCACCTTTTTTGTTTGTCGCAGGAGCGCAGAATTGATCTTAGCGGGGGAATAAATGGTACTATCGAACCAGTAGAGGATCCGGATATTAACAGTTGCCGCACCGAGCTCTTCAACGAGCACAAGCGCCTCCGGAGCACCTAGCACAGCGGGATGTTCAAGGAGAACCTGAGAAACGAGCTTCTGGGCTTTAGCTGCCGACGATTCATAACCGATACCAACTGTGAACGTTGCGCGACGGCTCGGATTACTGCTGAAATTTTCGATTGTATTCTTGTACACGATTGCGTTCGGAATCTGTACGTGACTTCCGTCAAGAGTGAGCAGGATCGTGGTTCGTGTATTCAGGTTTTGGACAATCCCCGTGTGTCCGGCGACTTCAACGAGATCGCCGCTTCGGAACGGGTTTCGGACGCTGAGTAAAAGGCTGGCGAGGAAATTTTCAGCGATGTCGCGGAAGGCGAATCCAATTAGAATCCCGATGAGGCTCGTTCCTCCGAGAACGGTAAGAGCCAATCGTGTGAGGCCTGCTACCTGAAGAATAAAATAGACGCCGAAAAGGAAGACGGGGACGGACAACACTCGCGCCATCACCGTGAGCAGGAGCGGTGAGGTAATACGGCGCGAAAGGAAATGACGCGCAAGCAGCGCTACCAACTTGGCAAGAAGCCACGTGATAGCTAGTATGCAGATTGCGAGAATAACGAGGGGCCATGATTGAACGGTTTTCCGATAAAACCGTTTGAATTCTACTCCCGCTTTTCCAAATGTCGTTCCTACATCAGTTCGAACTTGGAGACGGTTTACGACCGCCACGACATCCTGTGTTTTTTCGGCAAGATCACCTGCCCAGTTCTTATGTTCCTGCGTATTTGTAGTTCCATCCAAGGACACAACACCCTCTCGAACGGATACCCGTGGCGATTCGAACCATCCGGTCGATTTTAGGATTCCTTCGAGGCGCTTGGAAATATCACGGTCATTTGCCGCCGGAGCGACAGTAACGGGTGTTTTCGACGTAACCGCCGGCTCTATTGCCGATGATTGGGCCAAAGGCGAGAGAAGTGTCTGCGATCGCGCCAGCGTTCCGGTGCTGAGCAGCACAAAAACCAGAACGACAGCCTTTGCAAGAAGTTTAGCCATGAGCCCATCCGTTCGGCTGGCTTCGAGGCTGAGAGGTGTAGCGTTTGAAGACGATAGGGCGGTGGTGACGTGCTGTACTTATAGTAGGCAAGCTGCCGGGTGTGGCCCCCGCAGAGCTGGTTAGCTCGGGTTCTTCGTCCATCGGCCAATAATAACTTCCAGCCCGCATACAACATCGAAAAGAAAGCTGGGGCCCAACTGCGCGGGACAGAGCAAAGGGAGCTTCACTCCCTTCGCCGATCAATCGAGGGAAAGCGCGACAGTTTTTATTTCTTGCTGTACTTGAATTTCGGCGCGTTTTTCAAGCTATCTTTGGAGGTGTCGACGAAAGCTTTCCAAGTGTCGTCCTTCTGATTGAGCACGACAGTCGCGGGATCGAGGACAACGTAGCTCTCTCCCATGCCGAGGAAGCCGCCCACACTGACAACAACCCCTGTAATCGTTTTGCCGTTCTCTATAACCAGATCCTCGATCTCTCCGACGGTCTCATTCTGGTTGTTATAGACATTGGTGCCTATGATTTTGGAAGTCATGAAGTCGGCCGATTTTACCGTCACAAACTTAAGTGCGACGGTAGCCTTGTCGGCCACTCGCAGGCCGCTCGGGGACGTTCCCGCGTCCGCATGTGTCGGTGTGCCCATAGAGGATCCTGGCGCGGTTGCGGGAGAGGTCGTCTGAGCAATCGCAAGCGTGGAAACTGCGGAAAACGCTGCGGCAGTGAGAAAGGTGCGATAAATTTTCATAGAAGAGCCTTTTCAGTTTTGTGAGCGACGAGAGCGCACTTGAGTTTTTCTCTACTCTCGAGCTGAAGGCAGAAGGAAGAATACTGGTTGAGAATAGCTTTGGATATTTCGCCGGGCCGTGCTTTTAGAAAAGAGCTTCACCGGCCAAAAGGCCCAAAATCAGGAAGATTGCAAAGATCGCCACCGCCGCAAAGAAGAGCCACCTTGCAATAGTAGCGGCACCAGCAGACACCCCTGAAAAGCCAAAAAAGCCGGCAACCAAGGAGACGACGAAAAATATCAGTGCCCATTTCAACATCGCGCTTCCTTCTGTATGTTGAACAAGCCGCAGATAACTATTCCGTTCCATTGCGATCGAGATTCCGACCATGCGAGCACGGGGCGAGCGCCCATTGAGGACGGGAACGTGACCGAGGACAATCTTATGTCGACGAAGGCGCGGATGGCGCTGTGCAACCGGATGAACGCGAGCCTTGCCGCCATTAGCAACCCGCCGCCCGCGGAGGCCCTGCTCGGCGAAGCGTGGGCCGGCAATGACAGCAAAGTGAAGACAACGTAATGAAGCGCTGGCGGCGGCTGCTCTCTGGTTCCGTGTGACGGTAATGGCGCTGATCGGCGTTGCCACCGCCGCCGCTGGCAATGGTCGCCGCTTACAGCGCGGCAACCAACAACGTTACGCCGCGCGCGACGAAATTGCTCATGGAGGACAACACCTCGCAAAACGTGCTCGGCACGTTCATTGGCGCGTTCCTGTTCAGCCTCGTCGGCATTGTTGCGCTGAGCACAGGCTTATATGGCACGCAGGGACGCGCCATCCTGCTGGTCGTCACAATCGGCCTCATCGCGCTGATCGCCGCCACTATTCTCCGCTGGATAGACTACCTTGCGCGGTTCGGCAGGCTCGGGGAAACGATTGATCGTGTGGAGAGGGCGACCTGGGGTGCGATGGAGACGCAGCAGGCGCACCCGCATCTGGGCGGGCGACCGATGGAGGGCCGCACTTTCCCTGAAGGTGCCATCGCCGTGTTTTCGGACGCGATCGGTTACATCCAGCATGTCGATGTGGCAGCGCTCGAGGAACAAGCGAAGCAGGCAGGGGTACAGGTCTACGTAACAGCCTTGCCCGGGGCCTTCGCTGATCCGTCACGGCCCGTGGCTCTGGTGATGGGATCCGACAATGAAGACATGCGCCACGCAATATCCAGCGCATTCACGGTCGCTGCAGACCGGACCTTCGAGCAGGACCCACGCTTCGGCCTGTGTGTGCTTTCAGAGATCGCCTCGCGCGCGCTGTCGCCGGCCGTTAACGATCCGGGTACCGCGATCGACGTGATCGGGCGCGCCGTCCGGCTATTGGCAAATTGGAGCCGCTTTGAGGCGTCTGACACGGACCCCGAAGTCGCTTGCCCGCACGTCTGGGTACCTTCGATCACGGCCGACGACATGTTCGATGACGTCTTTGCGCCGATCGCGCGGGACGGTTCAAGTTTGCTGGAAATCCAAATCAGGCTTCAGAAGGCATTCGTGGCCTTGCTCGCAACCGATCGCGCGATGTTCGGCGACGCGGCGCGGCGGCATTCGGTGAGGGCGTTGAAATGGGCGCAGTCCGGTTTGACGCTGGAAGATGATCTGCGCGCAATTCAGACGGTTTCCGCGCAGATTGGTTCCGTCTTTGCGCAAAAACCGAGTTCAGCCTAGCCCGAGATCAATAGTGTCCAGTTTAGCGATCCACCAGATCAACCAAATCCGCGATGAACCTGGAAAGCATGCTTTTTCAGAACTGGTCCGGGCTTGTGCGGACGGTGCTTGTCGGATCGCTCGCCTATGCAACTTTGTCGTGTTCTTGCGAATATCCGGAGAACGGACTCTCTCCAAACTTAACGCGTTCGACCTTGTAGTGACCATTGCGCTTGGCTCGACGTTATCTGCCATTATTCTCTAAGAATCCATATCCCTGGCCGAAGGTGCTACCGCCTTTGCGCTGCTCATCCTTTTACAGTTCCTTGTCACGTTCTGGTCTGTGCGATCGGCTGCGGTTCGCAAATGCGATCAGCTCCGAGCCGGCTCCGCTCGTGCGCAAGGGACAGGCAGCGATGCTATGAAGCCCGAGCGCATCAC
Organism: Nitrobacter sp. 62-13; assembly: GCF_001896955.1. Classification (GTDB taxonomy): domain Bacteria; phylum Pseudomonadota; class Alphaproteobacteria; order Rhizobiales; family Xanthobacteraceae; genus Nitrobacter. Next base: position 1,404 of record NZ_MKRN01000161.1, on the reverse strand, counting down.
CGAGGGCGAAGCGCTGAGCGCTGTCGGGGAGCTGGTGGCAAAGATATCACCCAAGTCGACTTGCGCATTTTGGAAAGAGACGGCACGTTGAGCGTAGTGCTTCGCGCCTAAACAGCCTGAGCAGCTGGATTAGATATCGCGCGTAGGCGGTATCATCGAATATCGGCCGATCTCCAGAGCGGGAGCGCACGTGTTTTCTCTCTTCGATCTAACAGCAATGCTGCTGACGCTTTCGGCACTGTTCGGATGGATGAATCACAAGTTTCTGCCTCTTCCCCATTCGATTGGCCTTTTAGTCATAAGTATTGCGGTTTCTATCGTGCTGGTCGGAATCGATCTTGCCTTTCCCCGGCAACACCTTTTCGAATCACTGACCGGAACTCTTTTCCAGATTGACTTCAGTCAGGTTGTCATGAATGGCATGCTGGCGTTTCTTCTTTTCGCCGGCGCTCTCCATTTGGATATCACTAGGCTCCGCCGGCGCGGCTTGCAGGTCGCGATTCTGGCCTTCGCCGGAACGCTGATCTCGACCGTAGTCGTGGGCTGCGCCTTTTGGGGCGCGGCAGCGATGCTCGGCATTTTCATGCCGCTCGCCTGGGCTTTGGTGTTTGGGGCTCTTATTAGCCCAACGGATCCCGTTGCCGTTATGAGCACGCTCAAGAACGCAAAGGTGTCGCCGGATCTTGAAATCGAGCTCCAAGGGGAGTCCCTATTCAACGACGGTATTGGCATCGTCCTATTCACGGTCCTGCTCCGGTTTGCGATGGGTACTGATGCGACCCAGACGAGCACGTTCGCCATCGCCGAACTTTTGGTCGTCGAAACTGGAGGTGGCATCATGCTCGGGCTTACCGCCGGCTACATCGCCTTTTGGGGAATGCGCCTGATCGACGATTATCCTGTCGAGATTCTCATCTCTCTCGCCCTCGTTACCGCCACCTATGCCGTCGCACAGCGACTGCACGTCAGCGGGCCTCTTTCAATGGTCGCTGCTGGCCTCTTGATCGGGAACCGGGGTCCGCGCTACGCAATGAGCGATCGGACTCAGGGATATCTTTTCGGGCTATGGACCGTTATCGACGAGATTTTAAACTCCGTATTGTTTCTTCTGATTGGGCTGGAGGTGCTCGTTCTCAGTTTTAATCGTGTTTCTTTGGACCTTGCGGCGGTTGCGATCCCAATTGTGCTTCTTGGCCGATTACTCGGGGTATCCCTGCCGCTTCTGGTATTCGGTTGGCGACGCCCGATGTCACTCTGGAACGTGGCGTTCCTGACATGGGCGGGTATTCGCGGTGGGATCTCCGTCGCCCTGGCACTTTCGCTTCCTGAAGGTTCCGCAAAGCCCGGCATACTCCCTGGGACCTATGCTGTTGTCCTCTTCAGCATCATCGTACAGGGATTAAC
>NZ_MKRN01000160.1:862-6651 GCF_001896955.1 Nitrobacter sp. 62-13 | reverse complement strand
TAAACTCCTCAGCGCCAATGGTACTATGGCTTAAGCCCTGGGAGAGTAGGTCGCTGCCAGGCCTGCCAAGGACAATGATGTCCTCTTTGTGAATTTCTTTTCGTGTCATCAACGAAAACGCCGTTTCCGAAATGCTCCATGCATGACGGAAGCGGCGTTTTTTATGTTCCATCGCTTGCGTGCCACGCGCTGGTATCGATCGGCGATGATCGGTCGCCAGAATCGGCCGGTTCACAGGCCGTTCATTTCGGGCCCCATAGCCTCATGCCGTCATTTCATCCGCGCGAATCGTGAACAACGCCAAGCCGAGGAGAAACACATGCGCGACGTCGTTCGCTCCACCTTCATCGGGATCGCTGTTGCCGGTCTCACCCTGTGCGCCAGTGCTGTTTCGGCCGGCAACGCCTTCGCGCAGGCCAAACCTGCTCCCGCGCCGGCCGAAGCTGCGCCGCCCGCCGATGCGCCGATCAAGCAGATCGCGCTCACCGAGAAGCAGATCGAGGGCGTGCTCGCGGCCCAGAAGGACATGGATGCGCTCGACGACAAGCTGCCGGACAATCCGAATGTGAAACCGGATTCGAAGGCCATCGCGCAGCTCGACGCGATCGCGAAGAAATCGGGCTTTGCAAGCTACGCCGAATACAACAACGTAATCGACAACATCAGTCTCGTGCTCGGCGGTTTCGATCCGGCTACCAAGAAATACATTGGCGTGCAGGAGGTTTTGAAACGGCAGATTGCCGCGGTGCAGGCCGACACCAAGATGCCAGCCAAGGAAAAGAAGCAGGCGCTCGATGACATGAATGTGGCGCTGCAGACGCCGCCGCCGGTGATCGAGAACAAAGGCAATATCGATCTTGTCGCCAAATACTACGACAAACTCGCTGGCGCATTATCGGAGTCCGAGGACGATTAATTCAACCTCGCGGTGCCGGAAGATCATAGTCGCCGCGCGGAATGCCGGCTCGCGTGAAAGTCGGCGACGACAGGCCGCATCGGTTCAGTGTCGTGCCCCGGCCATGACCGAGCGGTTCATTCCGTTAGCATTTCTAGCCGTAACCACCTCGGATCAGTCCCGAGGACGCGCTTCGCTTGAAAAAGTATCCTGAATCAGAATCCTGCTGCGGAAAAGGCGCGGCAGTCGGCGACGTTCGCCGGGCGCGACGCAACTCCTTTGCATCGCGGAACCTTTTCCGCTCCGTTCGCTCTTAACAGGTCAACTTGCCGTATCCGCGTCGGTGTGAAACCGTGTGGAGCGGATCGCGAATGTCCGCATGGGCTCGCATCCGGCGGCCGCGTAACCACGGAGGACCAGATAAATGGCTGAGGAGCAGTCTCAACCGAGCGGACCGGACCTGACGCAGGGTGTTGATCCCGGCGCTTTCAAGGAGGGCAAGCTGGTCGGCCATGTGGGGGACCGGGAGATCCTGCTGGTGCGCGAAGGTTCCGAGATTTTCGCAATCGATGCGCATTGCAGCCACTATCACGGACCGCTTGCCGACGGGCTCGTTGTCGACGGCACCGTCCGCTGTCCCTGGCATCATGCCTGCTTCGATCTGCGCACCGGCGAGGCGACCTGCGCTCCCGCCTTCAACGCGCTCGACGTCTGGGAGGTCGAGCAGCGCGACGGCCGGATCTTCGTTCGCGGAAAACGCGAGCAGCCCGCGCGGAAGATCGCCAAGCCTGATCACCCCGAAAAGATCGTGATCGTCGGCGGCGGCGCGGCCGGTTTTGCCGCCGCCGAAATGCTGCGCCGCCAGGACTACAAGGGCAGCATCGTGATGCTGAGCAGCGACGATGCGGCGCCGGTCGACAGGCCGAACCTGTCGAAAGACTATCTCGCCGGCTCCGCGCCCGAGGATTGGCTGCCGCTCCGCCCCGATGATTTCTACCAGCAGGCCGGCATCGATTTGCGGCTGGGCACGACCGTTAGCGCCATCGATCCGGATAAGCGCCAGCTCACGACCACGAGCGGCGCCGTCGGTTACGACCGGCTGTTGCTGGCGACCGGCGCCGAGCCGCTTCGGCTGCCGATTCCCGGCGCCAACCTGCCGCATGTCCATACGTTGCGCACGCTCAAGGATTGCCGCGCCATCATCGAGGCGGCGAAGTCGGCAAGTAGGGTGGTTGTCATCGGCGCGAGTTTCATCGGCCTTGAAGTTGCGGCGTCGTTGCGGGCCCGCGATATCGAAGTCCATGTCGTCGCGCCGGAATTGCGGCCGATGGAACGCATCCTCGGCGCGGAGATGGGCGATTTCGTCCGCGCGCTGCACGAGGAACATGGAGTGATCTTCCATCTGGAAGACACCGTGGCCGCGATCGGCGAGCAGAAGGTGACGCTCGGCAGCGGCGGAACGCTGGATGCCGATTTCGTCGTTTTCGGCGTCGGTGTGAAACCACGCCTGGAGCTTGCCGAAAAAGCGGGGTTGAAGATCGACCGCGGCGTGCTCGTCAACGCGTTCCTCGAAACCAGCGCGCCCGGTATCTATGCAGCCGGAGACATCGCGCGCTGGCCGGACCCTTATTCCGGGGACAACATCCGCGTCGAGCATTGGGTGGTGGCGCAGCGTCAGGGCCAGGTCGCCGCGCGCAACATGCTGGGACACCGCGAAAAGTTCGACGCGGTGCCGTTCTTCTGGAGTCAGCACTACGACGTGCCGATCAACTATGCCGGCCACGCGTTGAAGTGGGACGATATCGAGGTCGACGGCAGCGTCGCGGACAGGGATTGCCTGCTGCGTTACAGGCACAAGGGACGCGTGCTCGCGGTTTCGTCGATCTACCGCGATATCGACCACCTCAAGGCCGAAGTGGCGATGGAACGCGCCGTCACACCGTAAAATTCGGTCCGCCGGAAGCCGCGAGAGCCGAAGACCGTTCCGTCGCGCTCGACAGGTATCCTGTGGGAATCCGGGTGGATTGCAGCGTCCTGCAAACCTAGATTTCCGACGAGGGGGACCTGGAGACGGAGCGGCCCATGAGCGAAGATGCGAAGGATTGCAAGTTTGCGCTGTTCGACACCGCGATCGGTACATGCGGCGTCGTCTGGACCGGGCGCGGCATCCGGGCGGTGCAACTGCCGCTGCCTGATGAGGACAAGACCCGAACCCGCATTCGTCAGCGCTATGGCGAACTCGCGGAGGCAACCCCGCCACCCCGCGTGCAATCCGCGATCGACGGCATGATCGAATTGCTCGATGGCAAGCCGAGGGATTTGTCCGTCGTGGCGCTCGATCTCGACGGCGTTCCCGATTTCCACCGCGATGTTTATGACATCGCCCGCACGATTCTGCCGGGCCGGACCATGACCTATGGCGAGATCGCCAAGCGGCTCGGCGGCGTCGAACTGTCGCGCGACGTCGGTCAGGCACTCGGCAGCAATCCGTGTCCGATCGTGGTGCCGTGCCATCGCGTGCTCGCCGCCGGCGGCAAGCCGGGAGGTTTTTCGGCGAACGGCGGCGTCGCCACCAAACTGAAGATGCTCGCTATCGAGGGTGCGGCCGTCAACTACACGCCGAGCCTGTTCGACTGAACCGTTCGGACGGAAGCGGCCGGTCGGTCAGCATGTGAACCCTGTCACGCCTGAACCTTGTCACGCCGGGGGCGGCGCCGAAATCTTCACCGAAGGACGCTGCATCATCTTGTCCTGGAATGCGACGAGGTTCGGATAAGCCTCGCGCCAGCCGCTATCCGCAAAACGGAAGTCGGCGTAGCCCAGCACGCAGGTCAGCGCGATCTGCGCGACATCCAGCGGTCGCGACAGCAGGTCGCTCTGTCTGTCGAAATGCGCCATGCCGGTCCAAACCCGATGCCAGTGATCGTCGGCCCAAGCCTGCCAGTAGAACTCCTTCGGGCGCGCCGCCTTTTCGTAGCGGCACAGCACCATGGAATCGAGAATGCCTTGCGCGATCGAATGATCCGTCTTGATCTTCCAGCGCGCCGGACCCGATGCCGGAATCAGCTTCCCGCCGCCTGCGATCTCGTCGAGGTATTCGACGATGACATAGGAATCGAGAATCACGCTGCCGTCGTCAAGAATCAGCACCGGCAGCTTCTTCAGCGGATTGACGTTGCGCGAATAGTCGTCGTTGGGCTTGCCCGGCGCAAAGGCAGCCGGCACCAGTTCGATGGTGTCGATCAGCCCAAGCTCGATGGCGGCGATGCGAACCTTGCGGGCAAAGGGCGAGGTGGGCGAGAAAATCAGCTTCATTGTCAAATGCCTCAAGCGCCGATCGCGCCCTTCGACTTTGTGCTCTGGTCTTGGCTGTTCATGGAACATTTACCAGGCTGCATTCGACAACCATTCGCCCGGTTTCGCAAGGATGGCCGGAGCATCGGATTGCGAGGCCATTTGGGTTCGAGAAATCTCGTTCGCAATTTGCCTCACATCACGGTGATTGGGATCAACCTGGCAGCCTTTGCGTTGGCGTTCCGAACAAAGGAGGATCGCAATGCCGGATCTTGTCATTTCGCCGGAAAAGGTCGGTTTTCTGATCGAGAAAGCTCGCGAGTTCGATGCCAAGGAGGCGTCGACGGACCCGGATTCCGGTTCAAACGCCTCCGACGACAACATGATCGATGTGCTGACCGACAATGGTGACGACCCGGTGGTTCGCGAAATCACCGGGTTCATCAATTCGCTGTCCGAGGATGAGCAGATCGATCTGGTCGCGCTGATGCGGCTCGGCCGGGGCGATGGCTCGATCGATGAATGGACGGATTTGCGGCGCGAGGCCGCAGAAGGACACAACTCCCGGACGGCCAGTTATCTGCTCGGCGAACCGCTTGTGAGCGATTTTCTCGCGGAAGGGCTTGATCAGTTTGGTCTGGGGTGGGGCGACGAGCGCACTGCGCCGGCAGGGTGAGCCGTCGCGGTCCGGCGCCGATGCCTCATTGCCGCCGCCGTGATAGGATGCTGTTTTCCAGCGTTTTCGGGCGAAAACGGGATCTCTTCGCTTCAAAACAAAAAGCTGGAGCCCGGCTTTGATTCAGTCAGAATGGCTCCAGCAGTCCGGAGAGTTTGTTGAACGGCGTAATCCCAGATCCATCCGGTCAGGACCGCGGCGAGCCCGCGGCGGGGCTTGGCCTGGCGCGAGCCTTGCGGCGCGCAAGGTGGGCGATCGCATGGGAAAGAGCCTGGCCGCACCTGGCGCGGCTGCTCTGCGTCGCCGGACTGTTCCTTGCGGTATCGTGGGCGGGGCTGTGGCTCGAACTGCCGGCGACGGGACGCGCCGTCGCTTTGGCTGCATTTGTTGTGCTGGCGCTGGCCGCCGTGGCGCCCGCTGTCAGGTTTCGCTGGCCGAGCCGCGAGGAAGGGCTGAGCCGGCTCGACCGTAGCGCCGGGCTGCGCCATCGGCCGGTGACCGCGCTTGTCGATACTGTCGCGACACGGGATCCGGTTGCGCTGGCATTGTGGCAGGCGCAGCGCGCGCGCACGCTGGCCTCGCTCGAGCGCATCCGCGCCGGGCTGCCGTCACCACGTCTGCCGATGCATGATCGCTGGGCGCTGCGCGCGCTGGTGATGGTGCTGATGATCGCGACCTATATCGCCGCCGGGGGCGAACGAGCCGAGCGGGTGGCCGCCGCGTTCGATTTGAACGGCATGCTCAACCCGGCCAATGTCAGGGTCGACGCCTGGGTCGCGCCGCCGCCTTATACCGGCAAGCCTCCGGTCATCCTGTCGGCGACGAACAAGGATGCGGGCTCGTCCGATGCCGCGCTGCCGGTCCCGGCGGGCAGCACGCTGATCGTTCGTTCGAGCGGAAGCAGCCTCGATGTCGCGATCAGCG
>NZ_MKRN01000160.1:0-812 GCF_001896955.1 Nitrobacter sp. 62-13 | reverse complement strand
TGTGCGTGCGCCCTCGGGGCAGCCGAAATGGACATTCAATGCGATCCCCGATCGCGTCCCGGCCATATCGCTGGCGAAACATCCGGAACGTCAGGCCCGTGGATTGCTGCAACTGTCCTATCGCGTGGAGGACGACTACGGCGTGACCGAAGCCCACGCGGTCTTTTCGGGTCGGACCGAGCCCTCCGCAAAGAACGGCGTGACCCCGCGTCCGCTGTTCGATCCGCCGCAGTTCGCGCTGGTGTTGCCGAACGCCAGGCCCCGCAGCGGGATCGGACAGACTGTCAAGGATCTGAGCGAGAGTCCCTATGCCGGCGCCGATGTGACTCTGACGCTGAGCGCGCGCGACGACGCGGGCAACGAGGGACACAGCGAGCCGTTCGACCTGCGCCTGCCGGAACGTGTGTTCACCAAACCGCTGGCTCGCGCGCTGATCGAGCAACGCCGGATCCTGGCGCTGGACGCCAATCAGAGCAGGCAGGTCCATACGGCGCTCGATGCGCTTCTGATCGCGCCCGAGGTTTTCACCCCAAAGGTGGGGGAGTATCTCGGCCTTTACAGCGTCACGAAGCAGCTTGAGGAAGCGCGCATCGACGCTCAGTTGCGCGAGGTCGTCGGCAACCTCTGGGCGCTCGCGGTCAGCATCGAGGACGGCAATATCACCGACGTCGACAAGGCACTGCGTGCGGCGCAGGACGCGCTGAAGGAGGCGCTGGAGCGTGGCGCGAGCGACGAGGAGATCAAGAAGCTCACCGAGAACCTGCGTGCGGCGCTGGACAAATACCTGAAGCAGTTGGCCGAACAGATGCGCG
>NZ_MKRN01000159.1:4830-6395 GCF_001896955.1 Nitrobacter sp. 62-13 | reverse complement strand
CTTCGAGGTCATCGCGACGCCGACTCTCGACAGCCTGCGGCTCGTGTGGACCTGCGAAGCTGCACATCCTGCATAACCCATGCGTTTCACGCTCAAGACCGACGACCTCGCGAAGGGCTTGAGTGACGCCGAAGGGGATGCGGCGCGTTCCGTCACCAGTGCCATGCGGGAGGCGACCGAAGGCCTGAAGGGCGATCTTCGGGCCGATGTGGTCGACGCCGGCCTCGGACAGCGTCTCGCCAACACCTGGCGCGGCAAGACCTATCCGGAAGGCGGCGTCAGTCTCGAAGCAGCGTCCTTCGTCTGGTCGAAGGCGCCCAACATCGTCGATGCGTTCGATCGCGGTGTGACCATCAAGTCAAGCCGCGGTTTCTGGCTCGCAATCCCGACCCCGGCCGCAGGCCTGAAGGGCTTGAGCGCGACCGGCGGCATGAAGCGGATCACGCCGGGCGGCTGGGAGCGGCGCACAGGCATGCGGTTGCGGTTTGTCTATCGCCGCGGGCGACCGTCGCTGCTCGTCGCCGACAATGCGCGGCTGAGCAAGAAGGGGCTGGCAAGACCGAATATCGGGCGCACTCGCGCCGGTGCGCAGTTCACCCGCTTGAAAGGCCGCTCGACCGTGGTGGTGTTCATCCTGGTGCCGCAGGTCACGTTGCAAAAGCGGCTCGACATCGCGAGCGCGGCTCGGCGTTGGGCTGATCGCGTCCCGGGCCTGCTCGCGAGTCATTGGAGATGATGGTGGATCACAAGAGAATTGCGGTCTTCATGACGCTCCTGTCGTTCGCCTTCATTGCTTCGGTTCTCGTGGCGACAGCACGATGACCAGCCGACGAGAACAGGTGCTCGACGCGATCAGGGCGCTGGTCACGTCCGCGCTGCCGAACGCTGACGTTAAGCGTAACCTGGCCAAACCGGAGCGCATCCCGCCCGGCGGGCTTGCGATCATCCGCGATGGCGATCCGGGCGAGCCGGAAGTCATCCTGTCGCCGCTCGTTTACGTCTACTCCCACCGCATCCCGATCGAGCTCGCCGCCTACGAAACGTCGAGCGAAACCCGCGAACGGGTACTCGACGCCATGCTCGGTGCGATTGGGAGTGCGGTCGTGTCCAACCGGACGCTGGGCGGGCTCTGCGATTTCATCGAGGCCGAGGCGCCGGCGACAGACGATATCGAAACCGCAGGTGCGCGGGCTGGCCGTTGGGCGGACATGGTCATTGTGGCCATCTACGGCACGCCCGATCCGCTGAACTGACTTCTCAAATTTTCGGAGATTTGCGATGGCGCTGCCGCGGTCGCTGCCGCCGGCTGCATGCGTGCGCGAATTGCTCCACTACGACCCCGAAACAGGACGCTTCACGTGGCGCTCTGGCCAGAAGGCCGGAAGGGCTGCTGGATCGATCGGTGGGCGCTACGTGCAAATCATGATCGGCAAAAAGAACTACCTGGCCCATCGTCTGGCATGGCTCTACGTGCATGACAGTCCGCCACTGGAGGAGATCGATCACGTCAACGGCGATCCGCGCGATAACCGGATCAATAATTTGCGGCTCGCATCCAAATCCCA
>NZ_MKRN01000159.1:1665-4818 GCF_001896955.1 Nitrobacter sp. 62-13 | reverse complement strand
CCAAAGGCGTAGCGCGAAGAACTCATCAGGACACAAGGGCGTCTCCTGGAGCACGCACAAGCAGCGCTGGCGGGCTGCGATCAAGGTAGGCAGTCGAAACGTTCATCTCGGTTACTTCCGCGATTTAGCGATGGCGGCCGAGGCGTATCGCTGCGCCGCTGTCAGCCATTTCGGTGGCTTCGCGCGCGCAGCTTAAGCACGCGCGCGCCAATCATTCAAAAACAGGAGTGACAAATGGCACGAGCCCGAGGGGCCAACGCATCCATGGCCGCTGCATTCGAGACCACCTACGGCACCGCACCGGTTGCCGGTTACAAGAAGCTGCCGTTCGTCTCTTCAGCACTCGGCGACGAGCAGAACCTGATCGCAAGCGACCTCCTGGGTTACGGCCGCGAGCCGCTGCCGCCGAGCCGGGACGTGGTGAACAACGACGGCGACGTTGTCGTGCCGGTTGATCTGCGTAACTTCGGGTATTGGCTGAAGCTCCTGATGGGCGCCCCGACCTCGGTCGACAACTCCGGTGTCATTACCCACACGTTCGTCTCGGGCGCGCTGACGCTCCCGTCCATGGCAATCGAGATCGGCATGCCCGAAGTTCCAAGCTTCGGCATGAACGTCGGCGTCCGCGCCAACACCATGAAGATTCAGCTGCAGCGGTCGGGGCTCCTCAACGCCACCATGAGCCTGATCGCGCAGGGCGAAACCAAAGCGGGAGTGTCCGCTGCAGGATCGCCAAGCGAAGCTGCGATCGAGCGCTTCTCCCAGTTCATGGGCGAGATCAAGCGCAACGGCACCGCGCTCGGCCACATCGTGTCGGCGGAACTCACCTACATGAACAATCTCGACAAGGTCGAGGTCATTCGTCCCGACGGGCGCATCGAGGACGCCGACCCGGCGATGGTCGCTGTGACCGGCAGCGTCAACGTGCGGTTCGCCGACACCGTGCTGCTCGATCAGGCGACCTCGGGCGATCCGTGCGAGCTTTCGTTCGGCTGGGTGATCGACGCCGACAATTCGCTGCTGTTCACCGTGCACAGCGCGTTCCTGCCGAAGCCCAAGACGCCGATCCAGGGGCCCGGCGGCATCCAAGCGGCGTTCGCCTGGCAGGCCGCCAAGGACCCGACCCTGCTCAAGACCTGCACCGCGGTGCTGATCAACGACGTCGCCGCTTACTGACAAATAGGATTCCGAACATGACCAAGGCGAAATCCAAGGCGTCGGCCAATGCCGCGCCCCGCTCGAATGCGCCGATGCTCAAGCTCAATACGGACCGCGCGTCGGTCTGGCTTGATCTCGTTCCCGGCGTGCGTGTGCAGTTCCGGCCGATTACGGTCGCCGCGATCCTGCTCGCGCGCACCGCCGCTGCCGATGTACTGCGCGCCGGCGGCGACGACGCAATGGTCAAGGCAGGCGTCGCGTTCACGAGCTCGCTCGCGCATTCGGGCATTGCTGCCTGGGAGGGCATTGGCGACGCCGACGGCAATCCGGTTGAGCCGAGCAAGGAGACGATCGACGCGGCGCTTGAACTATGGCCGGTGTTCGACGCCATTGACCGGCTCTACGTCGGACCCGTGCTGATCCAGGACGCAGAAAAAAACGTCTGATCGCTCTCGCCGAATGGCACTTCGGCGGGGGCGAAGGCTATTGCGCGGCCTGCCCGGAATCGTGCGCCGGCTGTCCGTATCTCGAACACGCGCCACAGACGGCGGACGGCATTGCGGCCTGGGCGGTGCTCAAGCGCGCAGCCGGACAGGTCCGCGCCGTCATGGGTGGCGTCTACGCGGTCGATTTCGCGGCGGTGCTGCTGCTCGCCGACGCCATGGGCGCGCTCAGTCCGCTGCTCGTCGAACTCCTCCCCGAGATCGAGCCGATCATCGTTCGGGCCTACGGCCGGAATAACGAATGAGCACCACACAGGTCTCGATCCGCCTGGGCGTCGAGGGCAAGGCTGACGTCAAGCGCGCCTTCGACGAGGTCGGCAAGGCCGGGCAAGACGCGTTCCGCGGCGTTGCGGCCGACATGGACGCAACGGGTGCCGCCACCGATCGGCAGACCCAGCGGCTCCAGCGTCTGGCGGAAGCTGCGCGACAGGCGGGCGCCGCCGACCAGTCGCAGCGCAGTTTCAACCAGGTCCTGGGCGTTGATACCGCGCAGCCCAAGTCGGCACGCGAGTCGGCCGCAGTTTTCGAGGAAACCGCTCGGGCCGCCGAGGACCTGGAGGCCAGAACCTCGGCGCTGCGAGCGCAGATCGATCCGCTCGGGACGGCGCAAAAGAAGCTCAACACCGACGTCGCCGAAGCGGGCTCGCTGTTCAAGGCCGGCGCCATTACGCAGTCCGAGCATGCGGCGGCGGTCGCGCTCGCCAACAGCCGCTACAAGGAGGCCGCCTCCGTCATCGAGAAATACGGCGGCAGCGCAGCACTCTCCACGAATCAGGTCCTGATCCTGGGGTCGGCTGCGCGTCACACGGTTGACGCGCTGATCTCCGGGCAGAGCCCGATGCGGGTTCTGACCGTCGAGGGTATCAAAGCCTCTGCGGCCTTGGGCGAAGGCGGCCTCGGTGGACTGCTCCAGGGTGTCTGGAAGGGTCTCACGGGCCTGATCTCGCCCACCATGGCGGTGGTCGCCGGTATCGCGGCGATCGGCGCTGCGGTCGGCTACTCCTATTATCGCTACATCGAGTCGCAGAAGGAGCTCGAAGTCGCGCTTGGCGGCACCGGCCGAGCCGCCGGCGCCACCGTCGGCCAGATTGAGCGCATTGCCGAACGATCGGCGTCGACGGCCGGCGTGTCGGTCGCCGCGGCCCGCGAGATGGAGGCCGCGTTCCTGCAGACCGGCAGGATCGCCGTCTCGAATTTCGAAGGGCTGATCAAGGTTGCCAAGAACTACGCCGCGACCACCGGCACCGATGTCGCGACCGCCGCCAAAGAGCTCGCAAGCGCATTCGCCGATCCGATCAAGGGCGCCGATGCGCTCAACGCCAAGCTCAATTTCCTCGATGACCGGACCCGGCAATACGTTCGCACGCTTGCCGATCACAACGATCGCACCGCCGCGCAGCGCGTCCTGCTCGAGGCGCTCAAGGGAAGCCTGATCAATGCGGCCGATGCCACCACGGCGCTTGGCCGCGCCTGGGACTTTGTCGGGCGAATG
>NZ_MKRN01000159.1:365-1606 GCF_001896955.1 Nitrobacter sp. 62-13 | reverse complement strand
CCTGCAGGCGCTGATCGAGAACCCGCCGACCCGCTTTGCCGCCCAGGCGCGCAACTTCAACACGCGGATGCTGGCACAGGTCGACGCCGAGATCGCCAAGATCGAAGCCAAGCTCAACACGATCGAGCAGCGCGCCAAGGAAGCCAAGGCGAACGAGCTCTCGGTCCGCGCCGGCACGGTGGCGCGCGATCTCACTCCGGGCTTCGAAGAGTTGCAGACGCTGCGGGCACGCGAAGCGCAGATTCGCACCGCGCTCGGTGATCCGCTCGCGAAGCAAAAGGTCGCCGATCTCAGACAGGTCGAGACCGCCTATGATGCGGTCACCCGCGCGATCCAGACCTGGCTCGATCCGGCCGAGAAAGCCCGCCGTCTCGACGAGCTGGAAATCCAGGCCCTTGCCGCCAAGACCCCGGCCCAGAAGGCGGCCATCGCCGAAGAGCGGCGCCGGCTGGAACTCGCCGGGCAGGCGATCCCGGTCGCCATTGCAGAAGCTGATATCACCCGGGCCGGCGCCAAGGCGCGCGCCGAGGCAACGCAGGCGCTGATCGACCAGGCGCGGGTCCTCGACGTCAACACCAAGGCGACGCTTGGCCTCGCCGACGCTTGGCTCAAGGGCGCCGCGGCTGCCCAGCAGGCCGAAGTCCGCCGCAAGGCGCTGACTGAGGCGGTGCAAAATGGCGTCGATGTCGAGAGCCGCGCCCGCGATCTGCTGCGCGAGCAGATCGCTGAACAGGCGGCGCAATCGGCCAAGTCCGTCAACGACCTCGGGGCCGAGGCTGCGGCGCAGCGGCGGCTTAATGACGCCGTTTTTGCCGGCCGGCTTTCGACCGAGCAGGCACAGCGGCAGATGCAGGTCGAGCAGGCGCTGCGGCCGCTCATCATCGCGCAATCGCTCGCCGAGGGCGATGCCAAGGCGACACTCGGCCGAGTCATCGATGCGCTGCGCGGCGCCTATGCCCGGCTCCATGGCGAGCAAGCGCGCGCCGCGGCACTGCAGACGCTGGAGAACCAGCGCAACCAGGTCGAGCTATTACAGAAGCAGATCAACCTCGCCGGCATTGGCGAATCCCAGCGCGCCGTCATCATCGCCCAGCTGCAGGCCGAGCAGCAGCTCCGCCAGAAGGGCATCGACCTCGCCAGCGCCGAAGGCCAGGCGATCCTTGCCAATGCGGCCTACATCGAGCGCCTCAACCAGTCGCTCGCCCGCTCGCAAGGCGCCATGCAGTCCTTGCAGAGTATGA
>NZ_MKRN01000159.1:0-341 GCF_001896955.1 Nitrobacter sp. 62-13 | reverse complement strand
CGGACCTGATCGTCCAAGGCAAGCTTGACTGGAAATCCTGGGCCGATGCGGGACGCGCAGCTCTTGCCGACATCGAGAAGGAAATCCTGAAACTCGCGGTGCTCAATCCGCTCAAGAACTTCCTGTTCGGTACCAATCTCACCACGCTCGGAGATGTCGGGGGGCTGCTCGGTGGGATATTGAAGGGGTTCAAATTCCACGAGGGCGGCCTCGTCGGACTGGACGGAAGGGCAGCGGTTGTTCCGGCCTCCGTATTCCGTGGGGCGCCGCGTTTCCACGACGGCGCGTTCCTGTCTCCCGATGAGGTGCCGGCAATCCTGCAGCGCGGCGAGCGGGTGCTC
>NZ_MKRN01000158.1 GCF_001896955.1 Nitrobacter sp. 62-13 | reverse complement strand
GAGAAGGCGACCGGCGGCAAGGCGGGTGGCTGATGACCGAAGCACTTGGTACCGAAACCCCCGGTATGCGCAACTTCACCATCAATTTCGGTCCGCAGCATCCGGCGGCGCACGGCGTGCTGCGCCTGGTGCTGGAACTGGATGGCGAGGTGGTGGAGCGCGTCGATCCGCACATCGGCCTGCTTCATCGCGGCACCGAGAAGCTGATCGAGCAGAAGACCTACCTTCAGGCGATCCCGTATTTCGACCGGCTCGATTACGTCGCGCCGATGAATCAGGAGCACGCCTTCTGCCTCGCGGCCGAAAAGCTGCTGGGCATCGCCGTGCCCCGCCGCGGCCAGTTGATCCGGGTGCTCTACTGCGAGATCGGCCGTATTCTCTCGCATCTCCTCAACGTCACCACGCAGGCGATGGACGTCGGCGCGCTGACGCCCCCGCTGTGGGGCTTCGAGGAACGCGAAAAGCTGATGATGTTCTACGAGCGTGCCTCCGGCTCGCGAATGCATGCCGCATATTTCCGCATCGGCGGCGTGCATCAGGACCTGCCGCAAAAGCTGATCGACGACATCGACGCCTGGTGCGATCCGTTCCTGCGGGTCGTCGCCGATCTCGACCAGTTGCTGACCGCCAGCCGCATTTTCAAGCAGCGCAACGTCGATATCGGCGTGGTGACCTTGAAGCAGGCCTGGGAATGGGGCTTCTCCGGCGTCATGGTCCGCGGCTCCGGCGCGGCCTGGGATCTGCGCAAGTCGCAGCCTTATGAATGCTACGCCGAGATGGATTTCGATATCCCGATCGGCAAGAACGGCGACTGCTACGATCGCTATCTCATCCGCATGGAAGAGATGCGCCAGTCGGTGCGGATCATGAAGCAGTGCATCGCCAAGCTGCGTGCCGCCGACGGGCAGGGGCCGGTGGCGGTCGAGGACAACAAGATTTTCCCGCCGCGCCGCGGCGAGATGAAGCGTTCGATGGAAGCGCTGATCCATCACTTCAAGCTCTACACCGAGGGCTTCCACGTTCCGGCGGGCGAGGTCTATGCCGCGGTGGAAGCGCCCAAGGGAGAGTTCGGCGTCTATCTTGTCTCGGACGGCAGCAACAAGCCGTACAAGTGCAAGATCCGCGCGCCGGGTTTCGCACACCTGCAGGCGATGGATTTCATCTGCAGAGGGCACCTGCTGGCGGACGTCTCCGCCATTCTCGGTTCGCTCGACATCGTGTTCGGAGAGGTCGACCGGTGATCGCACAGCCGCCCATTCAGTTCGACCGGACCTCGGGCGTTCTCGAGGGAGCCAGCGCCTGGGAGCGGGCGGCTGCGCTGGCGCTGGTGGCGGGCTCCAAGGTGTCGTCGCTGTTCGCGCACCGCGGCTACAACAGTTGCGCCAACCTGCTGCGCAAGGCGCTGCCGGAGCGCGATATCGCCGTCAGGCTCAATCCCGATGCCACGTTCGCGTTTCCCTATGGCGACGGCTATTGGAGCAAGCTGCTCAATCGCTCCTTCAAGTATGAAGACGAGCTTGAACTGCTGTTTCGCGACTCCGCCGACGTCGACTACACGCTGCTCGATTGTGGCGCCAACTACGGCTACTGGTCGGTGTTGGTCACCAGCAAGCCGTTCGGATCGCGCAAGGCGATCGCGATCGAACCGTCGTCGAAGAATTTCGCCAGGCTTTCGAACAACGCCATGATCAACGGCAGCCGCTTCGCGGTGATGCAGAGCGCCATCGGTGCGGCGCGCGGCATTGCGCACCTGTCCGGCACCAAGCATGAGGCCTTCAGCATCGCCGGCGGCGCCGGTGCGGGCGGGGAGAGCGTGCCGGTGCTTGCGCTCGACGATCTGCTCGACGACGGCAAGATTTCGCCCAATGGCAAGTACCTGATCAAGCTCGATGTCGAAGGCGTCGAGATCGAAGCCATCAAGGGGGGCACCCGCGTGCTGCAGGGCGACGCGGTGATCCTGTGCGAGGAGCACGGCAACGATCCGAACCACACCGTGTCGCGTTACATTCTTGAGCAGACCCCGCTCACGCTGATCGTGCACGATCCGGCCAACGGACGCTTCGAGACGTTGACCGAACTCTCCATTCTGGGTCGCATCAAGGTCGCCTCCCACGTTGGCTACAACGTGTTCGGAACCTCAAGCGCATTCTGGCTCGATCGTTTTCGTCGCCTGAACGCCACCGCGTCGCAACGTGTTCATTGAGAGACTAGAGTACGATGTCCGTCCGCCGCCTGGCACCAAAAGAAAAGCAGCCCGAGAGCTTCGCGTTCAGCGCGGAGAATCTTGCCTGGGCCAAGAAGCAGATCGCGCAATACCCCGCTGGCCGTCAGGCGTCCGCGGCCATCGCGATTTTGTGGCGCGCGCAGGAACAGCAGGGCGGTTGGATTCCTGAAGCGGCGATCCGCGCGGTCGCCGACCTGCTCGACATGCCCTACATCCGGATGCTGGAGATCGCGACCTTCTACACGATGTTCCAGCTGCAGCCTGTCGGCAAGAAAGCTCACATCCAGGTCTGCGGCACCACGCCGTGCCGGCTGCGCGGCGCCGAGGGCATCCTCGACGTCTGCAAGAGCCGCATCCATCACGAGCCTTTTCATCTGTCAAAGGACGGCGACTTCTCGTGGGAGGAGGTCGAGTGCCTTGGCGCCTGCGTCAACGCGCCGATGGTGCTGATCTGGAAGGATACCTACGAGGATCTGACGAAGGAGAACTTCGGCAAGGTGCTGGACGGATTTGCTTCCGGCAATCCGCCGAAGCCCGGTCCCCAGATCGATCGCCAGTTTTCCGCGCCTGTCGGCGGTCCGACCACCTTGAATACGGCGGCTGCGAAAGGCGAGGGCGGGCGCCGTGCAAGCGCTCAGCCGGCATTGACGGATGCGGACGCCAAGAAGCCGACCGACTCCGCAAGCCGGCGGGAAAGCCCCACGGCGAAACCGCCCGCCGACGACGCGACCAGGAAGGGCAAGACCTGATGCTCGACGACAAGGATCGCATCTTCCGTAACCTCTACGGTCTTGACGACTGGCGGCTCGCCGGCGCCCGCCGGCGCGGCGCATGGGACGGCACCAAGGCCATCGTTGCCAAGGGCCGCGACTGGATCGTCAGCGAGATGAAGGCGTCGGGCCTGCGCGGCCGCGGCGGAGCGGGATTCCCGACCGGCATGAAATGGTCCTTCATGCCGAAGGACAACGCCGACGGCCGCCCGAGCTATCTCGTCGTCAACGCCGACGAGTCCGAGCCCGGCACCTGCAAGGACCGCGAGATCATGCGGCACGATCCGCATCTCTTGATCGAGGGCTGTCTATTGGCCGGCGTCGGTATGGGCGCGCACACCGGCTATATCTACATTCGCGGTGAATTCATCCGCGAGCGCGAGCATCTCCAGGCCGCCATCGACGAGGCCTACGAGGCCAAACTGATCGGCAAGGATAATATCCACGGCTTCCCGTTCGATCTGTATGTCGCCCATGGCGCGGGCGCCTACATCTGCGGCGAGGAAACGGCGCTGCTGGAAAGCCTGGAAGGCAAGAAGGGCCAGCCGCGGTTGAAGCCGCCGTTTCCGGCCAATGTCGGCCTCTACGGTTGCCCGACCACCGTGAACAACGTCGAGTCCATTGCGGTTGCGCCAGACATCCTGCGGCGCGGCGCGGCCTGGTTCGCCGCGATCGGCCGCCCCAACAATGTCGGCACCAAACTGTTCTGCGTTTCGGGTCACGTCGAGCGCCCCTGCAACGTCGAGGAGGCGATGGGGATCACGTTCCGCGAACTGATCGACACCCATTGCGGCGGCATCCGCGGCGGCTGGAACAATCTCAAGGCGGTGATTCCGGGCGGCTCCTCGGTGCGCATGGTGCCGGCCGAGCAGATCATCGATACGCCGATGGATTTCGACAGCCTGAGTAAGCTTCGCTCCGGCCTCGGCACCGCCGCCGTCATCGTGATGGACAAGTCGACCGACCTGATCCGGGCAATCGCCCGCATTTCCTATTTCTACAAGCATGAGAGCTGCGGCCAGTGTACGCCGTGCCGCGAAGGGACCGGCTGGATGTGGCGGGTGCTGACGCGAATGGCAGAGGGCCGCGCCCACAAGCGCGAGATCGACATGCTGCTCGAAGTCACCAAGCAGGTCGAGGGCCACACCATCTGCGCGCTCGGCGATGCGGCGGCCTGGCCGATCCAGGGACTGATCGCGCATTTCCGTCACGAGATCGAGGCGCGCATCGACCAGTATTCGCACAAGGCCGACCGCGACGATCAGGGTATCCTCGATCCCGCGCACATGGTCGCGGCGGAGTAGTGCCATGACAAAACTCATTGTCGACGGCAAAGAGATCGACGTGCCCGCCGAGTACACGCTGCTTCAGGCGTGCGAGGCCGCGGGCGCCGAGATTCCGCGCTTCTGCTACCATGAGCGGCTCTCGATCGCAGGCAACTGCCGGATGTGCCTCGTCGAGATAAAGGGCGGTCCGAAGCCGGTCGCGAGTTGTGCCTGGGGCGTGCGCGACTGCCGCCCGGGTCCGAACGGTGAGCCGCCGCAAATCTCCACGCGTTCGCCGATGGTGAAGAAGGCGCGCGAAGGGGTGATGGAGTTCCTGCTGATCAATCATCCGCTTGATTGTCCGATCTGCGATCAGGGCGGCGAGTGCGATCTCCAGGACCAGGCGATGGGATACGGCGTCGATACCTCGCGCTTCGCCGAGAACAAGCGCGCGGTCGAGGACAAGTATCTCGGCGCGCTGGTCAAGACGGTGATGACCCGCTGCATCCAGTGTACGCGCTGCGTGCGCTTTTCCGCGGAGGTGTGCGGCGCGCCGGAAATGGGCGCGATCGGCCGCGGCGAGGACATGGAGATCACCACCTATCTTGAAAGTGCGCTGACGTCGGAACTGCAAGGCAACCTCGTCGATATCTGCCCGGTCGGCGCGCTGACGTCGAAGCCGTATGCATTCGCGGCGCGGCCGTGGGAACTCGGCAAGACTCAATCGATCGACGTGATGGATGCGGTCGGCTCGGCCATTCGGGTCGATACCCGCGGGCGCGAGGTGATGCGCATCCTGCCGCGCGTCAACGAGGCGGTGAACGAGGAGTGGATTTCCGACAAGACCCGCCACATCGTCGACGGCTTGCGCACCCAGCGGCTCGATCGTCCCTATATCCGTGAAGACGGCGTGCTGCGCGAGGCCTCGTGGCCGGAAGCCTTCGCGGCGATTGCTGCGAAAGTCCCGCAGGCTGAGAGCAAGCGGATCGGCGCGATCGCCGGCGATCTTGCGGCCGTCGAGGAAATGTTCGCGCTGAAGGAGCTGTTGTCGAAACTCGGTTCGAGCAATGTCGCGGTGCAGGGCGGCGACGCGTTCGATCCGGCGGCGGGGCGGGCGTCCTACATCTTCAATTCGACGATCGCCGGCATCGAACAGGCGGACGCGCTTTTGATCGTGGGATCGAACCCGCGCAAGGAAGCGGCGATCCTCAACGCGCGCATCCGCAAGCGCTGGCGGACCGGTCAACTCAAGATCGGGGTGATCGGCGAGAGCGCCGATTTGACTTACGATCATGATTATCTCGGCGCCGGCCCGGAATCGCTCGCCGACCTCGCGGCCGGAAAGAACAGGTTTCTCGGCGTGCTGAAAGGCGCCAGCAATCCGATCGTGCTGGTCGGCGCGGGCGCGACGTCACGGCGCGACGGCAGGGCCATTCTTGCAGCCGCGGCGAAACTCGCCGCCGATGTCGGTGCGCTGAAGGAAGGCTGGAACGGATTTGCGGTGCTTCACGACGCGGCGTCGCGCGTCGGCGCGCTGGACCTTGGTTTCGCGCCCGGGAAATTAGGCATGAACGTCGCGCAAATGACCGAACCGGGTGCGCTCGACGTTCTGTTTTCGCTCGGCGCCGACGAGATCGAAGTGCCCGCGGGAACGTTCGTCGTCTATATCGGAACTCACGGCGATGCCGGCGCGCACCGCGCCGACGTGATTTTGCCGGGCGCCGCTTACACCGAGAAGACCGGCATTTACGTCAACACGGAAGGCCGGGTGCAGATGGCTGACCGCGCCGGCTTCCCGCCCGGCGAGGCGCGGGAGGACTGGGCCATCATCCGCGCGCTGTCCGATGTGCTGGGCAAGACGCTCGGCTACGACTCGCTGGCGGCGCTGCGGCAGGCGATGTTCAAGGTGGTGCCGCACCTGATGCGAATTGATCAGATCGAGGCCGGCGATTCTCGCGCGGTCAAAAATCTTGCAGGCAAGGGCGGCAACATCGACAAATCGCCGTTCAAGGCTGCGATTGACGACTATTACCTGACCAACCCGATCGCGCGGGCCTCGGCCGTGATGGCGGAATGCTCGCGGCTCGCGTCCGGTCGCATGTTGACGGCGGCGGAGTGAGCGTGATGGCCGAATTCTTCGCTTCGCCCTTGTGGACCGGCATTCTCTGGCCGCTGATCGTGATCGTCGCGCAGAGCGTTCTGCTGCTTGTGGTGTTGCTGATCGCGATCGCTTTCATCATTCTTGCCGACCGCAAGATCTGGGCGGCGGTGCAGATCCGGCGCGGCCCCAACGTCGTCGGCCCGTGGGGACTGCTGCAATCCTTCGCGGACCTGCTCAAGTTCGTTTTGAAGGAACCGATCATTCCCTCCGGCGCCAACAAGGGCGTGTTCCTGCTGGCGCCGCTGGTCTCCTGCATCCTGGCGCTGGCGGCCTGGGCCGTGATCCCGGTCAATCTGAACTGGGTGATCTCCGACATCAATGTCGGAATTCTCTACATCTTCGCGATTTCGTCGCTGTCGATCTACGGCATTATCATGGGCGGCTGGTCGTCGAACTCGAAATATCCGTTCCTTGCGGCGCTGCGTTCGGCGGCGCAGATGGTCTCGTACGAAGTCTCCATCGGCTTCGTCATTATTACCGTGCTGCTCTGCGCGGGCTCGCTGAACCTCACGGCCATCGTCGAGGCCCAGCATGCCCGCGGTCTGGCCAGCATGATCGGATTGCCGTGGCTGACCTTCCTGAACTGGTACTGGCTGCCGCTGCTGCCGATGTTCGTGGTGTTCTATGTTTCGGCTCTGGCCGAGACCAACCGTCCGCCGTTCGACCTGGTCGAGGCGGAATCCGAACTCGTCGCGGGCTTCATGGTCGAGTACGGCTCGACGCCGTACCTGTTGTTCATGCTCGGCGA
>NZ_MKRN01000157.1 GCF_001896955.1 Nitrobacter sp. 62-13 | reverse complement strand
ATCGTGATCACCACCGGAATCGGCGTGTTCTTTTCTTCCTTCTGCGTCTGGGCGTTGAACGCCTTGCAGAACTCCATGATGTTGAGGCCGCGCTGACCAAGCGCGGGGCCGATCGGCGGCGACGGGTTCGCCGCACCGGCCGGCACCTGCAATTTCAGGTATCCGGTCACTTTCTTTGCCATGCGTTACTCCTGTTAGTGGTTGCGGCTCGAACGGCTGGCGACCGCCCTCACCTCCCACCGCTTTCCGCGGAAATCCCTTCCGCACGTCATGGCCGGGCTCGTCCCGGCCATCCACGTCTTCACAACCATTTCACGCCGATAACGACGTGGATGCCCGGCACCGGCCGGGCATGATGGCTAAACCTTCTCGACCTGACCGAACTCCAGTTCGACCGGCGTCGCGCGACCGAAGATCGACACCGCGACCTTCACGCGCGAGCGCGCCTCGTCGATTTCCTCCACGACCCCGGAGAACGACGCGAACGGGCCATCGGCCACGCGAACGTTCTCGCCGATCTCGAACGACACCGACGCCTTGGGCCGCTCCACGCCTTCCTGCACCTGATGCATGATGCGCATGGCCTCGGCTTCCGAAATCGGCATCGGCTTGTTCTCGGCGCCGAGGAAGCCCGTGACTTTCGGAGTGTTCTTGATGAGATGAAACGCCTCGTCGGTGAGGTTCATCTTCACCAGCACGTAACCCGGGAAGAACTTGCGCTCGGTATCGACCTTGCGGCCGCGCCGGACTTCCGTGACCTTCTCGGTCGGCACCAGCACCTGCTCGAAAAGGTCCTCAAGCCCCCGCTGCTTGGCCTGCTCGCGGATCGATTCCGAGACCTTCTTTTCGAAATTCGAATAGGCGTGGACGATATACCAGCGCATGCTCATGGTTCAGTTCCGTGCGCGTGTCGTTCGCGTCTTCAATGAAGGCTCAGGACGAACGTGATGAAAAAACGGATTAACTGATCCGTGAAGAAGAAGAAGATCGACGCCAGCGCCACCATCAGGAACACCATGATCGTCGTGACCGTGGTCTCCCGGCGCGACGGCCAGGTGACCTTCGCGGTCTCGGTGCGCACTTCCTGCAGGAATTTGAACGGGCTGAAAGCCATCGTCGATAAT
>NZ_MKRN01000156.1 GCF_001896955.1 Nitrobacter sp. 62-13 | reverse complement strand
CCTTCAGGCGAAGGCGGTGCGTTCGGGTTGGATGCCGTTCACCCCGCACTTCAACCGCAACCCGATCGAACTTGCGTCTGAAGCGGAGCGGGCCGGAGCGAAGTCCAGTGAGGACATCGTCACGCATGTTGTCGATCAACTCGCCAGCAAGAAGGTCAACTTTGCGATCGAAGATCCCGATGCCGAGGAGAACTGGCCGCGGCTGTGGTTCATCTGGCGCGGCAACGCGATCCAGTCGAGCGCGAAGGGGCACGAGTACTTCCTGCGTCACTACCTCGGTGCGCATGACAACTCGATTGCCGAGGATCGGGCCAGGGGCAAGACGACCACGGTGAAATACCGTGATACGGCTCCGCGCGGAAAGTATGACCTGGTCGTCGACCTCAATTTCCGCATGGATACCTCGTCGCTCTACTCGGACATCGTGTTGCCGACGGCGTTCTGGTACGAGAAGAACGATCTCAATTCGACAGACCTGCACTCGTTCCTGCACGTGCTGGGACAGGCGGTTCCGCCGGTGTGGGAGTCGAAGACGGACTGGGAGATTTTCAAGCTGATCGCCAAGAAGGTCAGCGAGCTGTCTCCGCTGGCGTTCGCCAAGCCGATGCGTGACGTGGTTGCTCAGCCGCTGATGCACGATACTCCCGACGAGTTGGCGCAGCCGGAGATTCTCGACTGGGCCGAGGGCGAATGCAAACCGGTGTCGGGCAAGACTATGCCTCACATACGGGTAGTCGAGCGTGACTACGCCAACCTGTACAACAAATACATTTCTTTCGGACCGAAGGCCCGGGAGGATGGCGTTTCCGCGGTCGGCGTGCAGATTCCGATCAAGAAGCAGTACGACCAGATGCTTGACAATCCCGTCATGCCGATGCCGGATCCAAGGCATATGCGGTGCGTGGAGTGGGGAGGCAAACGGTACCCGAGCCTCGAGGACGTTCTCGACGCGTGCAACACGTTGCTGATGTGCGCGCCGGAAGCGAATGGCGAGGTCTGTTACCAGGGCTTCCATAATGAGGAGCATCACGTTGGTCTGCCGCTGGCAGATATCGCGGAGCCTACCAGAGGCGTTTCATCGACGTTCTACGACCTGACGCGTCAGCCGAGG
>NZ_MKRN01000155.1 GCF_001896955.1 Nitrobacter sp. 62-13 | reverse complement strand
TGGTGCAGCAGACGTTCACCGGTCGCAAGCGGGTTCGCAAGTTCTTTGGGCATATCCGGGAAGTCGCCGAGATGCCGAACCTGATCGAAGTACAGAAGGCGTCCTACGACCAGTTCCTGATGGTCGACGAACCGCCCGGCGGCCGGCTCGACGAGGGCCTCCAGGCGGTCTTCAAGTCGGTGTTTCCGATCAACGACTTTTCGGGGACCTCGCAGCTCGAATTCGTGCGCTACGAATTCGAGGCGCCGAAGTACGACGTCGATGAGTGCCGCCAGCGCGGCATGACCTATGCGGCCCCGCTGAAGGTGACGCTGCGTCTCATCGTGTTCGATATCGACGAGGAAACCGGCGCGAAGTCGGTAAAGGACATCAAGGAGCAGGACGTCTACATGGGCGACATACCGCTCATGACCATGAACGGCACCTTCGTCGTCAACGGCACCGAGCGCGTCATCGTCTCGCAGATGCATCGTTCGCCCGGCGTGTTCTTCGATCACGACAAGGGCAAGACCCATTCGTCCGGCAAGCTATTGTTCGCCGCGCGCGTCATTCCCTATCGCGGCTCGTGGCTCGACATCGAATTCGACGCCAAGGACATCGTGTTCGCGCGCATCGACCGCCGCCGCAAGATTCCGGTGACGTCGCTGATGTTCGCCCTCGGCCTCGACGGCGAGGAGATCCTGAGCACGTTCTACAAGAAGATCATCTACAAGCGCGCCAAGTCCGGCGGCAATCCGGAAGGCTGGCGGGTGCCCTACGATCCGGTGCGCTTCCGCGGCTATTCCACGCTGAACGACCTGATCGACGCCGATACCGGCAAGGTCGTGCTCGAGGCCGGCAAGAAGCTCACGGTCCGCGCCGCCCGCCAGCTCCAGGAGAAGGGGCTGAAGGCGCTGCGCATGAGCGACGAGGAGTTGGTCGGCATGTATCTCGCCGAGGACCTCGTCAATCCCAAGACCGGCGAAATCTATGCTGAAGCCGGCGAGGAAATCACCGAGAAGTCGATGAAGGCGCTGAACGAGCACGGCTACAAGGAGCTGCCGCTGCTCGACATCGACCATGTCAATGTCGGCCCCTATATCCGCAACACATTGTCCGCCGACAAGAACATGAC
>NZ_MKRN01000154.1:58160-63070 GCF_001896955.1 Nitrobacter sp. 62-13 | reverse complement strand
GAGAACCGCTGGGTCTATCTCGACATCGGCAAGTTCGGCGGCCTCGCCGAGACCATGGACGAGTCGATCCGCTACGCGATCAGGACGCGGCATGACGGCGCCGAGATGACGCCGTGCGTGCTGGCCGGACCGACCTGCGACTCGGCCGACGTGCTCTACGAGAAACAGCCGTATCCGCTTCCGGTGACGCTCGAGATTGGCGACAAGCTGCTGATCGAAGGCACCGGCGCCTATACGTCGACTTACTCGTCTGTGGCCTTCAACGGCTTCCCGCCGCTCAAGACGTACCACATCTGAGCGCACGCTCTCCCGTTCGCGGGAGATGAACGAGAACCGGAAGCCGGGCCGCCGGCTTCCACCCCGTCACAATCGTTTTGCTGACAACTCCGCGGTCACCTGTCCGCTGGAGTGGGGACTGACGCGTCATGGCCGCTGTTCCGACCAAGATCGACGATATCACCAGCATTGCACCGTTCGTCATCCGCACCGAGCGCGCGTCGGACGTGGCCGCGCGGGAAGCGCTGCTTGATGCCAGCTTCGGCGAGGGCCGGCATGCGCGCACCTGTCAGCGCCTGCGTGAGGGACGGAACCCGGCAGACGGTCTCGCCTTTACGGCGACGCGTCGAGGCGAACTGATCGGGACGGTGCGGTTGTGGCACGTCAGCGCCGGCGATACTCCGGCGCTGGTGCTCGGGCCGCTCGCGGTCGAGGCATCCTGCCGCGGGCTTGGCGTCGGCGCCGCCTTGATGATGTGCGCGCTCGATCGTGCGCAGGCGCGCGGCCATGGCGCGGTGATCCTGCTCGGCGACGCGCCTTATTATTCGCGCTTCGGCTTCTGCGCGCTCGGAACCGACAGCATGTCCCTGCCCGGTCCGTTCGAGCGCGACCGACTGCTGGCGCTCGAACTGCGCCCGGGCGCGCTGGAAGGCGCCTCGGGTCTGATTACAGCGACGGGCGTTGTCGTGCCGGGAACGCGGAAAGATCATGCGCGCCGGCGGTCGCTGCCGCGGGCGGCATGAACGGAATCAGAGATGAACGGGATTGGATAAGCGCGCCGGCGCATGGTGCCTTGGTCACCGCGACACGCGCCAAGATGTCGCGGCCCGCGCATTGACATCCCTGCGGATCACCCTACTTTTGAACGATGATGTCGAACGCTTGCAATAACCGTTTGTTGCTGCGCGCAGGTCACCTCCAAGCAGGACGGTGACCCGGACGGACGCGCGCGTCCGTGCCGTCCGGGATAGTTCGACTGCATCCCTAAACCGAACACTTCATCATCCTGGCACGTTGAGCGATGCGTCTTTCGTCGTGAGCCGTGCCACCCGAGTCGTGATCGCAACGATCTCGACACGGCCAATTCGCGGTGAACACCATGCTGGACAATCTGCAAACCCGTCTCCCGGCCATCGCCATCAGCGCGCGCGATGTCGACCGCCTGCGTCACCTTGCCGAGGCCGCAATGGACAAATATCCGGCGACGGCGGAATTTCTCGCGCGCGAAATCGATCGCGCGGAAATCATTCCGGCCGATCGACCGGCGCACAATGTCGTGACGATGCAGTCTGATGTGACGTTCGTCGACGACATCAGCGGCCAGCAGCGGACGGTCACTCTGGTTTATCCGGAAGACGCCGACGTCGATGCCGGCAAGATCTCGATTCTTACGCCTATCGGCGCGGCGCTCATCGGCCTGTCCGGGGGACAGAGCATCGAGTTTCAAACTCCATCCGGCGGATGGCGTTCGCTGACGGTGAGCGCGGTCGGGTGATGCCAGGCGACCCATGACGCTTGGGTCGCACTGTGACGTGCGTGGTTCCGCGGGCGCGGATACGCACGTTACGTTATAAAATATCACAGCGATGATCGCGTACCGGTTCGCGTCAAGAAAACGCGTCAAACAAAAATCATAGAGCCTCGCTTCTGATACCATCAGAAGCGAAAAGGCTCTAGGCTTGGCGTATGCAGGGCAGCCATCATCACGACAGATCCGACCACGGTCACGCGCACCACGGGCACGATCATGACGGGCATGGTCACGGCGCGCATGGTCATTGCGGCCATGCCCACGCCACGGACTTCGGCCGCGCCTTCATCATCGGAATCGGCCTGAATACCGCGTTCGTGCTCGTCGAGGCCGGCTACGGCTTCGCCGCGAATTCGACCGCGCTTCTTGCGGATGCCGGACACAATCTGTCCGACGTCCTGGGGTTGGTGGTGGCGTGGATCGCGGCCGTGCTGTCGCGGCGCCCGCCGACACCGCGCCTGACTTATGGCCTGCGCAAAACCTCGATCCTGGCCGCGCTCGTGAACGCGATCCTGCTGCTGGTCGCATGCGGCGCGATCCTGCTCGAAGCGATCCAGCGGCTGATCCATCCCGAACCGATCGCAAGCCTGACGGTGATGGTGGTTGCCGCGATCGGGATCGTCATCAACGGCATCACCGCCTGGCTGTTCGCATCGGGCCGCAAGACCGATCTCAATATTCGTGGCGCCTACCTGCACATGATGGCGGATGCCGTCGTCTCGCTCGGCGTTGTTCTGGCCGCTGCGGCAATGATGATGACAAGCTGGCTTTGGCTCGATCCGGCGATGAGTCTCGTCATCGTCGCTGTCATCGTCTGGGGCACGTGGGGCCTTTTGCGCGAAAGCACCGCGATGACGCTGGCAGCGGTGCCTTCCGGCATCGATCCCGCCGCCGTACGTACCTTCCTCGGCGAGCATCCCGGCGTTGCGTCGATTCACGATCTCCATATCTGGCCGATGAGTACCACCGAAACGGCGCTGACCGCGCATCTGGTCATGCCGGCGGGAAATCCCGGCGACGCATTTCTGATCGAGACCTGCCGCGAATTGCAGCGCCGCTTCGGCATCGGCCACGCAACGCTGCAAGTCGAGACATCGGACGACGTCGACTGCGCCCTCGCGCCCGACCACGTCGTATGATCATGAGCCATTCCTGACCGCGGCATGACGGCGAAAGCCGCGCCCGGGGCTTGATTTCATCGACGTTTTGTCGTCTTCAAGAGTGCCCGCGGCCGCTTTTTTCCGGCCGGCGATTTCCCGACAATCTGGAGAGTCATGATGTCGTCCAATGCTTCGTCCGTGCATGCGCGCATCACCGGCCCGATCGTCATGATCGGTTTCGGTTCGATCGGCAAAGGCACCCTGCCGCTGATCGAGAAGCATTTCGAATTCGACAAATCCCGCTTCGTCATCATCGATCCGCACGCGGACGACACGCTGGCAAAAAAGCACGGCGTCAGATTCATCAGACAGGCCATCACGCGCGACAACTATCACGACGTCCTTGTTCCACTGCTGACGCAAGGCGGCGGACAGGGCTTCTGCGTCAATCTGTCCGTCGACACCGGGTCCGTCGATCTCATGACCATGTGCCGCGAGATCGGATCACTCTACATCGACACGGTGGTCGAGCCGTGGCTCGGATTTTATTTCGACAAGAGCGCCGGCCCGGAAAAGCGCTCCAACTACGCGCTGCGCGAAACGTTGCTGGCCGCCAAGCGCAGGAGCGAGGGCGGCACCACCGCGGTATCCACCTGCGGCGCCAACCCCGGCATGGTGTCGTGGTTCGTCAAGCAGGCGCTGCTCGATATCGCGCGCGACACCAAGACGGAGTTCAACGAACCGAAGAGCCGCGAAGGCTGGGGCCAACTCGCCCACAAGCTCGGCGTCAAGGGCATCCACATCGCCGAGCGCGACACCCAGCGCGCCAAGACGCCGAAGCCCATGAACGTATTCGTCAACACCTGGTCGGTCGAAGGATTCGTCTCCGAGGGCCTGCAACCGGCCGAACTCGGCTGGGGCACCCACGAAAAATGGATGCCGGAGAACGGCCGCAAACACGACACCGGATGTCAGGCCGCGATCTATCTGCTGCAACCGGGAGCCAACACCCGCGTGCGCTCATGGTGCCCGACACCGGGAGCGCAATACGGGTTTCTGGTCACGCATAACGAGTCGATCTCGATCGCGGACTATTTCACCGTGCGCGACGGACAGAACGTGATCTATCGCCCGACCTGCCATTACGCCTATCATCCGGCGAACGACGCGGTGCTGTCGCTGCACGAGATGTTCGGCGCGGAAGGCAGGATGCAGCCGAAGTGGCATATTCTGGATGAGACCGAGATCGTCGACGGCATCGACGAACTTGGCGTGCTGGTCTATGGCCACGGCAAGAACGCGTACTGGTACGGCTCGCAGTTGTCGATTGAGGAAACCCGACGCGTCGCGCCCTATCAGAACGCCACCGGCATGCAGGTCTCGTCCGCGGTGCTGGCGGGCATGGTGTGGGCGCTGGAGAATCCTGAAGCCGGCATCGTCGAAGCGGATGAAATCGACTTCCGTCGTTGTCTCGAAATCCAACGCCCCTATCTCGGTCCGGTGAAAGGCTTCTACACCGACTGGACGCCGCTGACTGATCGTCCGGGTCTCTTTCCCGAAGACATCGACACCTCCGACCCCTGGCAATTCCGGAACGTGCTGGTGCGGTGATTCAATCATCGTCATTCCGGGAGGCGGGCAGATGCCCGCAGACCCGGAAACTTCTCGTCCCAAAACAACGCGTCTGGATATTCAATCGCGCTTTTGTTTGTTTCGACGCGGGAATGATGAGAGCGTTTTCAAGCGAAGTGACTACCGGTTCGCGTAAAGAAAACGCGTCAAATCAAAAACATAGGGCTCCGCTTCTGATTCCATCAGAAGCGGAAAGGCTCTAGGAGTAGCGCTCCTACTTTTCCCTGATTGGAGGAGCGGTCTTCTCGGCCGGCGCAGGTGGAAGCGCAGGCTGAGCGCCCGCCTTTTGCGCGGGCTCCGGCGCGGGGGTGGTGGGACGCGTGCCGCCGGGCTCGGCTTCCGCAGGTCCGTTCTGTTTGCCGGCGGGCACG
>NZ_MKRN01000154.1:50685-58120 GCF_001896955.1 Nitrobacter sp. 62-13 | reverse complement strand
GCCACGATCGCGACCGCAATCGCGAAATCTTTTCTCGCATTGCGTTTCCTCACCTTGGTGCTGCGTTCGCTGAGAGACATCGACTCACCGCAAATCCTTTCGCGGGACTAACGGTTCGACGCCGGCCAGGTTCCTTCGGGAACCTCACGCCAGCGAACCAGACCAACGAATCCATGAGACCAGTTTGCGCCTTTCGCTCCTGATGGAATCAGAAGCGAAGCTCCATGATTTTGTTTTGACGCGAACAATTATCCATCCTCGGGGCAAGCCCGAGGACATGCATCGCTCGAAACGCCGCAAAGGCAGGCCCGAGGACGGAATTCAATCGAAACGTCAGAGATCAACCAGCCCCGCGTCGCCATTCTGCAGGGCGAAAGCCAGCATCGAGCCCTTCGCATTCCAGGCCAGCGAAACGACAGGTGCGTCGCCGTCGCGGCGAACCGCGACCTTGGCGCCGTTGGCGATCTTAACCATCAGGATAACGCCGTTCTCGTAGCCGGCGGCAAGAAAGTCCTGCGTGGGGTGAAATGCGACCGCGGTGACGCGCGCCTGCAATTGCGCCAGCATCAGCGGCTCCCTGTCCATGGGGCCGTCCTTGCTGGCGAACGGCCAAATCACCACCCGGTCGGCTCCGGATGTGGCCAGCGCCTTTCCACCCGGGCTCCATGACAGCGATTTGACGCGGCTCGGGTAGCCGGTCATCTGCATGTGCTGCGCGTCCGCCAGCCGCCAGCCGTGCAGCGCCGGCTCGTGCATTGCGGTGACAATGAACCTGCTGTCGGGGCTGAACATCACGCCGAGGTGCGAGCCGGCCCATTCCAGCCGTTCCGGCTGCGCCATCATGTTCGGAAACCACAAAGTCACGCCGTTATAATGCGCGAGCGCGAGCCGCAGACCCTTCGGCGCGAAGGCGAGCCCTCCGACGCTCGATGGCGCTTCGATCGACTTGTCTTCGCCCTTGGGCCCGCGCACGAACGCGGTCTTGCCGACGGACCATGCGATCGCGCCATCGGGATGAACTGCGACGTTGTCGATCCAGCGGCGTTTTGCGTCGGTCACAAGGACCGAGCTCTCGCCCTTCATGTCGAGCGCGACAACCTTGCCGTCATCGCCGCCGGTGATGAGTCGTTTGCCGTCCGAAACCGACGACAGGATCGCGCCGCCATGAACGGCCGCCGCGACCTTCTCGCCGTCGCTGGAAACCAGCGTGATCGTTTCCTCGTCCCCGACGAAGGCGGCGCGGTCGCCGATAAAATACACGGCGGCAACCGGCATGCCGATGGCAACGGAACGCACGCGTTCGCCGATCGTGGTGATGGAATTCTGCTGCGGAGCGCTGGAGACGGTCATCACGCGGCAATGCAGTTCTGGAAGCCTTCGCGGATCAGCGCTTCCGGCAATTCGCGACCGATGAAGACGACACGGCTTTCGCGTTTCTCGTTGGGCTTCCATTCACGCTGGCGACTTCCCTCCAGCATCATGTGAACGCCCTGGAAGACATAGCGGTCGTTATCGTCGGCGAACGCGAGAATGCCCTTCGAGCGCAGAATCTTCTGTCCCTCCGCCGCCAGCAGTCCCTGCAGCCACGGCATGAACTTTTCCTGATCGAGCGGCTTGTCCGAACGCAACGACATCGATTGCATCTCTTCGTCATGGTAGTGCTTCAGACCATGGTCATGGTCATGCTCGTGACCATGGTCATGATCGTGATGATGGCCGTGGTCATGATCGTGATGGTCATGATGATGATCGTGATCATGGTGGTGGTCGTGATCGTCCTTGGCGAGGAAATCCGGCTCGAGTTCGAGGATACGGTCGAGATCGAACGCGCCGCGCTCCAGAACATCCGACAGCGCCACCTGGCAGCGTTCGGTGCGGTGCAGCTTGGCATAAGGATTGATGCCGCGTATCCGGCCTTCGACCTCGGCCAGTTCGGACGTGGACACCAGATCGGTCTTGTTGAGCACGATGACGTCGGCGAAGGCGATCTGGTTCTTGGCCTCGGGCGCATCCTTGAGCCGCTCGCTCAGCCACTTGGCGTCGGCGACCGTAACCACGGCATCAAGCCGCGCATTATTCTGCACGTCCTCGTCGACGAAGAAGGTCTGCGCGACCGGCGCCGGATCGGCAACGCCCGTGGTCTCCACGATGATGGCGTCGAACTTGCCCTTGCGCTTCATCAAGCCTTCGAGAATGCGCACGAGGTCGCCGCGCACCGTGCAGCAGACGCAGCCGTTGTTCATTTCGAACACTTCCTCGTCCGCGCCGATGATCAGGTCATTGTCGATGCCGACCTCCCCGAACTCATTGACGATCACCGCGTATTTCTTGCCGTGATTTTCGGACAGGATACGGTTCAACAGCGTGGTCTTGCCTGCGCCGAGATAGCCGGTGAGCACGGTCACGGGAATCTTCGTCGAGGCGGGAGCGTTTACATCAGACATCAACTGAACTCGTGGCTGCTCCCCTCCCCTTTGCAGGGAGAGGTTGGGGTCAATAGCACGCGTGAACATTCAGCGACCGTCCCCGGCCGCTTCGCGACCGGCCCTCTCCTCCGGAGAAAAGGCAAAAAAGGCGTCGACCGACTAGTCCACCAGCGCGCTCGTCATGGCCTTTATATTATGCCTGACCATGTCAATGTAAGTGGGGGCGTCGCCATTTTCGTCGCTCAAACTGTCGGAATACAAGGTCCCTCCGACCCGCGCCCCGGATTCGGCCGCAATCCGGCGGATCAGCCGTTCGTCGCTGAGATTCTCCAGGAAAATGGCCGGAATTTTTGCGTTTCTGATCTGGGTGACTGTCATGGCGATGTCGCGAGCGCTCGGCTCGCTGTCGGTCGAGACGCCCTGCGGGGCGATGAAAGCTATGCCGTAGGCCGCCTCGAAATAGCCGAAGGCATTGTGGGTCGAGATCACCTTGCGCCGCTCGGGCGGAATCCGGGCCACCGCTTCACGTACCTCCCGATCCAGCGCATCGAGTCTGGACAGATAGGCGGCGGCATTGGCCCGATAAACCGCCTCGCGCGACGGGTCCGCCGCAATCAGACCGTCGCGAATATTGGCGACATAGACCTTGGCATTGGCGACCGATTGCCATGCATGAGGATCGGCCGGGCCTTCGTCATGTCGGGTACTGTGCCTTTCGCCTGCGTCGGCTCCGCGCAAGGCAACGCCGCTGGACGCGACCACGATCGCCGCGTGGCCGCCGGATGCCTGCACCAGTCGCGGCAGCCAGCCTTCGAGGCCGAGGCCGTTGACGATCACCAGTTTCGCGGCCGCGACTTTCCTGACGTCGGCCGGCGTCGGGGTAAACACATGCACGTCGCCGTTGGTCCCGACCAGCGTCGTGACATCGGCCCGTGCGCCCGCGACCTCTTTAGTAAAATCGCCGAGGATCGAGAAACTCGCGACAACTTGGATACGATGATCGCTGCCGGCGTCGTCACGGCTTTGGGCGCGGACGGGAGCAAGCGCCGCCAGCACGATCACGATCGTCCAGAATATGAGACGGCGAGACCACGCCATGGCGTCCGTCATCACGCTTCGAGATGGGGCGCCGGGAAGAGCTGCCGAAGCATCCCGCCGACGCTGCCGAACAGCACCGACATCACATAAAGCGCCGTGGCGACCAGAATGACCGCAGGCCCCGAGGGCACCTTGCTGTGGAACGACAGAACCAGTCCCGCGTACCCCGACAGCATCGCGCTGACAACGGCGACCATCATCATGCCGGTGATGTCGCGCGCCCAGAATCGCGCGATAGCTGCCGGCAGCACCATCAGCCCGACCGCCAGCAACGTGCCCAGCGCGTGGAAGCCGTTGACCAAATTGACGACGACGAGCGCGAGAAACGCCAGATGAGCCGGCGCGCCCGCCCGGCTCACGGTGCGCAGAAACAACGGATCGACGCATTCGATCACCAGCGGGCGATAGATCACGGCGAGAACCACAAGCGTCACCGTGGCGTTGATCGCGATCACGATCAGCGTCTGGTTGTCCATCGCGAGGATATTGCCGAACAGCACATGCAGCAGATCAATATTGGTGCCCTTGACCGACACGATGGTGACGCCGAGCGCCAACGAGGCCAGGTAGAAGGTCGCCAGCGAGGAATCCTCTTTCAATTCGGTGACGCGCGACACCACCCCCGCCAGAATCGCCACCGCAAAACCTGCGATCAATCCCCCGGCGGTCATCGCAAACAGATTGAGGCCCGACAACAGAAAGCCGATGGCCGCTCCCGGCAGGATCGCATGCGCCATCGCGTCGCCAACGAGGCTCATCCGCCGCAGCATCAGGAATACGCCGATCGGCGCGGCGCCGAGTGCGAGCGCAATCGACGCTGCCAGCGCACGGCGCATGAATTCGAAATCGGCGAAGGGAGCAACCAGCCAGTCGTAGACCATGAATGCCTCAGGCCGCGCGGGACGGCAGGTGCGCCGCGCAAGCGGCCGCGCCGTCGTCGAAGGCTTCGCACATCTGCCTGGCGCGCGAAAGATTATCGGAAGTCAGCACCTGCGCCGTCGGGCCCCACGCCACCTCACCGCGCGCGAGCAGCAGCGTCTCCGGAAAATTCGCGCGCACCAGATCCATGTCGTGCAACGCGGCGAGCACCGTCCGCTTCTCCCCGTGCCAGCGCCGCACCAGAGCGAGCAGATCGGCCGAGGTCTTGGCGTCGATCGCGTTGAACGGTTCGTCCAGCACGATCACGGCCGCATCCTGCAACAGCACCCGCGCGAACAGCATCCGCTGCATCTGTCCGCCCGACAGCGTGCCAATGGGACGGTTTTCGAATCCGTTCAGGCCTACCGCCGCCAACGCTTCCACGATTTTCTCGCGCCCGGATCGGCCCAATGCGCCGAACGCCCCGGTGGCGCGCCACAGCCCCGAGCCGGTGAAATCGAACACCGAAATCGGAAAGCTGCGGTCGATCTCGGCGCTCTGCGGCAGATAGGCGATATCGCGGAGATCGCGCTTGCCGCGCGCGATCGAGCCCGCCAGCGGCTTGAGGATGCCGACGATGCCGCGAAACAGCGTCGACTTGCCCGCGCCGTTCGGGCCGACCACAGCCAGCAGCGCGCCGGACGCGACTTCTCCGCTCAGGTGATGAACGGCCGGATGCCGGTCATAACCGAGAGTGACGTCGCGGAACTGCAGTTGCGCGGCCATCTCACCTCATCGCCAATACAACGGCGGCCCAAAGCATGGCGCTGACCGCAAGCGCGGCACCGAGCCGCGCTGCCAGCGCCAGCCGCAGGATCGACCAGGGGACCGCCTGGGCGGGATGCGGCGCGGACAGCCCGTGAGTGTGTCCATGCCCATGGCCATGCTCGTGAGCCTGACCCCGATCGCGATGGTGAGAATGGAGCACTTGATACGCTTTCCGGTCCCGCAAAGGGACAAGGATCCAACCGCCAATTATCCCGATGTAATCGTTATATTATAACATCACAGGTGTCCAGCGGAGAAGGCTTCCGAACGAGGTGGGCTGCGGGCTGCAAGGGCCGTCCGGCGGCCCCGGTTTCACGCCAGGTGGCGAACCAGCGCGAGACCGGCGAACAGGCCTGCGATCGCCAGCACGATAGAGCCGGCCACGTAGAGGGCCGCAAGAGCGATCTCGCCGCGCTCGTACAGCAGCGCGGAATCAAGCGAGAATGTCGAGAAGGTGGTGTAGCCGCCGAGAACCCCGGTCATCACGAACAGCCGCCACGGCTGCGCGGCGCTCCCCTTGAACGCGAGATAGCCGGCGATCAAACCCATCACGAGCGAGCCTGAAACGTTGATGAGAAACGTGCCGAAGGGGAAATGTGTCCCGAAAACCCGGGCACACAACAGGTTGACTCCATGTCGAAAGGTCGCGCCGAGGCCGCCGCCGACAAAAACCAGAAGATAGTTCATCGTTTGTCCCTGTCGTTGAAAGCCTCTCGCCCGGCAAGCATCGTCTTGCGCATTGTGTCTTGCCGAAAATCCTTCGACGCGCAAGGCGACCACCCGAACGGTGCTCAAGGCTGATGAAAAAAGGCGGCACCATGGTGCCGCCTTTTGAATTCTCACAATTACG
Source organism: Nitrobacter sp. 62-13 (assembly GCF_001896955.1). Classification (GTDB taxonomy): domain Bacteria; phylum Pseudomonadota; class Alphaproteobacteria; order Rhizobiales; family Xanthobacteraceae; genus Nitrobacter. The sequence continues at coordinate 52,060 of NZ_MKRN01000154.1, read as the reverse complement.
ACAGAGACGTCGTCAGGAAGCCTTGCCCAAAAGCTCGTCGACGTATTCCCAATTCACCAGATGATCCAGGAACGCCTTCAGGTAATCGGGCCGGCGGTTGCGATAGTCGATATAATAGGAGTGCTCCCAGACATCGCAGCCGAGGATCGGCGTCGCACCGTGAATCAGCGGATTTTCGCCGTTCGGCGTCTTGGTGACTTCGAGCTTGCCGTTCTTCACCTGCAGCCAGGCCCAACCCGAGCCGAACTGCCCGGCGCCAGCCGCGGCGAAAGCGGCCTTGAACTTGTCCAGACCGCCCAGATCCTCGGTGATCTTCTTCTCCAGACGGCCGGGCAGCTTGGCGCCACCGCCGTTCGGCTTCATCCACTGCCAGAAATGCAGGTGGTTGTAGTGCTGACCGGCGTTGTTGAAGACGCCCACGGCCGCGCTCTTGCCGTACGAACTCCTGACGATGTCCTCGAGCGATTTTCCTTCGAATTCGGTCCCCTTGATCGCGTTATTGCCGTTGGTCACGTAGGCCTGGTGATGCTTATCGTGATGATATTCCAAGGTTTCTCGGGACATATGGGGCGCGAGCGCATCGTAGGAATAAGGCAGATTCGGAAGCGTGAAGGTCATGGGTTATTGTCCGGATTGGTGGAAGAATTTTTGATGAGAACCAAAAGGGCCTGACGAGACCCTCATCAGGGTTCCATCGCCGTAGATACTACGATAGCCGTTACATACCATAACATAATGGCGGTCAACGCCGAGTATGCAGTCTTGCCGATTGGGTATTCACCAAACGGGCGGCTCGCCGTCTCATCTCCCGCGCGCCGACGCCGCCCCGGTCACGACCCGGCCGGGCGCGGGTCGAGCCTTGGAACGGCTCCAGTTCAGAAGCGCGACTCCACGATTTGATTTGAGGCGTTTTCTTCACGAAATGGTAGCCGCTTCATCTGAAAACGCGACACGGCCATCGCTGAGACATCCTGTCGCGAAGATGGCTTCGCCGCCCATATCACGTTGCGCGACTCCGTTTTTTTGTTATGCACACCGGATTGCTCTGGAGGTTGTCATGCTCGTGCGATCCGGTTTTGCGATTGCAATCCTTGCCGCCAGCTTTTCTTTCGCCGATGCACAGACAACAGCCGACCCCACCGGCATCTGGCTGACGCAGGCCGGCGACGCCAAGGTCCGTGTCAGCAAATGCCGCGGCGGGATTTGCGGCGTGGTGGTCTGGCTGCGCAGTCCCATCGACCCCGCGACCGGACGGCCGGTCGTCGACGACAAGAATCGCAACCCGTCGCTTGCCAAACGACCGATGATCGGCCTGCCGCTGTTCCAGGGCATGTCGCAAAGCGGTCCGAACAAATGGTCCGGCACGATCTACAAC
>NZ_MKRN01000154.1:48861-50622 GCF_001896955.1 Nitrobacter sp. 62-13 | reverse complement strand
CGCCGTTGAAGAACGGGACGACGGCCCTCGCCTTCAAAGCCTTGCTGCGCGCAGCCGCAGCGCATTGCCGACCACGCTCACCGACGACAGCGCCATCGCTGCCGCCGCCACGATCGGGGATAGCAGCAGGCCGAAGACCGGATAAAGAACGCCGGCGGCGATCGGGATGCCGGCGGCGTTGTAGATGAAGGCGAAGATCAGGTTCTGCCGGATGTTGCGCATGGTCGCCTCGGAGAGCCGGCGGGCGCGAACGATGCCGCCGAGATCGCCCTTGAGCAGCGTCACGCCGGCACTTTCCATGGCGACGTCGGCTCCTGTGCCCATGGCGATTCCGACATCGGCGGAGGCGAGCGCCGGCGCATCATTGATGCCGTCTCCGGCCATCGCCACGATGTGCCCCTCATTCTGAAGCCGGGTGACGACGGCGCTCTTCTGCTCGGGCAGAACGTCCGCCTCGACATCGGCGATGCCGAGTTGTTTTGCGACCGCGTCGGCGGTGGTGCGATTGTCGCCGGTCAGCATGATGACCTTGATGCCCTCACCAGCCAGCGCTTTCAGGGCAGCAGGCGTCGACGACTTCACCGGATCGGCGATCGCGAGCAGACCGGCCAGCCTGTCATCGACTGCGACGTTGATGACGGTCGCTCCCGCGGCGCGCAGCCGCTCGGCGCGGGGCGCCATTCCGGCAACGGCAACCTGAGCGGATTCGAGAAACGCGGCCGATCCGATCAGCACCGTCCTGCCATCGACCTTGCCGGTCACACCCTTACCCGCCGGCGCGTCGAATTCCTGCACGTCGTTCAGCGCCAGATTGCGTTGCTTCGCCGCAGCTACAACGGCGTCCGCCAGAGGATGTTCGCTGGATCGTTCGACGCTCGCGGCGAAACGAAGCACATCGTCCTTATGAAAGCCTTCCGCGGCCTCGATGGCGACGAGCCGGGGTTTTCCTTCCGTCAATGTGCCGGTCTTGTCGACCACCAGCGTATCGACCTTCTCCATGCGCTCGAGCGCTTCGGCGTTCCTGATCAGGACGCCGGCCTGCGCGCCGCGTCCGACGCCGACCATGATCGACATCGGCGTCGCGAGGCCGAGCGCGCAGGGGCACGCGATGATCAGCACGCTCACCCCGGCGACCAGACCGAAGGCGAGACGCGGCTCGGGTCCGACCAGGGCCCAGACCGCGAACGCCGCCACGGCGGCGGCGATGACAGCCGGCACGAACCAGCCGGCCACCTGATCGGCCAGACGCTGGATCGGCGCGCGCGACCGCTGCGCCTGCGCAACCATCTGCACGATCCGGGACAGGAGCGTGTCACGTCCGATCTTCTCGGCCCGCATCACGAAACTTCCCGAGCGGTTGATGGTGCCGGCGATCGCTTTGGCGCCGGCTTCCTTGCTGACCGGCATGGATTCCCCGGTCACCATGGATTCATCGAGCGACGAGCGGCCCTCGACGAGAACGCCATCCACCGGCACCTTTTCGCCGGGGCGAACGCGGAGGCGGTCGCCGACGGCGATGTCGTCAAGCGCCACGTCGTGATCCGCTCCCGACTCGTCGACGCGGCGCGCGGTCTTCGGCGCGAGATCGAGCAGCGCCTTGATCGCGCCCGAGGTCGCCTCGCGCGCGCGCAGTTCGAGCACCTGCCCGAGCAGCACCAGGATCGTGATGACCGCCGCCGCCTCGAAATAGACCGCGACCGCGCCATCATGCCCGCGAAAGGCCGGTGGAAATAGTCCGGGCGCGACCGTAGCGGCAACGCT
>NZ_MKRN01000154.1:0-48798 GCF_001896955.1 Nitrobacter sp. 62-13 | reverse complement strand
CCACCGGCGTCGCAAAGGCGAACTGAATCCAGTTCGACAGCGTCGGCTCGACCCAGCCATGCGCGCCGGCGATATGCCCGCCCATGTCCAGCACGATCACAGGCAAAGCGAGGATCAATCCGATCCAGAAACGGCGCGACATGTCCGCCAGTTCGGGATTCCGCGCGTCGTCCAGCGACACCAGTTCGGGCTCCAGCGCCATTCCGCAGATGGGACAGGCGCCGGGGCCGACCTGGCGGACTTCGGGATGCATCGGACAGGTGTAGACAGTGCCTTCAGGCGCGTCCGCGGGGGGCGCCTTGGACTTGTCGAGATACGACTGCGGGGACGCGGCGAATTTGGTTCGGCAGCCCGCGGAACAGAAATGATAGGTCGCGCCCTGGTGATCGAAGCGATGCTTGCTGGTCTGCGGGTCGACGCTCATGCCGCAGACGGGATCAAGCACCTTTCCATCGTGCGCACCGACAGGATGCCGATCGTGATGATGTGCCTGTTTGTCGTGGGGCGCCGGCGCGCCATGGTCATGCGCGGTCACGGCGTTTCCGCCGCCGCAACTCGATCCATCAGATGCGCCGGCGGAAGATGAAGCCTGCGCCCCGTCCGCGCTGCAGCAGCCATTTTTCGACGTTGCCTGCTCGGCTGTGCTCATCCGGAATCTCCGCGTTCGGCGCTTGCAGTACATACCCTATAGGGGTATATACTGTGCATGCGCGACAATCTCAAGGCATCCTGCCGCAAACGATTGAGCCGGATCGAAGGCCAGGTACGCGGCCTGTCGCGAATGGTCGATGAAGACCGATATTGCATCGACATCGTGACGCAGATTTCGGCCGTGCGCGCCGCGCTGCGGCGTGTCGAGGAAGAAGTGCTCAAGGATCACGTGGCGCATTGCGTCGAGCATGCGATTACAAGCGGCAACAAGGCCGATCAGCGCCGCAAGATTGCCGAACTGATGGCCGTCATCGAGCGGGCGGACCGGTAAGTCGAACGCATAACCGCTAAACGAGTTCAGTACGTCGCATGCGGCCTTCACTCGAGAGATCGCACAGGCAGCATTTTCATCTCTCGACGCATGCCTTTTCCCGAAAGCGGTAAAAGCACAGGCGCTCCGCACGTTTTATTCCATGAATGAAACTTTGAGTCTGCCAGAAATTTAAATCGATTCAGACTTCGCGCTTGCGAAAATTACGGCGGGAGGGCGTGAACCGGATATTTCGCGCGATAGATCACGATGATTTCGGATCGACCGATCCGAGGTCATCCTGACTTCGAAATATCGAGAGCGGACGAGCAAAACCCACTCCGCTTTTCCGCATTTCGCGCCAGGACTTTCACCGTTTCACGGAAACCGTGAAAAACCCTGGCTGCCTGTTTGATGCGTTTTCTTCATGCAAACCGGATTCTACTTCGCTCAAAAGCGCTCTATCGCATCCGTCTCGCCGCCTCGACCATGTTGACGAGCGCCGGCCTGACCTCCTCCCACTTGCGGGTCTTCAGCCCGCAATCCGGATTGATCCAGAGCTGGGTATCGGAAAGGCGCTGCCGCGCGAGCTTGAGCAGGCTCGTCATCTCGTCGACCGCCGGCACGCGCGGGGAGTGAATATCGTAGACGCCGGGACCGATCTCGTTCGGATATTTGTAGTTCCTGAAGGCGTCGAGCAACTCCATCTTGGAGCGCGACGTCTCGATCGAGATGACGTCGGCGTCCATCGCCGCGATCGCGTCGATGATGTCGTTGAATTCCGAATAGCACATGTGGGTGTGGATCTGGGTCGCATCAGTGACGCCGCTCGCACACAGACGGAAACATTCGACGGCCCAGTCGAGATACGCCTTCCATTCGGACCGGCGCAGCGGCAATCCCTCGCGCAGCGCGGCCTCGTCGATCTGGATCATCGACGCTCCGGCCGCCTCCAGGTCGACGACCTCGTCGCGGATGGCGAGCGCGATCTGCCGGCAGGCAAGGCTGCGCGGCACGTCGTCGCGCACGAAGGACCAGTTGAGGATGGTCACAGGGCCGGTGAGCATGCCCTTCATCGGCTTGAATGTCAGCGTCTGTGCGTATGTCCACCAGCCGACGGTCATCGGGTTCGGCCGCGACACGTCGCCGAACAGGACCGGCGGACGGACGCAGCGCGAGCCGTAGCTCTGCACCCAGCCGTGCCTTGTGAAAGCGAATCCGGAAAGCTGCTCCCCGAAATACTGCACCATGTCGTTGCGCTCGAACTCGCCGTGCACGAGCACGTCGAGGCCGATGTCTTCCTGCCAGCGGATGGTTCGCGCCGTCTCCTCCCGCAAAAACTTCTCGTAGTCGGCATCGCTCATTGCGCCCTTGGCATGCGCCGAGCGCGCCTTGCGCACCTCGGCGGTCTGCGGGAACGAGCCGATGGTTGTCGTGGGGAACGACGGAAGGCCGAAGCGGTCGCGCTGCAACTTGGCGCGATCGGCAAAAGCGCTCTTGCGCCGGGCCATGCCGGGCGCAACCGCTCCGATGCGTGCCGCAACGGCAGCATCATGAACCTTCGGAGACGCCTTGCGCGCCGCCGCGGCGTCTGCCGATGCTTTCAGGGCGTCGGCGACCGAGGCGCGGCCCTTGGCGAGCGCCTCGCCGAGCGTCGCCAGCTCACCCATCTTCTGCACCGAAAAGGCGAGCCAGCTTTTCAGCTCGGCATCGAGATCGGTTTCAAGCGACACGTCGATCGGCACATGCAGAAGCGAGCAGGACGGCGCGACCTGCAAATGGTCGACTCCGCGTTTGGCGACAACGGGCTCCAGGCGGTCGAGCAGCGCCGGCAAGTTGGCGCGCCAGATGTTGCGACCGTCGATCACGCCGAGAGACAGGACCAGATCCCGTCTCGCCTTTGCCGCCACCGCCTCGAGCTGGTCCGGAGCGCGAGCGAGATCAATGTGAAGTCCCGTGACCGGCAGCGACAATGCGGTGTCGAGATTGTCCCCGATGCCGCCGAAATAGGTGGCCAGCATGATCTTCAGATTTGGCAGTGCTCGCGCAAGCTGTTCATAGGTCGCGCGCAACGCCTTGCGGGTCGCATCGTCGAGATCGAGCACGAGACAGGGCTCGTCGAACTGCACCCATTCCGCGCCCTCCGCGGCAAGGCGCTTCAGCACCTCGATATAGACCGGCAGCAGACCGGAAAGCAGCGACAGCGGATCGAGATTCGCGTCCTTGCTCTTGCCGAGTTTCAGATAGGTGACGGGACCAAGCAGCACGGGCCGCGTCTGATACCCGAGAGCCCTGGCCTCGCGATATTCATCGACGGCCTTCAGCGACGAGAGTTCGAATCGTTGGCCCTTGCTGAATTCGGGGACCATGTAATGATAATTGGTATCGAACCACTTGGTCATTTCCTGCGCCGGCGCGCCGTGAGCGTGGCCCTCACCCCGATGACCATGCGCACAGGCTGCATCGCCATTTCCGCCCTGCGCGCCACGCGCCATCGCGAAATAGGTGGCGAGCGGCACCGGCCCGCTTTCCCATCCGTAGATGTCCGGGATCGCTCCCACCATGACGCTGGTGTCGAGCACGTGATCGTAGAGCGTGAAATCGTTGGACGGGATGACGGTGACGCCGAGCGACTTCTGGCGCGCCCAGTTCGCGGCGCGCAAGCTGGCCGCCGCTTCAAGCAGCGCGGATTCGTCGGACTTGCCCGACCAGTAGCTTTCGAGCGCGATTTTCAGTTCGCGACGCGGGCCGATGCGCGGCGTGCCGAGCGTGGCGACAGGGAGAGAGGAAACTGACACGGCTTTACCCCATGTGTTGGGGGCTGGGCCTTAGCGACGCGGCATGGGAATCCTGGCGAGGCTTGCCATGAAACCGCAAGCGCACCACCGGGACACCCCGCCCGAGGACGACTATGTTGCCGGGGCAGGTCTCCTGGCTCGCGGGTCTCGGCTTCGGTCCGGCCTTCCCGGGATTGCTCCCAGTGACACTGATGGACCACAGCTCGCCGCTTACAGTTGCGGGGGCAGCGCCGGCATTGCCCGGATCCATGGACGAAGGCCCATCGACCAGAGCGCACCGGCTTCCCTCTTAGCTCCAGGCTTGAATGTCCCGGAGAACCTCGACCACTAATCCTATGGGCCAGCGGGTCCGGACCGTCAACCGCCAAAGCGGAATCAGGTCGAATCCGAATCGTTCTCGTTCCGGTAGAATTGCGTGCCGATCGCGATCGGCGAACGGCCCTGCTCCCTGCGGTGCTGATTGGTGTCGCGCAGCGAATAGACGCAGCCGCAATATTCCTGCTGGTAGAATTCCTCGCGCTTGCTGATCTCGATCATGCGCTGTGCGCCGCCGCCCTTGCGCCAGTTGAAATCCCAATACGACAGGCCGTCATAAAGTCCGGCGGCGCGATGGCCGCAGTCATTGATCTGCGCCATGTTCTTCCAGCGGGAGATGCCGAGCGACGATGTCATCACCGGAAAACCGTGCTCATGCGCATAGAGCGCGGTGCGCTCGAAGCGCATGTCGAAGCACATGGTGCAGCGCGCCCCGCGTTCCGGCTCCCACTCCATCCCCTTGGCGCGCGCGAACCAGTTGTCCTTGTCGTAATCGGCATCCACGAACGGCACGCCATGCTTTTCCGCGAAGCGGACGTTCTCGTCCTTGCGCAGCAGATATTCTTTCAGCGGGTGGATGTTTGGATTGTAGAAAAAGATCGTGTAATCGATCCCCGAGGCCAGCATCGCCTCCATCACCTCGCCCGAGCAAGGCGCGCAGCAGGAATGCAAAAGCACTTTCTTCTGCCCGTTCGGGGGCGTCAGGTTCGGTCGGACGAAATCGTTCACGGTCAGGCTCGGCGGTTGAGCCGCGAAACATAGGGCGCGGCGTCTCTCTCGGGATAATGGGCTGTATGATCGAAGCGTCAAGAGTGGTTGAACGGCGAGTCCGTTTCGGACCGCTGTGGATTGCGAGCGTTCCGCGTCCGGATTCAAAACGATTTGTTGACACTGAATGAGGTGAAGATACTAAATATAGTGGTCACGGTCTCTCGAGTCGCAATGCCGAGAGCTAAGAGGGAAGCCGGTGCGCTGGGGCAAATGACCCGGCAATGCCGACGCTGCCCCCGCAACTGTAAGCGGCGAGCCGAAGTCCACTGAATGTCACTGGGGTCGCAAGGCCTTGGGAAGACCGGACTGACGCCTGGACCCGCGAGCCAGTAGACCTGCCGTGTCGCAAAGAACGTCCCTGGGCGGGGTGTCCCGGCGGGCCGCATGGCAGCAATCGCGGCATCTGCCGCGGCATTCCTGTGCGCGTCTCCGCACGATCCCGCTCGCAACAAAACTGGGGTTTGAGCGATGTCCGTCGCAACCGAAACTGCATCCGCTGCGCGTTCCGTGCGTCCGTCTTTGTCCACTTCGGCCGCGGCGGCGTCCAGCGAACCCGCGTATCAGGTCATCCGGCGCAACGGATCGGTTTCGCCGTTCGACTCCTCGAAGATTGCGATCGCACTGACCAAGGCGTTCCTCGCGGTCGAAGGCAGCAGCGCCGCCGTCTCGCGCCGGGTCCACGACATCGTCGCTGAGCTGACCGGCCAGATCGTCGCCAGCCTGACCCGGCGCACCGACGCCGGCCGCACCTTCCACATCGAGGACATTCAGGATCAGGCCGAACTCGCGCTGATGCGAAGCGAGCATCACAAGGTCGCGCGCGCTTACGTGCTCTACCGCGAGGAACGGGCGCGCCAGCGGACCAAAGCGCAGGAGTCGAAGACGAAGAAGGGCGGCGCGGCGGCCGCGACGCCTGCGTTGCGGATGAAGTCGGCGGACGGATCATTGACGCCTCTCGACACCCGACGCCTCGCCACTGTGGTGGAGGAATCCTGCGCCGGTCTTGACGGCGTCACTGCCGAGGCCATCCTGAGCGAAGCGCATCGCAATCTCTACGACGGCATCAGCGCGGACGAGCTGGCGCTGGCGCCGATTCTCGCGGCGCGCACGCTGGTCGAGACCGATCCAGACTACGCCAAGGCGAGCGCACGGCTTCTGCTCGACAAGCTGCGCCGCGAGGCATTGAGCTTCATTGCCGGACGTCCCGAGCAGGCGACGCAGGCGGAGATGGCGGAGCGATATGCGGACTATTTCCGCGCCTATGTGCAAACCGGCATCGCCAACGATCTGCTCGATCCGGAGATCGCGCGCTTCGATCTCGACCGGCTTGCGGCCGCGCTGAAGGCGGAACGCGACCTCCAATTCGACTATCTCGGCCTCCAGACCCTTTACGATCGATACTTCCTGCATGTCCGAAGCACGCGTTTCGAACTGCCGCAGGCATTCTTCATGCGCGTCGCCTGCGGGCTGGCGCTGCGCGAGATCGACCGCGAAGAGAAGGCGATCGCCTTTTACGACCTGCTTTCGTCGTTCGATTTCATGGCATCGACACCGACGCTGTTCAACGCCGGCACATTGCGGCCGCAGCTTTCGTCCTGTTTTCTCACGGCCGTCGCCGACGATCTCGACGGCATCTTCAAGGCGATCAGGGACAATGCGCTGCTCTCGAAATACGCCGGCGGTCTCGGCAACGACTGGACGCGCGTGCGCGGGCTCGGCGCCCACATCAAGGGCACCAACGGCGAAAGCCAGGGCGTGGTGCCGTTCCTGAAGGTTGCGAACGACACCGCGATTGCGGTCAACCAGGGGGGCAAGCGCAAGGGCGCGGTGTGCGCCTATCTCGAAACATGGCACGTCGACATCGAGGAGTTCCTCGATCTGCGCAAGAACACCGGAGACGACCGCCGCCGCACCCATGACATGAACACGGCGAACTGGGTGCCGGACCTCTTCATGCAGCGTGTCGAGGAGGACGGCGTCTGGACGCTGTTCTCACCCGACGAAACGCCGGACCTGCACGACCTCACCGGCAAGGCTTTCGCCGAACGCTATGTCCATTATGAAGAGAAGGCCGTGCGCGGCGAACTGCGCGTGACCAAACAGGTCCGCGCCGTCGACCTGTGGCGGCGCATGCTGACCATGCTGTTCGAGACCGGCCATCCCTGGATCACGTTCAAGGATCCGTGCAACCTGCGCTCGCCGCAGCAGCATTGCGGCGTCGTGCATTCCTCGAACCTCTGCACCGAGATCACGCTCAACACGTCGAACACCGAGGTCGCGGTCTGCAATCTCGGCTCGGTCAACCTCGTCAACCATCTGCACGACGGCGAACTCGACCACGAGCACCTCGCACGCACGGTGAAGACCGCGATGCGCATGCTCGACAACGTGCTGGACGTGAATTTCTACACCATTCCGGAGGCACGGACCTCGAACCTGCGCCATCGTCCGGTCGGACTCGGCATCATGGGCTTTCAGGACGCGCTCAACATCCTGCGCCTGCCCTATGCCTCGGATGAGGCCGTCTCGTTCGCGGACGAAAGCATGGAGGCGATTTCGTACTGGTCGATCTCCGGCTCGGTCGACCTCGCGGCCGAGCGCGGCCGCTATCCCTCCTATGAGGGATCGCTGTGGTCGAAAGGCATCCTGCCGCTCGATTCGCTTTCGCTCGTCGACGAGGCGCGCGGCGCGCCGGTCGACCTCGATCGCTCCAGCCGCCTTGACTGGGACTCACTGCGCCGGCGCGTCATGACAATCGGCATGCGCAATTCAAATTGCATGGCGATCGCACCGACCGCGACGATCTCCAATATCTGCGGCGTGTCGCAGTCGATCGAGCCCGCCTATCAGAACCTCTACGTCAAATCCAACATGTCCGGCGACTTCACCGTGGTGAACGCTCATCTCGTGCGCGATCTCAAGGCGCGCGGGTTGTGGGACGAGGTGATGATCTCGGACCTCAAATATTTCGACGGCAGCGTGGGCCAAATCGATCGCGTGCCTGACGATCTCAAGGCGCTCTACGCCACGGCCTTCGAGATCGACACAACCTGGCTGATCGATGCCGCCGCGCGCCGACAGAAGTGGATCGACCAGGCGCAGTCGCTCAATCTTTACATCGCCAACCCGAACGGCAAGAAGCTCGACGCACTCTATCGCCACGCCTGGAAGCGCGGTCTCAAGACTACCTATTACCTGCGTTCACGATCCGCGACGCATGTCGAAAAGTCGACCTTGAAAGGCACCGACGGCAAGCTCAACGCAGTCTCGGCGTCGGCGGCGGCATCGAACGGCCGCGCTACCGACACCGCCGAGACCGACGGCTGGAAAGCCTGCCGCATCGACGATCCGACCTGCGAGGCGTGTCAATAACACGGAGTCTCCCCGCCAATGGCCCCGGATCAGTAGCGCACCGGGCGCACACGAATCCCGCCTTTGCGGGAACGACATCGAAACAACAGGAACATCACCATGCTCGATTGGTCCGACACCTCTCCTTCCGCGCAACCTGTTCCGCCGCGGACGCGTGCGCATCATGCCGAGGCGTCTGATTCATCGTCGAGCGCGACAACGACCGAGATCCAGACCGACGCGACCGGCCTCGGCGAAATCGACCGCGGCGCCGCGCGGGTGCGCGTCGACGACAAGCGGATGATCAACGCCCGCGCCGACGTCAACCAGCTCCTGCCGCTGAAATACCGCTGGGCCTGGGAAAAGTATCTCTCCGGCTGCAACAACCACTGGATGCCGACGGAGGTGTCGATGCAGGCCGACATAGCGCTGTGGAAGTCGAAGGACGGCCTCACCGACGACGAGCGGCGCATGATCAAACGCAACCTCGGCTTCTTCGCGGCATCGGAGTCGCTCGTCGCCAACAACATCGTGTTGGCGATCTACCGCCACCTCACCAACCCGGAATGCCGGCAATATCTGCTGCGGCAGGCCTTCGAGGAAGCGGTGCATACCCATACGTTCCAGTACATCGTCGAGAGCCTCGGCCTCGACGAAGGCGAGCTGTTCAATATGTATCGCGAGGTGCCGTCCATCACCGACAAGGCGGCCTGGGCGCTCAAGCACACCCAGCATCTCGACGATCCCGGCTTCAAGACCGGCACGCCGGAAGCCGATCAGGCGTTTTTGCGTGACCTGGTCGCCTTCTATGTCGTGTTCGAAGGCATGTGGTTCTATACCGGCTTTGTGCAGATTCTCTCGCTCGGCCGCCGCAACAAGATGGTCGGTATTGCCGAACAGTACCAGTACATCCTGCGCGACGAGTCGATCCACCTGAACTTCGGAATCGACGTCATCAACCAGATCAAGATCGAGAACCCGCATCTCTGGACCAAAACGTTCCAGGAAGAGGTGCGCGCCATGCTCAAGAATGCCGCCGAGCTCGAAGCCGCCTATGGACGGGACACCATGCCGCGCGGCTTTCTCGGCCTCAACGCGACGCTGTGCGAAACCTACATGCACGTCATCGCCAACCGCCGCTGCGCCCAGCTCGGACTGGCGCCGGTGTACGCCGAGGCCGACAACCCGTTTCCATGGATGAGCGAGGCGATGGACCTCAAGAAGGAAAAGAACTTTTTTGAGACGCGCGTCATCGAATACCAGAATGGCGGCGCGCTCGTCTGGGATTGAAGACGAGAAGCGGCTTGGGTCGCTGGAACTCCTGCGGCTGCGATCGCGTTTTGAACGAGGCGCCTCGCATCGAGGTTCGGACGGAATGGCTTATGCAGGCAGACAGAGGCTACGGTGCTCCAGGATAGCCATTATCATCGCTTGTCTCGGCCTGGCGATCGGCGGAATTGGTTCGGCACGAGCGGCGCTCTCGCGCGCGGATATAGCCCGCGTCCAGGCCGCGCCTGAGCCCAACGCCCCTCTGCCCACAGACTTGGCACTCACCGATGAAAAGGACACGACGAAAACCTTGCGGCAATGGCTGAATGGGAAGCCAACAATATGGGTCCTGGCCGACTATACCTGCAAGACATTGTGCGGACCTGCGATTGGCGCGGTCGCAGACGCGCTCGATCGGAGCGGACTTCGACCGGGTCAGGACTTCAACTACATGGTTGCCGGGCTCGACGCCAAGGATACAGCCGCCGACGCGGCAACCATGAAGCATGCACGGATCGACGGCTCGCTCGCCGATTACACTTTCTTCCTGCGTGCTTCGCCACGGGATACCGCAACTCTCCTTCATGCGTTCGGATTTCAGCCGGTCTATGACCGCGACAACGACCAGTTCGCGCACCCCGAAGCCGCCTTTGTCGTGACCCCGCAGGGACGGATTGCCTTCATGCTTTCGGATCTTGCGTTTCGACCTTCCGACCTGCGGCTGGCGCTGGTCAGCGCTTCGCAGGGCCGTGTCGGGTCGCTTGCCGATCATATCCGGCTGTTGTGCTACGGTTTCGACCCGGCGCGCGGTGTTTACAATGTTGCGATCGGCCGCGTGCTGGCGGGAGCCGGCGCGGTCACCGTGATTTCCCTCATCCTGCTGATCGCGGGGCTGCTGCGCGCAGACCCCTCCTCGCGGGGTTGAGCAGGCGATCATGCCAGGCGTTCGTGATTTCAAAGGCGAGAAGCAGGAGCGCGCCCACTAAAGTCAGCGCCGGTATCAATGCCAGCACGGCAGGGACGGCCGCGAGCCGAGACATCGCCGGCATCATCAGCACGGCAGCTTCGACGAGGCGCATGGCGAGCGTGAGCGCGCAAAGCCCCGAAAGCCATCGGCGGCTGCGGCGAACCCGTATATTCAGGAGCGCGAAGAACGGAAAGATAAACTGGCCCACCGCGAGAACAACGAGCACGTATTGCCAGCCGTCAACAGATCGTTTGAGATACCATACGACCTCGCCCGGAATGTTGGCGGACCAGATAACGATGTACTGCATGGCATGCAGATATCCCCACAGCAAAATGGTCGACAGCAACAGCCCGCTATAGCCGCTGATGCCGACCAGGCGGCGCCCCAGCTGCAAGCCGGCGCCGATCGCAAAGGCAACGCCGGCAGTCAGCACAAAGCTCAGATAGAGCAATCCATAGATGGACGAATGAAAATCCGGCTGCAGCGACTCCAGCCAATCCACGCCGGCCAGCGACACCAGCAATGCGTAAACGATCAATCCCACGGAGGCCACGCGGACCATTCGCGCGCGATCGGGCCACGCGACGCGCAGCCGCCACCCCAGAATCGTCCATGCGACAAAATAGAAAACCGTGCGCGCGGCGAAAAACCACGGTGCGAGATAAATGGCCTTGAACGTCGGCAGAGAAACAGTATCCGATGCCGCCGGATAGAGCGAGCCGAGGAAAACCAAAACCGGAATGAACAGGACGCCGGCCAAAGGCATGGTCGCGGTGGCAGCCATCAGCACGGGATGCAAGGTTTCCGTCCAGTCGCGCCGCACCAGATAGCTCACCATCAGCACGCCGAGCGAACCGATCGGAATAGCACTGAGCGCGACCCAGGCGACCAGATAGGCCGCAAGCGTGGACCGGCCATCGACGGCCGCACCGGCAGAAAGCAGGATTGCAGCAAGCGCGGCCATGCTCAAATTGATGCGGGCGCTCACGGCATCGACTCCAGTCTGGCGCGCTGATCCGGCGGCACATCGTCGAGCGAAGCGCGGCGACTCAATTGCAGCGCGCGGATATAGGCGACGATAGCCCAGCGGTCACGGGACGGGATCCGCGACGCATAGGAATACATCGCACCATAGCCATCGGTGATCACATCGAAGAAATGCTGGTCGTCGGCCGCAACGAGCCTCGGATCGTGATAGCTCGTCGGATGCGGCATGCCTCGCTGCACGATCCTGCCGTTGCCGTCGCCGCCCGCGCCGTGACAGGGCGAACAGAAGATCGTGAACCTTTGACGGCCGCGTTCGAGGAGGTCTGCGGTCAGCGCCGGCCTTTGCGTCGCCTCCTTCTCCTTTGCCAGTGCGTCGCGCGCCACCGCTCCTGCCGGCGGATTACGCGCGCTGCTCGAGCGAAAAAGCGGCGCTCTCGCATATTCGCCGTATCTCGGCTGAACCTCCATGTTCTGGTCGCAGCCGGCAAGGGCGAGCGCCGCCAGCAACAGCACGATGGTTCTCATGACGGCACGAGCTCCACCGAAATCGCGCCAAGTCCTTTCAGAAACGACGCCGTCACCTGTTCGTCGAAGGCAGCGTCCCGGCTCTCCACGCAAAGAAAAAATCGATCCTTGCTGGCGAGATGAAAGCGTCTCGCTGCAAACAGCGGAAAGTTCAACCTCGGCAATCCGTTCTGCCACAGCATCACGACGATCATCGACAACGCTGAAAATAGAATCGTTAGCTCGAACGTGACCACCGCAAACGCTGACAGCGCATAAACGGGGCGTCCTCCGACGTTGAGCGGAAAGTCGAAACTGATATAGCTCTGCATCAGCAGGGCGAACGTGCCGCCGGCGAGGCCACCGAAAAGCCCCACCCAGGAAATCTTCGGACGCGGCAGGCGCAAGGTTCGTGCCAGCCCCTCGACCGGAAAGGGCGTAAACGCATCGAGGGCGCGATAGCCGGCCTCGCGTGTCTTGCGCGCCGCTGCCAGCAAGGCTTCCGGGCTGTCAAACTCCGCCAGCAGGCCATACGGGCGATCAGCCATGCGCCTGCTCCTTTTCCTCGTGCAACAGCTCCTTGGTTTCGAAAATGGAAATCATCGGAATGAAGCGGATGGCCAGCAGGAACGGCACCAGGAACAGGCCGATGGTGCCGAAATAGGTCGACCAGTCCCAGAAGGTCGGCGTGAAATGGCTCCAGGACGAGACCAGGAAATCACGATACAGGCTGGTGACCAGGATCATGTAGCGTTCGAGCCACATGCCGATCACGACCGCGATCGAAATCAGCATCAGAGTCCAGCCGGTCTGGCGCACGCGTCGCCACCACAGTGCCTGCAGCGGAACGAAATTGAGAATCACAGCGCCCCAATAGGTCCAGGCATAGGCACCGGCGGCGCGATCGAGCAGCGTCTGCATCTCATGCGGCTCGCCGGAATAAAACGCATCGAAAACCTCGAACACGTAGCCGTAGGCGGTCATCAGACCCGTCGCCAGCAGCACCATGCCGAGCAGATCGAGGTGCTGATCGGTAACGAGGTTCTTGAGCCCGAACCACGACCTTAGCGAAATCGCGATAATCGAAACCACCGCGAAGCCCGAGAAGGCGGCGCCGAGCACGAAATACGGCGGAAAAATCGTCGAATGCCAACCGGGAATCTGGCCCGCCGCAAACAGCAGCGAGACTTCGCTGTGAACCGACACGACTAGCGGCACGGCGAGCCCCGCCGTGAGCCGATAGGCTTGTGACCAGCGCTGCCAATGCGCCGCCGACCCGCGCCATCCCAGTGCAGTGATGCCGAAGAAGATCTGCCATCCGCGCCGGGTAGCGCGATCGCGGGCCGACGCCAGATCGGGAATGAGTCCGGTGTACCAGAACGCCAGGGAGACTGTGAGATAAGTCAGAACCGCCCAGATGTCCCACTCCAGCGGGCTGCGAAACTGCGGCCAAACGCCCATGGTCGCGGGATAGGGAAACATCCAGTAGAGATACCAGGGCCGGCCGAGATGCAGCACAGGATAGATGCCGGCGCACAATACCGCGAACAGCGTCATGGTTTCCGCGAACCGGTTGAGCGAATTGCGCCACTCGCTTCCGGTCAGAAGCAGCAGCGCCGAGATCAGCGTGCCTGCGTGGCCGATGCCGAGCCACCAGACGTAATTGTGGATTGCGAACGCCCAGTTGACGGGGATGTTGATGCCCCAGATTCCGACGCCGCGAGTGAACAGCTCGATTGTCGAAATAATCAACAACAGCAACAGCGCCAACGCGACCAGCATCGCGATCCACCAGCGGCGACGCGCAGGAAAGC
Organism: Nitrobacter sp. 62-13; assembly: GCF_001896955.1. Lineage (GTDB taxonomy): Bacteria > Pseudomonadota > Alphaproteobacteria > Rhizobiales > Xanthobacteraceae > Nitrobacter. The sequence continues at coordinate 35,058 of NZ_MKRN01000154.1, read as the reverse complement.
GCAGGGGAATGCCGGTCAACTGATCGGCGATGCCGCCCATGCTTTGCCGCAACGACAGGATGCCGGAGGAGCGATCGGTCATCCCTGCTCCTCCTCGCTGTCGCGCCAGCGCGCGAGATAGGTGGTGCGCGGCCGCGTCCCCTGCTCTTCCAGCAACACGTAGTGACGTCCGTCGCGCCTGAGACGGGACACCTCCGACTGCGGATCGTTGATGTCGCCGAACGTAATGGCCTTGGTCGGACAAGCGCCCTGACAGGCGGTCACCACCTCGCCGTCGCGGATCGCGCGGTTATTCTTGTCGGCTGCGGCATGAGCGGCCTCGATCCGCTGCGTGCAATAGGTGCATTTCTCCATCACGCCGCGCGACCGCACGGTGACATCAGGATTGTCGGCAGCATGCAGCGGCGAATCCTCGGGCGCGCGGTAGTCGTAGAAATTGAAGCGCCGCACCTTGTAGGGGCAGAAGCTGGAGCAGGTGCGCGTCCCGATGCAGCGGTTGTAGACCATCTGGTTGACGCCTTCGGGACTATGGGTCGTGGCATGGACCGGACAACCCATTTCGCAAGGGGCCTGCTCGCACTGCATGCACGGTACCGGCTGAAAGAAGCTGCGCGGCGCCTCGACATCACCCGTGTAGTAGCGGGCGATCCGGAGCCAGTGCATTTCACGGCCGGCCTCGACCTGCTCCTTGCCGACCACAGGCACATTATTTTCAGCCGTGCAGGCGACAACGCAGGCGTTGCAGCCGATGCAGGAGTCGAGATCGATCACCATACCCCACGCATTCTTGGCCGATGGCCACGGCGGATAGAGGCTCGGCTCGCTGCTCGGCTCTGGCAGCGTCGGATGAGACGGACTGACTTCACGGACGAAATCAAATCCTTCCATGCGATGATGCAACTGCGTGATCGCGAGATTCTCGCGCGCTCCGGTCTTGCGCAGTGTGCCTTTGATGACCCCGGCGCCGTCGGCCGGAATCACCTCGAATGCGTTGTAGCCGAGATTGTCGCCGACCCGGCCGGCGCGGGTCCTGCCGTAGCCAAGCGACAGAGCGACCGTATTCGCGGCCTGCCCCGGCATCACCCAGATCGGCCCTTCTATGTGTCTATCACCGATGGCGACTTCGACGAGATCGCCATTCGACAACTTCAGATGCCGGGCCAAGGACGGGCTGACGCTGACGACATTGCCCCATGTCAATGTAGTCAGCGGCTTGGGCAACTCCTGCAACCAGCCAACGTTGGCGAAGCGCCCGTCCCAGACAGTCGGGTCGGGATGAAAGACAATATCGAAATCAGTTGACCCGGCATGAGCACCCATCTGTGGCAAGAGCTCCTGACGGACCGACATGCCGGTTACAAACGGTGCTGCGCCCGCAATGAAACCGTCGCGCAGCGCTTGCGACCAGTGCGCGTCGAACTGATCGCCAAATGCGGTTCGCCAGGTCTCGCGCACCGCGCCATCCGGCGAGGGATCGATTTCGCCGAGCAACATCGCAAAAATCTGATGCACGCTCCGAACGTCGTAGAACGGCGCGACGGCCGGCTGAATGATCGTCGCAGTGCCGTCCACGGCGCGAGCGTCGCTCCAGCTTTCCAGCGAATGTGTTAGCGGTAGCTGCCATTCGCATCGATCACCGGTTTCATCCTGCTCGAGACCGACATATATCGCCTCCCGAACTTTCCCGAGCGCATCGGCAAATCCGAGCGATACCGGCGTCGCATACGCCGGATTGGCGCCGATACCGATCAGCGTATCGACCTGCCCCGCACGCATGTCCGCAATCAAATCGGCCAACGTACCCGCGGAAGCCGGTCCCTCGAGGGGGGCGGTGAAATTCAACGTCTGACCCGGACTTTTCAAAACCTCATTGATCCGTGCGACCCACAAGGCTGTGTTGGCGTCACAGCACCCGCCGCAGGCGACGACGTTGCGTCCTGAGGAGGCCTTCAACGCAGGAGCTGCAGCCTCTATCCAGTAACGCTCGGGATCCCTGACCTCCATCGTCGATGCGCCGGCAACGCCGAGCCGCGCAGCCAAGGATTCAGCAACGATGGACATTCGTGAGGCGTCGGTGGCAAGCCGCTCGGCGGCCACCGCACCGGTCGCGGACGGCACAGGCTCGGCGACGAAAAGCCGGACGCCAGGTTCATAGGCATGGCGTCGGCGTGCGGCGGCCCAGGTCCGCGCATTCCGAACCTGATCGGGCCCAGGCCCGAGAAAATCGTCGTCGAAGCTGACGACGACCTCGCACTTATCGAGAGCGTAGTGGAGGTCGAGCGACCGGCCGTAGGCGGCTCGCGTCAGGCGGTGGCGGATAGTGCGGCCGACAACTTCAAATGTATGGACACGAGTTCGCGGAAATTCCGCGAGCAACGCATCGATCTGTCGAAGCAGGGTTGTCGACGTCGTCGGTTCCATCAGAAGACGCAGCCCCTCGCCCTGGGTTTTCGACCAGTTCGCTCGCTGCTCGCGGAAATGTCCGGCAACGTCTTTCCACGTGACCGGATCGCCCCGGCGTGTCGGCGATTGCGCGCGATCGGGATCGTAAAGGCCGAGAACCGCCGCCTGCATGAAGATGTCACTACGGCCCTGCGTAACCGGATGATCCGGATTGCCGTCCAGTTTTGTCGGGCGTCCCGCATAAGTCGTGGCGATCACCGGCTGGGCATAGCCCTCCAGCGTCACAGCAGTGGCGTAATAGCGAGGCACACCGGGATTGTCGTCCACCGGCTGATCGACGTAGGGCAGCGCGGCAACGAACGGACTCTTCTCGCAAGCCGTCAAGCCGGCAAGCGCAAAAGACGCCCCCATCAGCTTGAGGAACTGTCGCCGCGCGGTCGGCGGCAGTTCTATCGCGGCGGGAAACTCGGCGTTGACCCAGGCCTCGAATGAAGGATCGCCGGACAGTTCCTCTATACTTGACCAAAGCTGCGGCCGTTCGGTGGTGTTCTGGCTTGGCGATCGTTGCGGCATACGGCGGCTCATCGATGGCAAACGTAGCAATGGGTCAACTCGCCGACGCGAATGTTCTGATGGGCGATGATGGAATCACCGGTCGCCCGCGCGTCGCCCTGCGGTTTCCAGCCCATCGCCGTGACGACGTCGGCCGGACGGAGATTCGGCGCCGGATCGCGGTGACAATCGAGGCAGAACTGCATGGTGAACGCCTTGGCGCGATAAGTCAGCGCCATCTCGTCGATACGACCGTGGCAGGTCTCGCATCCCACGCCCTTGGCGATGTGCACGTCGTGGCGGAAAAACACGTAGTCGGGCAGCCTTGCCACCCGTGTCCACACGATCGGCTTGTTCTCTGCAAGGCTTTCCCGAACCGGCGCCAGCATGCTGGCATTGGTCCAGATCTGGGAATGGCACGTCATGCAGGTCTTGGTCGGCGGCAAGCCGGCATGGGGACCGTTCTCGACGCTCGAGTGACAGTACCGGCAATCGATTCCGAGCTCGCCCGCGTGATGGCGGTGACTGAAGGGAACAGGCTGGGACGGACGGAAATCAACAGAAGTGACGTAGTCTGAACGCGCCACCCCGACAATCATCACCGCGCCGCCCGCGGTCAGCGCAAGGCTCGTCACCAGGAATAGTCGCAGCCATGTGTCGGCAGCAGGAGAAAAGATCTGGGTCATCCGCGCCGACCCTGCCGGGAAATATGTGCTCGGCTAATCCACGAGCACTGAAATCGTTCCTCGGCAGGAACTGACGCGCCTCCGGCGAATTATCGCACGTCGAGGACCCGCCGATGACAGAGCAGACAGGCTTCGATTACGAGCGAACCGACATCGCCAGTATCGGAATCGCCTGGATCGCCGGCGGCCTTGCGACATTTATCGTCGTCACGCCGCTTCTCATGCCGCTCATCTTTCCGCAAACGATGAAACACAAAAGTCCTGCAGCGCCGCCCGCATCGAGCGCTGATACACCGCGTCTCGAGATCGCGCCGCGCGACAATCTCGAACAATTCCGCCGCAGCGAAATGCAGCTCACCGACACTTACGGATGGTCGGACCGGGAACATGGACGAGTCCGGATTCCGATCGCGCAGGCTATGCAAATGCTGCTTCACAGAGGATTGGCTGGATGGCCATCGCCATGATCGCCGTCCATGCGTGCCGGCGCTGACCGGACGCTCGCGATGTGGCGCAAATGGATCCCGTTCTGGCATTCAGGCGTTTCGCTCCATGGCGGCGACGTCGATATGCTGTTCATCGGCCTGCTGATCGCAAGTTTGCTCGTACTCGGGCTGCTGTTTTTTCTTCTCACTCTTTTTTGCGTGCGCTATCGAGCGTCGAACGACGTCGATCGCGACCATCGGATTACCAAGAGCTGGCGCTGGGAAGTGGGCTGGACAGCAGCTTCTCTCGCTGGATTTCTCGTGCTGTTCGTCTGGGGAGCCGAAATCTACTTTCAGATCTATCGGACGCCGCCGGACGAATTGTCGGTTTTTGTGGTGGCCAAGCAGTGGATGTGGAAAGTCCAGCACAGCGGCGGGCAGTCCGAGATCAACGCGCTGCATATTCCGGTTGGGCGGCCAATCCGGTTGGTGATGGCGTCGCAGGATGTCATCCATAGCTTCTTCATCCCGGCCATCCGGCTCAAGCACGATGTGGTGCCGGGGCGCTATCAAGACCTCGAGATCGAGGTGGACAAGCCGGGGCACTACCATCTGTTTTGCGCGGAATACTGCGGCACCGAGCATTCCGGCATGACGGGCGAGATCGTCGCGATGGGGGCGCCGGACTATGCGACGTGGCTCGCGACGCAAACGCCGGCCGATTCGTTGACCCAGGAAGGCGGCGCGCTGTTTCGCGAGCTGGGATGCAGCGGCTGTCATGGGGCCGGCAGCAAAATCCACGCACCGTCCCTCGATGGTCTCTACGGACGCCCGGTCCCGCTGAGCGACGGCAGCTTCGTGACGGCGGATGACAAATACATCCGCGACTCCATCCTGCTGCCACGCAGCCAGATCGCGGCCGGCTACCAACCGCTGATGCCATCGTTCGAAGGCAAGGTGAGCGAGGAGCAGTTGCTTCGGCTGATCCTCTACATCAAATCGCTTGGCGGACCACACCCATGAACGAAGAGAGCTATCTTAATGCCGGCTACACCCTGCGATCGTGGTTCCTGACCACCGACCACAAGCGCATCGCCATTCTTTATTTCGCGAGCCTGCTCTTCTTTTTCTCTATCGGCGGGCTTGCGGCGACCGCGATCCGTATCGAACTCGCGACTCCCCAGGCAGACCTCGTCAGCTCCGACATGTACAATCGCCTGTTCACCATGCACGGCGTCATCATGGTGTGGTTCTTCCTGATCCCATCGATACCGAACACACTCGGAAACTTCATCGTTCCGCTGATGATCGGCGCCCGCGACCTTGCCTTCCCGCGTCTCAACCTGCTGAGCTGGTACCTGTTCATACTGGGCGGCAGCGTCACGCTGCTTGCCGTCGCCGCCGGCGGCATCGATACCGGCTGGACTTTTTACACGCCGTTCTCCACGCTTTATTCCAACAGCTACGTCGCTGTGGCCGTGACCGGTGTCTTTATTTCAGGGTTCTCCTCCATCCTCACCGGACTTAATTTTATCGTCACCATTCATCGCCTGCGCGCGCCCGGCCTGACCTGGTATCGCCTGCCGCTGTTCATATGGTCGCTCTATGCGACTTCCGTCATCCTCGTTCTGGCGACGCCTGTGCTGGCGATGACGCTTGTCCTGATCGTGGTCGAGCGCCTGCTCGGCGTCGGCATCTTCGATCCGAAAATCGGCGGCGATCCGCTGCTGTTCCAGCACCTGTTCTGGTTCTATTCGCACCCCGCCGTCTACATCATGATCCTGCCGGGCATGGGAGTCATCAACGAGCTGGTCTCATGCTTCTCCCGCAAGGCCGTGTTCGGCTACAAGTTCGTTGCCTGGGCGAGCCTCGCGATCGCTGCCGTCGGCTTCCTCGTCTGGGGCCATCACATGTTCGTCAGCGGACAATCGCTGCTGGCCAGCCTTGTGTTCTCCTTCATGAGCTTCATCGTCGCGGTGCCATCGGCCATCAAGGTCTTCAACTGGACGGCGACGCTGCACAAAGGCTCGATCCGTTTCGACGCGCCGATGCTTTATGCGCTGGCCTTCATCGGCCTCTTCACCATCGGCGGCCTGACCGGCCTGTTTCTCGCCTGCCTCGCCTATGACGTGCATGCGACGGACACTTATTTCGTCGTCGCACATTTCCATTACATCATGGTCGGCGGCATGGTGACGGCCTATTTCGGCGGGCTCCATTACTGGTGGCCGAAAATCACCGGCCGGCTTTATTCCGAATACTGGGCGCGAATCGCAGCCGTGCTCATTTTTGTCGGCTTTAACCTAACGTTCTTTCCGCAGTTCATCCTCGGCGCCGAGGGAATGCCACGGCGCTACCACGTCTATCCGCCTGAGTTTCAGCTATGGAACGTGCTTTCCTCCGGCGGCGCCAGCATCCTGGCAATCGCCTATCTGCTGCCGCTGTTCTATCTCGCTTACTCGCTTTTCTTTGGAGCCCGCGCGCCGGCCAACCCCTGGGATGCACCCGGCCTCGAATGGCAAACTCCCTCGCCGCCGCCCGAATTCAATTTCGTCTCGCAGCCCGTGGTGACGCGGCCGCCCTATCAATATACGCCTGACTTCCACGCGGAACCGCAAAATGCCTGACGACGGCGCCTTCGCTCCGCAATTTGTGTCCGCGCGTCATCGCGACGAGACGGCCGAACTCGGCATGTGGGTTTTCATCGCGACCGAAGTGCTGCTGTTCGGCGGTCTCATCCTGGGCTATTGCGTCTACCGTCACGCCTATCCCGCGGCCTTTGCTGCTGCGAGCCGTCATACCGAAATCGCGATCGGGACGGCGAACACCGCCATCCTCCTCACATCCAGCTTCCTGGTGGCCTGCGCAGTGGATGCATTTGCCGAGGAAACGCGAAAAACCTGCGTGGCGCTGCTGTCCGGCGCGATTCTGCTCGGGTCGTTGTTTATCGTCCTCAAGGGCATCGAATATGCGGGCGAGTACCGTGAACACCTGGTACCGGGACTTGATTTCAAATTTTCCGGCGAACTCGCCAACGGCGCAACGCTGTTTTTCATCTTCTATTTCGTCGCCACCGCGATCCACGCCCTGCACATGATGGTCGGCATCGGCCTGCTGATGGTTCTCGCCCGACTGATTTTGCGCGCGCCGACCGCGCGACACCGCGCCGCCCTGCACAGCGCCGCGCTTTACTGGCACTTCGTCGACGTGGTCTGGATATTTCTCTTTGCCCTGATCTACCTGCCCGGGAGGACGGCCTGATGCGCTGGCGTCCGCCCTTCGCATTGCTCGGTGCCTGGCTGGCGCTGTTGGCGCTGCTGGCGCTGACGGTGACGCTGTCTTTTGTGCCGCTCGGCAACCTCAACAGCGGCATCGCGCTGACCATCGCCGCGACCAAAGCCGCCATCGTCGCCGCAGTGTTCATGGAACTGCGGCACCGCGGCACGCGCACCTATATCTTTGCTGGCGCCGGACTGTTCTGGCTCGGCATTCTGCTGTGGCTCGGAATGATGGATTTCCTGACCCGCACCTGATCCAGGTCAACTTCAATTGACCCGCGCAGCCAGCGCGGAACGCGCCCTGCCTACATCCGCCGCGCTGACGGCCGAGTCTTGCTTGCCGAAATGACTCCGGACATAGGTCGCGACCGCCGCAATCTGGGCATCGTCAAGCTGCCAACCGAAGGCCGGCATGGCGGGACCGGTCGGCTCCTTCTCCGTCGAAACGCTCGCCGCTCCCTGGATGATCACCCGCAACACGGTGTCCGGCTTCGCCGCAGAGACGGTCGCGACTTCCGTCAGGTTCGGAAACATTTGCGGCACGCCCTTGCCGTCCCCCCGATGGCAGGCCGAGCAAAGGTCCTGATAGATGGCGCCCCCTGCGTTCATGACGTCCTTGTCTGGCGATGCGGTCTTTCCCGGTGCCGATCCGGAAAGGTCCTTCAGATAGATGGCGATGTCTTCCACGTCGCCATCAGTCAGATGAGAGGTCGAACGTCCGACAACCTCGCCCATCAATCCGGCCGCTGCGGCATTCTTGTTGTGCCCGGTTTTAAGATAGGCAGCGATATCCTCGACCGACCAGTCGCGCAACGATCCCTGCTTGCCGGTAATCTCCGGCGCGGTCCAGCCTTGCAGGACGGAACCATGCAACGCCTTGGACGATTCATCACTGCCCAGTAAAGTCTTCGGAGTATGGCACGCGCCGCAATGCCCCGGCCCCTGAACCAGATAGGCGCCTCGATTCCACTCCTTCGACTTCGAGGCGTCGGGCCGGAATTCGCCCGGCGTAAAGTACATCGCGTCCCACGCGATCATGGAGGAGCGAAGATCGAAGGGAAACGGAAGGCGATTGACCGTCACCGCATTATGCACGGGCTCAACGGTGTCGAGATAGGCGCGGATATCAGCCACGTCCTGCCGCGACATGCGCGTGTAGTACGGAAACGGCATCGCCGGATAGAGCCGCGCGCCGTCGCGGCTGCGTCCGCGCCGAACGGCGGCGTCGAACTCGTCGTCGGTCCAGGCGCCGATGCCGGTTTCTCGGTCGGGAGTGATGTTGGGCGCCGCGAGAACCCCGAACGGAGTTTCGATCGGCCGGCCGCCGGCAAAGGGATGAGCGCTGCCGGGTGTTGTATGGCAGCTTCCGCAATCGGCGGCCGTTGTCAGATAACGCCCACGCTCGACTGCGGCGAAATCCTGCGAGCTGGCGCCGCGGGAAGGACCGGCGCACACGCACAGCGTCGCTGCGGCAATGGCTATGGCCACCACTCTACGCATCGATCAACCGCCCCGGGTTTTTCAGATACTTGCTGCGGATCGCATCCGCCGTCCAATAAGCGAGCGCAGCCACCGTTCCCGTCGGGTTGTATCCGGGGTTCTGCGGAAACGCGCTGGCGCCGGTGACGAACAGGTTCGGCACGTCCCAGCTTTGCAGATAGCGATTGAGCGTACTGTTTCCAGGAACGGTGCCCATGATCGCGCCGCCGCAAAGATGCGTGGTCTGATACTTCGTGATGTCATAGGGTCCCTTGCGATATTCCTTCTTGATCTGCTTCGCGCCCATCGCCTTGAAGATTTCCGCGAATTTGTCGGTCAGGAATTTGTTTTGCTTGAGTTCGTTGTCGTGGAAATCAATGGTCATGCGCGCCAGCGGACGGCCGAAGCGATCCTTGTAGGTCGGATCCAGATCGACGTAGACATCGCGATAGCTGTACATGCTGCCGTGCACGCCGGTCCCCGGCTTCAGCGCGCTTTGATAATTTTCCTTTACCGCCTTCTTCCATTCCGCGCCCCACGCCGGCGTGCCCGGCGGGACCGGCGTGGTCTCGATCGGCCGGCCGTTGGTCTGAACCTGCCCCATGTAACCGCCGCCGACAAAGCCGTGCGGTCCGTGATCGAAATTGTCGCCATTGAACTCGTCGATGCACATGCCGATAGCGCCGGACGCGATAAATGGATTGAAGACAAATTTGGCGGGATCGAAGAAACTCGTGACGTCGGAAATGGTCTGGTGCGTGAAATTACGGCCGACCGTGCCGGTATCGGCGATCGGATCGTAAGGCTCGCCAATTCCCGACAACAACAGCAGTTGCACGTTGAAGATCGTATAGGCGGACAGGATCACCAGATCGGCGGGCTGCTCCCATTCGTTGCCATCGGTATCCACGAAAGTCACGCCGGTCGCGCGCTTTCCCGATGCATCCAGGTTGATGCGCGTCACTTCGCTGTTGTCGCGCAGCGAGAAGTTCTGCTTGCGCAGCAGCGCCGGCAGGATCGTGGTCTGCGGCGTTGCCTTGGAGTAGTTGCCGCAACCGAACCATTCGCAGAAGCCGCAATAAGTGCAGGGCCCCAGCCGAACGCCGAGCGGATTGCGGTAGGGTTGCGACATGTTGCCGGACGGCTGCGGGAACGGCTTGTAGCCGAGTTCACGGGCAGCCTTCGCGAAAAGCGTCGCGCCAAAAGGCTGCTGTTGCGGCGGATTGGGATAGGGCCGCGAACGCGGACCCTCGAAGGGATTGCCGCCCTCGATGATCTGTCCATTGACATTGCCGGCCTGACCCGATGTCCCGCAAAGATATTCGAACCTGTCATAGTGCGGTTCGAGGTCGTCGTAGGTGATCCCCCAGTCCTGGATCGTCATGTCCTTCGGCAGGAAGTCCGCGCCATAGCGATTAACAAGGTGAGTGCGCGCGACGAAATCCGACGGCAGGAAGCGCCACGTCTCCGCGTTCCAGTGCACGCCGCCGCCGCCGACGCCATTGGGCGGCATGAAGGCTCCCCACGACCTGATCGGCAGCGCCGTCTGATTCATTTTGTTGCGGAAGGTGAAGGTGGTTTGCTCGGGACGAAGAAACAGGTCATGGCGAATGCGATAGCGCAACTCATCGGCCGCATAGCCCGGCGGATAGTCAGTCGCCGTATTGCGCCATGGCCCGCGCTCGATCGCGATCACGTCGAGTCCGGCATCGGCCAGTTCGTAGGCCATGATCGAGCCGGTCCACCCGAGGCCGACAATGACGACATCCTTGGCTGGCAATTTGCGGGACATGGCTCACGCCTTATGAGGTGTCCAGTCAGCACGCCCCATGATGCTGACGGGAGGATACGGATAACGTTCGTTGTGACGGCCGATCCAGTCGCGATAGTCGTATCGGATGCCGGGAAAGCCGATCATCTTCCACCCCACCATATCGCGGTTGCCGCCATGGATAGGATCGGAGAAAAATCCCTCAGGCACGTCTTTCAGCAATGCATCGAAGAAGCCCTGTGCATCGACGTCCTCGAATTCGACAGTGCCGGATTCGATTGTCTTGAGCACGCTATCCTGCTCGTCGGCCGAAAGATCCGCAAAGCCCTTGCCGCCATTGTTGACCTTGCAGATCCGGTCAAGATTCGCGAGCCCCTTGCGATATAGTTCGGCCGGAGTGACCGGCGATTGCGAGCCCTGCTGCTTGATGCCTTTGACATAGGGGCCAAGCTTGTAGAGACCCGACGAAGCGCCATAAGGACCCTTGAGCTGACGATCGATAAAAACCGCGCAGCCCGCGTCCTTGCCGCCCGGCGTCTCCCGATCAGGCGGAATGATGCGATCGACGATGGCTTCCATGGCGCGGGCTTCATCCGCCGTGAAGAATTTCCAGGGACCGGGACGTTCGATGTGAGGCTCCGAGGACGGAAACGGCGACCACGGCATATGCTCGCGGATCTCGGACGCATGCGTCAGGGACGTCGAACTGGCGAGCCAGAGCGCGGAAGCAGCAAGAAAGGTACGACGATCGAGCATGGGGGGTTGTCCGATGATGGCTAAAAAACGTGCGACCACCGGGTTCGTTCCTATGCACGCCCGGAGGGACTGCCCGTCGCGTAGAGCTGAGCTAGCGAGATCGGATCGTCTTCTTTCGGCAAGCCACATTCATCCTCGCTCGCGACAAGACCAGCCCTTATGGTCGAGATGGTCGGCGAGGCGGCGTACCCATTCCAGCCTTTCGGATACGATGTCGTCCGCTTAAGAGATTTCGGTCGGAAGCTTCCATTCCGGCCGGGGTGTAAAATCTTCGGCGACTTGCTCCACATGAAGGCCGCGCGGCAAGATTTGCCCCCCCTGTTCATCCGCGACTGGAATATCCGTGATCAGGCCGGACCGCAGGGCTCGTCTCCAAGCATCCAGCTCGGTAGACGCCGCTGCCCCGATACGTTGATCGTGATAGAATAGAGCATAGGCCATTTCTCTCTCCCTCTCACCACCAACGTGCCGGAAGCGGAATCGTCTCTTCTGCATCCTCGCCAACTCATTCACTTTCACATGAAAGGCTTGCCTCCGGTGACCGCAACGGTGGTTCCTGACGTATAACTGGAAAGTGGGTCGGCCAGCATGACATGGGCCGTCGCCAATTCTGCGGGCTGGCCGGATCGCTTCATCGGAAGCTGTTTGGCCGGGATCACGGATGTCGCCGGCCACGAGGACGGCTTTACGGCCCTCTTTCTCGATCAATGATTTGAGCGACTGGGCGCCCTCGCTTTCGTTCAGATAAGCGACAAGAAGGTCGGCCCCCTCACGAGCAAAGACTATGGCGATAGCCCGGCCGGTTCCGCTGTCGCCGCCCGAGATGATAGCTCTCAGACCGCTTAGAGCGTTTCGAGCGAAGTGGAATCCGGTTCGCGTGAAGAAAACGCGTCAAATCAAGAAGCTAGAGTCTTTCATCGTTTCCATGAAACGGTGAAAGACTCTAGCCGATCCGCTCCCTGCGGCATCGACCTCTAACGTCGGCGGCATTTGCCCAACACGCCAGCGAACGACCTGTTCCAAACGCTGAACTCGGGAATGTCTAAATCCCACGCATCGTTCTTCCGATTGACCGATCGGCGCGAGTTCTCGCTGTTCAGGGAACACCATGAGATCGCGGCTTACATGACGCCAGACGCCATGCGTCTGGGCGTCAGCGCAGGCGGAGACCAAGGCGGATTATCTGCAGCTCGAATTACGGCCCGGGAATCCGCGCCGCCGCATTCTCGGTTCCAACCCGCTCAAAGATTTTCAGGATCTCGTCATGTTCGGAAATAGACTAACCCTGCTCGCCGCCGCGCTGTGGCGGCTGAGGATTAGTTGAGGGATTCGTATCGTACTTGGATAGTCTCATAATAAGCCCGCCAGTGACGAGCGGTTGCAGATCCGCCTCGAGGCTGTCAGCAATCTCCTTGGCATAGACCTCCCGGTCATCCACGTAGAGCGTAAAGGATTTCAAATATTTTTCTTTCTTTGCTGAGTTATCGATCGTCGCCTTGGTCCAATGATAAAGCGGATAGCTCTCGATTCCGCGCTCCTCGGCCGCAGCGACATACTCCGAAAAGGCGTCGAACTGACACTTCGGCACGGCGCGATGCCTTGCGAGAATATCGAAAAGACCGGCGAGCGCCGGTTCATGCACCTGTCTCCGTATCGACTCCGCCGCAGCGGGATCGTTGACATCGAATCTAACCTGATACTGCCACTGAGAAGCCACGTCCCTCTCGCTCTCCGGGCGCTCTCGACGAACGCCCCCGAGTTGTCATCCGGCTCGCCGAGCCTATTTCTCCCTTGTGACTATGTCCAGCGAGCGAGGCCTCGAGCCCTGCCGGGCGCCGGCGACAAGGAAGCGACATATCACGGCATCTCGGATACTTCGTGCCATCTGACGGCCTGCGCCGCCTTGCAATCACTTTCGGCGGCCTGGCGGTTGCGCGGCTCGCGGGTTCAACACGAGACGACCTCACCAGCGCCGTCAGGCTCACGACGTCGATGCGACCACCTCCAGCATCACCTCCGTCGCGCCGCCCGCGATGGAGAGGATACGCGCATCACGCGCAATGCGCTCGATCGCGCTCTCGCGCATGACGCCCATGGCGCCGTGGAACTGCACGCACGCATACGAAACTTCGTTGACGAGTTCGCCACAGATGGCTTTCAGCATCGATATCTCGCGCAGGCAATCCTCATCCGCCGCCATGCGCCAGGCGGTGGCATAGAGAAATTCGCGGCTGGCTTCGACCTTCGCGGAAAGCATCGCGAGACGTTGACGGATCGTCTGCATGTCCCACAAGCTGCCTCCGAAGGCGCGCCGGGTTTTCACGTAAGTGAGGGTCATATCGATCGCCGCCTTGGCCGTCCCTATCGCCATGGCGGCGAGGACAAGGCGCTCGTTCTGGAAGTTGCGCATGATGGAGTAGAAACCAAGTCCTTCCGCGCCGAGCACGTTATCGGCCGGGATACGGCAACCGTCGAAGACAAGCTCCGCCGTGTCCGAGGAGCGCCAGCCCTGCTTTTCCAGCTCGCGTGCGACGCTGAATCCCGGCGTGCCCTTCTCGACAAGGAACATCGTGATCCCGTTGCTTCCCGCAGACGCGTCAGTCTTGGCGGCGACGCAATAGAGGTCCGCATGGACGCCATTCGTGATGTAGAGCTTGGTGCCGTCGAGTATATAAGAGTCGCCATCCCTAATCGCGCGCGTGCGGATGGCCTTCACGTCGGAGCCCGCATCCGGCTCCGTGATGGCGACCGCGGTGATGACTTCTCCGCTGATAATACCCGGCATCCAGCGAGCCCGCTGAGCTTTGGTCCCATCGTGAAAGACGTAGGAAGAAGCCATGTCGGTATGAACCAGCATCGCGTCGGCAGCGCCGCCATAGGTCGAGCGCCCAAGCTCCTCCGCGAAGACCGTTGATGCAACGGCGTCCATCTCGGCGCCGCCATACTCAGCCGGATAGCGGATGCCGAAAAAGCCGAGTTCACCCATGCGGCGCAGGGTCGGGCGGGGAACGAACCCCTGCTCTTCCCAACGATCCGCACAGGGCTTGATCTCCTCCTCGACGAACCGGCGGACCTGATCCCTCAGGAGCTCATACTCCGCCGCCGCCCAAGGCAACTCCGGTCCTCGCGCCGGTGCATAAGCTTTGTCCATCATCTTTATCCGCTCTGCTACGAGTCCAACGCAAAAGCTACCGTCAAGGTCCGAAACCAGGCCATCCGGAGGCTTTCGGATAAGCTAAAGTTCGATTTCCTCTCTCGGTCCCTCCGAAAGTGAAGTGCCGCCGGAATTGGCCGCCCAGCGCATTCCGTCGATCATTTCCGCCAGTCCGGCGAGTGTCGGGCGCTCGAAGAGATTGCGAAGCTGCACATCGAGGTCGAACGTTTTTCGCATGCGCGAGACTGCCCGCATCACCAGAAGCGACTCCCCGCCCAGGTCAAAGAAGTTGTCGTGACGCCCGATGGATTCGATCTTCAAAAGATCGCACCACAGCGCGGCCAGCGTTTTCTCGGTCTCCGTCGAGGGAGCGGTGAAGTCTTGTGTGGGCTGAATGTTGTCCGCCGTCGGCTCGGGAAGCGCGGCGCGGTCGATCTTGCCGTTGGACGTGAGCGGCATCCTTTCGAGAGGGACGTAGTAAGTCGGAATCATGGATTCCAAAAGCTCTTCGGCAAGGTGGGCACGCAGATCGGCCACCGTCAGAGGTTTCGACGACACATAATAGGCGACAAGTCGCGCGATTCCATCTTGGGGCGCCGGTGACTCGGAATGACCGATTTGGGCCGCTGTTTGTGTCGCCGGTTTCGCAACCGAGGTGGAAATGGCGACGACAGCGCATTCGGGAACGTGGGGATGCTTGAGAAGCCGCGCTTCGATCTCGCCCAGTTCGACCCGCGCGCCGCCGACCTTCACTTGATGGTCGGCACGGCCGAGAAATTCCAGGCTCCCTTTCGAATTCCAGCGGGCGAGATCGCCCGTCTTGTACAGCCGCAGATTCGAAAACCCACCTTGCGGATCAGTCGCCATGCGGAACCGCTCGTCAGTCAAGTCAGGACGATTGAAATAGCCTTTCGCCAGACCGTCGCCGGCTATGAACATCTCACCGATGACGCCGGGGCCGGTGGGCTGATAGGCTTCTCCAAGAACATAAATTCCCGTATTGGCGGCCGGAATTCCGATCGGCACCGACGCGGCCAGGTCCCGGTCGATGTCGAAACGGTGAATCATGCAGCCCACCGTGGCTTCGGTTGGTCCATATTCGTTATAGATCTCGACGGGATGCGGGATGGCTTTCGTGATGTCGCGAGCCAGCTCGGTCTTGAAGTCTTCGCCGCCCACGATGAATTTGCGCAGTCTTGTGCTCGAAAGATCGCGATCGCGAACCATCGCGAGATGCGCAGGCGTCAGCTTTATGATGTCGACGGCATTGTCGTCGATGATCTTGAGCACGACCATGCTCTGCATTCCGGGATCGCCGAGATACACGACGATGCGACCGCCGATTATCAGCGGCGTAAAGAGCGTTGTGACGGTCAGGTCGAAAGCGAGGGACGAGAAAAGAGGCCATGCGAGGCCTTCACCGGAACAGTACACGCCAGCGGCCCACCAAATGTAATTCACCAGGCTCCGGTGCGCGATCTCGACGCCCTTGGGGGTACCGGTCGAACCGGAGGTGAAGATGATATAGGCGGTGCCGTCAGGCGTGGCAGCGGGCGGGCCGGCGGAGACCGGCTGATTCAAAATCGAACTGAAATCAGCATCGAGCACCACGATGTCGGCCAAGCTCGGAGAAATGACGGATTGCAGGCCGGTCTGAGTGATCACCACCGGCGCCCGACCGTCGGTCCCGTTGGAAATGTCCTTCAAGATTATTGCGATGCGGCCCTCCGGCGTTGCCGCATCCACCGGCACATAGGCTGCGCCGGACTTCAGAACGCCCAGGATCGCAACGACGACTTCAATGGAATGCGTCATGAACACAACGGCAATCCGTCCCGGCCCCATGCCGGTCGAGCTCAAAAGCGCGGCCATCTGATTGGAGCGTTCGTCGAGCTGCCGGTACGTCAGCGTCGCGGTGCCGAAGCGGATCGCTTCAGCATCGGGGCTGCGCGTCACCTGTTCGCGGAACAGATCGATGATCGTCCTGTCGGACGGATAGGACGCTACCGTAGCGTTGTATTCGACAACCAGCGCTTGATGATCCGCATCCTTCAGCAGAGGGACCGCTGTGCTTCCCGCCGCGATAGGTAGGACTTCATTCATGAGATGTGCTCCCATTCGCCAATCAAAAATCAGATCACGTCAATCGTTCAGCTTTTTGGTTGCCTTGCGATAAAGCTCTGCGATGGCGGATGCTTCAGGATCTTCCAGCATGGAGGCTGCGCGGCAGTTCGCAGGCCCGAAATAAAAATCGGCATGAGGCGCCACGCGAAGCCATCGGCGGGCTGCTGCACCCGACCGCAGCCAGTCCGTGTTGGGAAGAACTATGCAAACTCGGCCCGAATACGGCATGGGAATGTACCGTCGAAAGGCGGCCATTGCCGTGGATTTGAGTCGAGCCCTGCTCTCCAGCACGGGATCCGCCACCACTGGCTGTTTGCGCTCGCGAAAGCGGATGACGAGGTCACGTAGGCGATTGCCGAGGCGGCCGCTGACATATCGGAGACGAGCGGCGAACGTCGGACGCTTCGCGATCTCGCGCGCGATCGCCTCAACATGACTTCTGGCAGAAAAATACGCGAGACGCGGCAACTTCTCATTGGTCGGAGGATAAAGAGGACCAAAGAGCACGACGCATCGCACCTCCGCTCCGCGTTGCCCCAGGATTTTCGCCAGCTCGAACGCTGTCGAAGCGCCGGAGCAATAGCCGGCGATGATGTACGGGCCAGCCGGCTGATATTCGACGATCTGGCGAGCGAAGTACTCTGCGATGTCTTCGACGCGTTCCATCGGCTCGCTTTGTCCATCGTAGCCAGACGGCTGGAGCGCGTAGAACGGTTGATCGTCGCCCAGATGTTTCGACAGATCCGAGAACGTGAAAGGCGCGCCGACATGCCCGGGTACGGCAAAAATTGGCGTGCGCGTTCCCTGAGACTGCAGGGGAACGATTGCAGGTTGTTGCCTCGCAACCGTCGCGGCCATGCTCAGAAAATCCAGGATCTCGTCCTTCCGGTCCCGCAACTGCTCGCGAAACTCGGCCGTCAATGCGCCGGCCGGGGCATTGCACCGCAGCCGGTCGTCGTCTGCCCAAACCTTGATGTCCCTGGCCGCAAGAGTTGCAAGCAACTCCGCGACCGGTATCGCGCGCAATGACATGGGGCTGAGTTGTGCTCTCGATTGCGACGTGGACAAAACAGGCTCGGTCCGAATTGGTTGAGTTACTTGTCTATCGGCAGTGAATGTTGACATCGCGAAAACTCTTCCGACTACCATTCATCCCGAACGACCACGCTCCCGACATACCCGGGCTTGGGTATGAACCTTCTGACGGCCCAATCCTTTTCATCCCAGGAAATGGGACGACCCAAGCCGCATCCGAGAGCTTTGGCGACGGCCTCAAGCCCGGTCCAACGCCAGAGGAAGCCTTCCAGCCGGTGTTCCGCACCCAGAGCGGCGTATGAGCCGTACTCGGAGGCTGAAAAGCAGAGCGCCGCGATCTCGTCCGCTTCCGGCACCGGGAGAACTGCCTCGATGTCTACCCCGACTTCTTGCCTGGTCGCGAGGGCGATCACCCCCACCTCTCCGGATCGTGAAACGCTGAAGTGCAAATCGCCGGCCGGCATGCGGCGTGAGAGACGGGGTTTGCCTCGCCATCCATATTCCAGCTCGATGTCCGACGGTGAGATGCCCAGTCTGGACCCGAGGACTCGACGCAACTGCCCACGGGCAGCAACAAAGCGGTCGCGATCCCGCTCCAGCCTCAACCTTGCGGCGCGCCGGCGCTCCTCCTGGTCGAGGCAGGCACCTATCTCGCGAATAACGTCCTGCTCCACATCAAGCATGAATGCCAGGACCTCAAAATCGTCGTTCTGAAGCACCGGCATTATGATCCCGGCTGTCTTATCGGGAAAGCCCGATGCGCCGAGGCGATCCTGTGCGCCCACTCCGGAGGATCGGATAAAGTCGGGTTCACAGTCAGGAGTCATGGGCGGATTCCGGTGTCGCTGGAGCGCGCATGCGCACCAACGCATTCTTTCAAATGAAGGGCAGCGCCATTCCACGCGGAATTGCCCGATCAATCAATCAGGCAAGAGAGCAAACAAAGAGCAACTATAGATATTTAGAGGTACCGCCCGCGAACGGGCCCGATGACTTGACAGAACCGGTATCGATCCCTCCGGTCGCGCCTGCGGGATCGAACTATCCTGCCGGACCAAGCAAACGCTTGGCCCTGCTCACCCGGCATACGCACGGATGGTTCCAAAGCATGGCGGCGCTGCGCGGGTTGTAAGGAATCCGGCTAGCTGCTTAGCTCCGTCTTGAAGCGCCCAACCAAGCGCTCTCCATCCCACAATTCCACGTTACGGGCGCCGACAATCTTCCTTGCGGATTCGATCGCCTGCGTGTCGTCCGCGCTCACTATGAGCGTGTCGCCCTGGATGTGGCCCTTGTCGTTGAGAATGTAGACTCGATAATCGGTCACCTAACCTATCTCCGGACTTCAACTGCCGCCGCCAGACTGGCGATCAGCATCACAAGTTTATAGCGCGAACAGCTTTATAACGCGAACGGCCCAGGTGGAACTACCATCCTTTTTGCATTGCGGCGGGCACCGTCATGAATGCATCCCTCCACAAACAAAAGTTAGGACGGGAACGAAATTCCACTCCCCAGATTTATTTCCACGCGTCACAGTAGTGCCAGCGCGAATCGTGTTGCTGGTCCTAGAAAGGCTCCGTTCTTCTCAGGTTCGGGGCCTTTCTTTGGAGGTTTGGAATGGAAGAGAAAGTATTTCCTCCCCACATCGTTGGTTTCATGAATCGCAAGCGCGAGAAGGAAAAGCAGCAGGAAGAGAAAAGTCAGGAGTCGCGGTAGCCATCAGCATTCCTATCGTTGACTCGAGCAGGTTTTTGCCCAAGGCCGTCGGTCGTCCTGCCCCTGGATGATACTTGGGGATACCTGCCGCTCCCGATCCTGAAGTCGACTGGATTGACGCTCGCCGGTCTCCGTTCCGGACCTGGTGTGTTTTCCGTTTTCTCTGAATCCTCCGAGACAGACCCGCCCGGGCCATCTTCAAGGATGTTCGCCTGCCGCAAAAGTCCGCCATCAGCGGTTTTTTCGTCAGCCTTTGGGAGATTCCAGAAAATATCGCACGGAGCGGCTGGCGACGACGTAACCCAATCTCCTCTGACATTCGCCGCTCACAGGGAATTTCGCTAATTTGGCAGCGGCTTATATGTGGCTCTCGCACCGCACCTTCCAGAACGACAAATCTCGTTCGGGGATGCGCCGTCCGAATCCGCCCTGCAACAGGGCGCTGCCCGAATGAGCCGACCATGCCGGCGAGGCGCGCTCGCAGAGTGCTTCGATAACATCGCCCGCCTTCAGCTTCCGTGTGATACGGACAGCCGGTCTCACACGGCTGAGCTCGTCGACGATGCACAACATCCCGAGTACCTTGCCCATCGTGCACGGACGGGAAATTGCCGCGCCAGAAAAACCGTTCTGATCGAATGCCGCAATGCTTGACGTGCCGGTTTCTTTCGAAGGCGTCAGCCAATTAAATTGCAAAAAGTGGCACGACTTTAAATTAATGGCTGCATTCAATGCATGTCGCTAGTGCTTGCGCGGCACGACGGACAAAACGGGGGCAGGTCAAGGACTGTCTTGCCGTGGACCAGAGCTAGTCGTCATCAATGCGCAGAGAGGACAGTGATCTCATCAATTCATCAATCTGCTCGCGGTGAATCCAGCCGGCTGACGGCCGCAAGTCCCGCAATCGGGCAGCGATGCGCACGTGATCTGTGGCGCTCCCGAGCTTGATTCCGATTTCACAGACGAGCAGCGCGACCTGATGATCGGGATTATCAATAAGAGGGCACAGCCGCGGCCAATCCCGACGCGGCACGCCGATTTCGGAAAGCACTCCAAGCGCACTCCGACGCTTACGCAAATAGGATACACTTTCCCATTCTGTGCCTTCACCGGGTTCTAACGCGGCCGTCACCAGGGCGGGACGAGCCTTGAACCCAAAGCCTCGCAGGATCGCCTCTGCCGTCAAACGAAGATGATCTTCTTGAAGCGCGTCGACAAAAATAGGCAGAGAATCAGCGCAGAAGAACGACCCGAGCCCGGCAAGGACCCCCTGAAGTGGACGGTGGCGGGCAAGGTCCGCAAGCAAGTTATAGACCCACGGCTCACGAAGATGCGCGACCGCGCGCGCTGCGGCGCCGACAACCGCGTCATCTCCAAGCCGCTCAACCGGATCAGCAGCGTCGCGGCGCTTGCGAAGGAAATCGCCGAGAACGGAAAATGCCTTGAGCGCCGCCAGTGCCTCCACCGCACGGCACCGAACTTGGAAGAGTCCACTCGGCTCACGCTGTGTCAAAATCTGACTTAACGCTGGTATAGCATCGGTTCCAAGCGCCAATATCTCGGCCACACTGTCATCACCATCGTGGAATGAGGTCAGGTGATTCAGCGCGCGACTCAGACGCGCATCAAAAGTCTGTTCCGGATAATTGGTTACGGAGTCGGAAGGCATCATCTTCAGCTCCCCTCGGGGAAAGCTCCTCGCACGTATCCGACCGGATACGGATCGCGTCAAAAGCCCAAGATCCCAGATATTCAAGGACAGCGCCTTGCGGTTGCTATGATCTCGCGGGGCTGATGACTCGTCCACGGCGTTTGTCGGGAGCCTCCATTCCCACCGGACTAAATATAAGGTTGGTTCTTTCACGCGAAATGGAAGGACACCGCACTGAACCTTCTCACGAGGGAAGGTGATCAATGGATATTTGCAAATATCAGGAGCATCAATTGTCGAATGCTTTCAACGCAAAGCACAAGGAAGGCATTCTCGCATTGCGTGCGTTGTGCGAGAACCATAGGTCTGCCATGCATTTGCATCATCATCGACAGCCTCGAGCGGACGACGATCAGAAGATCGAGGGGAAACGAAATGGCTGATAGCGCAAATGCCGGCATTGTCATCGAGATCGTACTGTCAGCAGAAAACGGTGGCTGCTCTCGCTGCGGATGCCCCGGATTCCGATTACAAGCTACCCCACAAGATCGAGGTTCATGCCAACAAAAGTCAGTACGATCCCGCCGACAAACAGACACACTCCCCACCTAAGCGAAGAGCCATAGAAAGTTTTGGCCAGCAGGGCCCCTAATCCGCCGAGCGCGATAATTGTGATCGCCAGCCCCAGCCATGGCGGAGACGTCAACCAAGCGCAGAGAATCAAAGGAAAGAGCGCGCCCGCCAAACTAAAGCCTGCTGCTAACAAGGCCTTGAAGAGCGATTCGAAAAATACGCTTCGACCGAGGCTCGTGGCAGCGAGCTTGCCATGCGCCATCAAATTCAATTCGCGCTCATGTCGCACCAGTTCGACACGCAGCTGCGCGTAGTGCGCGACAAAGAACACGAAAATGGTCGTTGCGCCGGCCGCTACGCTTACTCGCAGAGCGAGGCTTAACGTTGCCCCCTCGCCTCCGGCGTGTATCAGGTGCCCGGCCGCCAACGTCAGTGCGTTCAAGATCCCATCAATCAATCCGGCGACGATGTCGAGACGGTTAGTTGGGTGTCGAACAAAATCGAACGCCTTCATCGGACACGGGGAATCCGTGGAATGATGCGCTCACCGACCGCGATCTCGTCCAAGCTATGGACGACAGCACCCGTTTTTTCGATCGCCCCTGCGATCTCCTCATAACTCATATTGCTGCCCTCGATCGACACGTTCATGCCAACGGTTTCAATGTCGATTTCCTCGACCGTGATGTTCACGGCCTCGACTCCCGTGCATCGGTCGAGTGCGGCTGCAATTTCGAGCAATGATGGCCGGGCAACGGCTTTGTCGACATCAAGGAGCAGCTGGCGAATGTTCATTCGTCACACCTCTTGGGACGTTTGCTAAAAAATGCCAGACTGCGTGTCATATAGAACCCAACGCGGTATTTGCGGAATGACAAAAGCAACGAACCAGCAACCAGGCGTAAAGACCCGCGCGCCTGACTGCGTTTTCTGCGCCTTGCGCGATGGGCCTGCCGTCGTTATGCGAAACGAACTGACATTCGCGGTTCGCGATACAACGCCGGTTACATTCCTCCACACCCTGGTTCTTCCCTATCGCCATGCCGCGACATATTTCGACCTGACGGATCCGGAGCTAGCCGCAGCCAATGAATTATTGCGACATCTTCGATCGGAGATCATGGAGACCGATCCCCTGGTGAAGGGTTTCAACGTCGGCGCCAATGCCGGCCTGGTTTCCGGCCAGACCATATTCCACTGCCATGTCCATCTGATTCCCCGTCGCGACGGCGACGTCCCTGATCCTCTTGGCGGTGTACGCGCGGTCATTCCCGACAAAATGCGTTACTAAGAATTACGACGCAGTTACTCTGGTTCTTGACAATCGAGAGAGGGAAGGCCAGTCTTGTACACGGCGATGGAGTTCGCCTTTTAACCGCCCTCGGGGCTGATGACTCCTGTCGAGCCAATTTCTGGCAGACGGGAGTTATGCACCTTGCTCAAACGATCCCCCCAAACAAATCGTCGGTCAATAGCAAGGTTGTCCTTCCCCGTGCGGGGAGGCCGCCCGTGACCGCGCGCGATGTCCTCCTCCAAATCGCTCAGGTGCTCACCACGCTGCTGCTCGCACCCTTATTGCAGGGCGTAATCCTGCAGTTTCAGGAACGGGTCCAGCGCAGCCAGGGCCCGGGAATCTTTCAACCTTATCGCGATCTCCGGAAGCTGTTTCACAAGCAGATCGTCGTGCCCGAGACAGCGTCCTGGCTGTACTGGGCAGCGCCGATCATTGCGTTCACGACGACGCTAACCGTTCCGATCCTGATCCCGGTTCTCACCAACTTTCCGCTACCACTATCGAACATGGGAGACATTCTCGGCGGCGGCCTGATCCTGACGCTCGGGTCATTCATGATTACGCTCGCCGGCCTCGATACGCGCAGCGCCTATGGCGGCATCGGCTCCAGCCGCTCGGTCATGGTCACCATTCTCGCCGAGCCGACGCTCATTCTGGTCTTTGTCGGCATTACCCTGCTGGCGAAATCGATGCTGCCCTTCGTGGTCAACCATCTCCTCGTCGCGCAGCCGTGGATTTATTGGGGGCCGACCCATCTGTTTCTGGTCGCGGCGTTCTTCGTGTTGATCCTGGTCGAGACTGATCGGCTGCCAATTCATTCCAGCACGCACATCGAAGTCTACATGATCGAGGAGGCGCGGATTCTCGAATATTCGGGGCCGATGCTTGCCATCCTTCGATGGGCGTCGATGATGAAGCAATTCATCCTCTATACGATCTTCTGCAACGTGTTGCTGTTTCCCTGGGCGCTCTCCGTCCGGGGAACGGCGATCGGAGTCGCCGGGTCTATCGGCTCCCTTGCGATCAAATTCCTCCTCGTCGCCTGCGTCGTCGTGCTCGTCGAGACCATACAGTCCCGACTCCGCTTCTACCGATACCAGGAGCCGCTCGCAGCGTCCTTCATGCTGGCGATCCTTGCCATCGTCGGCACGCAACTGAGCTAGTCCCATGCTTGCGGCACATCTCGATCCCCTACCCGCTTCGCTGTTCAGCCTCTTGGCGATTGGCAGCCTGTTATTGTCCTTCGTGATGCTCGGCTCGCGATGGCTTCGCCATTATCTTTTCGCCTTCGCGGCCCAGTCTTGGCTTATCGCTATTCTCTCGGGCGCGGTCGGCTACTACGGAAACTACGACGAACTCTATATCGTTGCGATTCTGACGGCGGCTTTCAGGGGACTGCTGCTTCCCTATCTCATCCTGCGCATCATCAGGCGCCTGGAAGCACACCGCGAAGTTCACGTTATCCTGCAGGCCAGCTCCAGCCTTGTGATCGGTGCATTCGCCGTCGTTTTTGCGCTGGCCGTTTCCTATCGTATTGGCGCTGCCTTAGGTCTTGCCGGAACGATCGTCGTGCTCGCGTTGACGGTCATGCTCTCAATGAAACTGATCGGCTTTCTCATGCTTTCGGTCCGGCATGAAGCGATCAGCCAGATCCTCGGTCTTCTGGTTTTGGAAAATGGCGTTTTTCTCGGAGCGCAAATTCTAGTCCCCGGCATGCCGCTTCTGCTCGAAATCGTCATCCTGTTCGATCTGCTCATTGTCGTCGCCTGCTTCGGCGTTCTGGTGCAGTACCTTTTGACTCACGTCGGCACGACCAGCTCGCTGCAGCTCAAAAGGTTGGTGGGATGACGATGAACGCGGTCGGCGCATTTGTTTTCGCACTTGCCGCAGCGCCGGCCGTCGCCATCATTCTGATCGTGGTCATACACCGACCACGCGCGGCCGAAGCCCTAAACCTTGTTGCCAGCATTATCTCGCTCGTTTCCGTTTTTGCGATTCTGCTCCTCGTGCCCGATACAAAGGTGCTGTTCTGGGGTGAATACATCATCATCGACGGCCTGGGCACCTGGTCGATTCTATGCGCCGCCATCGTCTACTTTCTCGCTTCGATCTATGCGATCGGCTACATGCGGTTGCTCGGCGAGGAGGATCGCCTTTATCGTTTCTACGCCATGTTCGCGGGCTTCGCCTTAAGCACGCTTGTCGGCCCGATGATGAACAATGCCGGGCTCTACTGGATCGCGATCGAACTGACGACTCTAATCAGCACATTCCTGGTCGCCTTCGAACGCGAGGCCGAAAGCATCGAAGCGGCCTGGAAATATATCATCATCGTGTCAGCAGGCATCAGTCTGGCGCTGCTCGGAACCGTGTTGTTCTACTGGAGCGGCACGTTCATTCTCGGACCGAGCTACGACATGACATGGGAGACCATCGAGCACATCGCGCCTCGCCTCAACCCGCCTTTGGTCTCCCTGGCTTTTCTGCTGGTCCTGATCGGATACGGCACGAAGGTGGGCCTCGCGCCGATGCACACCTGGTTGCCGGACGCGCACAGCGAAGGCCCCGCGCCGGTGTCGGCTTTGTTGTCCGGCGCGCTCCTCAATACCGCGATGATCGGCATCGTGCGGTATCTCATGGTCGCTGACGCGGCCGGGATCGGATCGCTGGCGCATGGAACGCTTCTCGCGCTCGGCGGCTTCTCGTTGCTCGTCGCAGCGCTATTCATCGTTCGGCAAAAGGGCCTCAAGCGGCTGATGGCCTATTCCAGCGTCGAGCACATGGGCGTCATCGCGCTAGGGTTCGGCTTCGGCGGGCCACTCGGCATCGCCGGCGCGCTTTACCACATGCTGAACCACTCGCTGAACAAGTCCGCGATGTTCTTCGGCGCCGGAAGCATCATGCGCGCATACGGGACAAAACGGATTACGGCAATTCGTGGAGTTCTCCGCAACTTGCCGGTGCTTGGCGGACTATGGCTGGCAGGCGCAGTCGCCATCACCGGCGCACCGCCATTCGCACTCTTTCTCAGCGAATTGTCCATCATTCGGGCTGGCCTTGCGAAGGCGAACTATGTCCTCGTCGTGCTCATGGCCGGGCTGCTCATCGTCATCTTCGTCGGCTTTCTCAATCACTTCAAGGCAATGTACTTCGATAACGGCACAGTGCCCGAAAGGAAGGTGGCTCCCGTCAGCACCTGGTGTCTGGCGCCGGTGTGGCTCGCGCTCGTCCCTCTGCTCGTCATGGGATTATGGTGGCCGCAAGCACTATGGGATCATTTTCAAACGATCGCGCACGCGCTGACCGTGATGTCGCCGGCGGAGGTCGCGCGATGAACGGGATGAGAATCAAACCGTTGACAGCGGAGGGACTCCGCGCAGCCGCACAGGCGTTACATGAATCCGGCGGCCGGGTCCAGTTCGCTTATGCGTGGTCGCCTGAAGGCTCGAAAACTGAAGTTCGCTATATCTGCGCGGTTCCGGATCAGCAAGATTTCGACGTCTGGACGGTCGCCGGACGCAAGCTTCCGAGCCTTGCGCCCATCGTTCCGCTTCTCGGGTGGTACGAGCGTGAAATGATGGACCTGCAAAAAGTGGGGTTCAGCGGACATCCCGAGCCCTACCCGCTGATCCTTCGCGATAGCGACTCGACCCAGATCAATGGTGGAGGCCTCAATTCGTATCCGCCGACGAACGGCCATGCGCATCTGCCTGCGATCGAAACCGGCGAGGTTCAGCAGCTTCCGTTCGGGCCCATCCGCGCCGACGTCGTGGAGTCCGCCGAGTTCACGTTCTTCTATATCGGCGAACGCATCATCTACTATCAGCCGCGACTCTTCTTCAAGCATCGCGGGATGGAATCCTGTTTCGAGGGGCAACGACCGGATCACGCTGTCGTCATAGCCGAACGGATCTCCGGTGTCGGCAGCCTCGCGCATGCGCTGGCCTATTGCGAGGCGATCGAACGCGCCGCCGGATGCACGGTTCCTGTCCGCGCGCGGGCGTTGCGCGTTCTGCTTGCGGAACTGGAACGGATCTACAACCATCTCCACTATCTCGGTCATCTCTGCCACACCACATCCCTGAAGGTCGGCGAAGCGCAAGGCAAGCTGCTGGAGGAAAAGGCCAAGCAAATAATCGCCCGTTTGACCGGCAGTCGCTTTTTGCGAAGCCTGTTGACACCGGGCGGACTCCGACGGGATCTGACGCCTGATAGGTGGCTCGGTGCATCGCTGGAGACTCTGCGCCAGGAGTTCGTCGCCTACGTCGAACGCCTGGAATCATCAGAGAGCCATCTTGACCGGCTGATCACGACCGGACCGTTGCCGGAGCGGATTGCCTTCGACCAGGGCGCAACGGGACCGATCGAACGGGCCTCCGGTCTCGATCGCGATCTTCGACGCGACCATCCTTATGCACAATATGCAGAGTTGCCGCTCACCGTCAGCTCATTGAAAGAAGGCGATGCTTACGCGCGTGAGCGCGTCCGCATCGCGGAGGTCGAAGCCTCCTTCATTCTCTGCCAGCGCGTCCTGCTTCTTTTGGAATCCGGACCTATTCGATCCGAATGCGTTCCGCCCCCGCTGTCGCACGGACTGGGCTGGGCCGAGGATCCGCGCGGCTCCCTGTTCTATGCTGTCCATATCGGCCGAGACGGACGTCTCGCTCGCGTGAAGATCAAGTCGCCGTCGTTCTCGAACTGGCGAGCGTTCCCCTTCACGGTGCACGACACGAACATGATGGACTACGCGATCAACGAGGCAAGCTTCGGCCTGACCATTGCCGGTTGCGACCGATAGGAGGCATCCCATGGCGCTGTGGACCTTGTTCGGACTAGCGAGCGGAAAAGCAACAACGCCGTGGCCGAAAGATGGAGCAAGCGACGGGCAGGACGGCGTTTTGGGCATGCCGCGCTACAATCCAGCTTTGTGTGAGGAGGGTTGCGCGGAATGCGCGGCCGCGTGTCCGACGCACGCCATTCAAGCAAAAGACGGCGGTCTTTCCGTTGACTATGGACGCTGCGTTGTCTGCCAGCTTTGCACCGAGGCATGCCCCGGTGGCGCGATGGAGCCGTCCCACGATTGGGCGTTCGGTGTTCGTGACCGAACCGACCTTGTTTGGTCGAATGATCGCACGAGCCATCCAGCCGCGGACCGAACCGAGCGGAGAGCATTTCGTCGAAGCCTGCACATCCGGCATGTCGATGCAGGATCATGCAACGGCTGCGAGTCGGAACTTCAGGCGCTCAATAATCCGTTTTACAACCTGCATCGACTGGGGATCTTTTTCACGCCATCTCCTCGCTTCGCCGACCTCTTGTTGGTGACCGGGCCGGTCACCCGCGCGATGTTCGAGCCCCTCAAGGCTGCATACGAGGCGATGCCGGAGCCTCGTTGGGTCATGGCGGTCGGAACCTGCGCGGTGTCGGGAGGAATTCCCGGAGGCAATTACGCGTGCGGCACCGGACTCGAGGGTGTCCTTCCCGTTGATCTCTATCTTCCCGGTTGCCCGCCAAATCCGTCCGCGATCCTGCAGGCCCTGTTGATGTTCCTTGATCGCGCCCCCCAACGCGTGCGAGGGGGACAAATCAGTGGCTAATCAACCTTTGCTGCTTTGCGTGATCCTCTGGCTCGCCGCAGCGGTCGCCGGTTTGAGCAGTTTCATCGCTATTGGCCGCGTCTTATTGGCCGTTGGCGCCGCGACCGGCGTCCTGGCAACGATCATCGGCTTGCCGGCGGCGACGTCCGCGTTCGTGCTGCCCGGTCAGATCATGGGAGAAGCGGTCGCGTTTCGTCTCGATCCGGAAGCGCTCTGGCTCATGGGCTTCGGTCTTGTTCCGGCCGGCTTTGCCTGTGCGTTGATGTCGCCATCCCAAAGCGGTTCTCAAGGCTGGATTCTCGGAGCCGCCATCAGCCTTCTTGGCGCGCTCGGTGTATTCGGTCTCCAAAATGGAGCAGCACTGATCGTCGCGTGGGAACTGATGAGTCTCGGCGGCGCCGTGATGATCCTGTCGGATAACGTCGACCCGTCGCGAGGACGAACCGTTCTGTTCATGTTGGCGCTGCTCGAAGTCGGAGCCGTCGCATTGATCCTCGCTGTTGCGGTTTTGGGACTGCACGCCGCCTCACTCGGTTTCACGCAATTCATCCATGAGGCAAACGCGCTTTCCTATGGAATGGTGATTGGCATTGGCCTTCTCTTCCTGATCGGGTTCGGCGCCAAGCTCGGCCTGTTACCGTTCTATGAGTGGTTTCCCGGTGCTTACGGATCCGGCAGCGGTGCATCGGCAGCAATTCTCTCCGGCGTCGTGTTGAACGCTGCATTTTTTGCTTTGTCGCGATCGTTGATGGAATGGCTGCCGGTCGCACCCGATGGCGCGTTTCCGACGCTCGCCGTGATCGTGATCGTCGTGGCGACCGTCAGCGCAGTCCTGACCATCCTCTATGCTTTCCAACAGGATGACTGGCGTTGTCTCCTGAGTTTTTCCTCGGCTGAGAATGCCTCGATCGCAGTCGTTGCGCTCGGCGCATCGATGCTCTTTCGCAGCTATCAGCTTCTGGATCTGGCCGGGCTCGCCTGGACGGTTGCGTTGCTGCATCTCGCCGGGCACGCGCTGGCCAAGGGCACGCTGTTTATCGCCGCCGATGGCCTGCGTCGAGCCAACGGCAATTACGCAATCGCCTATAGCGGCGCCGGAAGTCATTGGCTGTTCGGTATCGGCGCTGTCCTGGCCGCAATGAGTCTTGCGGCAATGCCGCCGGTCGCCGGATTTGTCAGCGAGTGGTACGTCTTCCAGACCGTCTTTCAGGGGTTCAATCTTCCCTATCTCGGCGGTCGTCTGACGCTAGCGTTGACCGGCGCGGGGTTGGCCCTCACCGCCGCGATCGCGTTTGCGACCTTCGTCAAGGTCATCGGCCTTGGCGTGCTGGGGCGCAATGCAAAGCGACCTGCCCCTATTCGGAGAGCCTACTCAATCTCGGTTGGTCTTATTGGCCTGGCCGTCCTCGCTCTTGGAGTCGGCATGCCGCTCTGGCTTTCGGCATTGGACGGCGCGACATCGCGGCTGTTCGGCAGCGTCGTCACAAACCTCATGCATGACGGACCAATACTGGTCCCCTTGACAGCGAAGTTCGCGTTCATCTCGCCCAGTCTCTTGATGGTCGTCATGCCGTTGCTGGCGCTGATTCCGATCGCCTTCGTTGTCCTGAGTCGGCGCCGGCCGATCCGCCGGGTACCGGTTTGGTACGGCGGCCTTGCGCCCGATCCTGTCCGCGCCTCCACCACCGCCCTGACGTTTTCCAACGCGATGCGCACCTTCTATAGCTTCGTCTATCGACCGACGGCTGATACCGCGCAGGACGGGGACGCC
Source organism: Nitrobacter sp. 62-13 (assembly GCF_001896955.1). GTDB lineage: Bacteria > Pseudomonadota > Alphaproteobacteria > Rhizobiales > Xanthobacteraceae > Nitrobacter. Next base: position 4,793 of record NZ_MKRN01000154.1, on the reverse strand, counting down.
CAGGGATATTTTGTCAAGAAGCTCGTATTCGAGCACGACGTCGCACCGGTCTTCGGACCGTTGCTGTTTCAGCCCGCGGTGCGGGTCGTCCAGGCCATGGCGCGCACGCTGCGGCTGTTGCAATCCGGACATCTCAATTTTTACCTTGGCCTGATCGGAATTCTCCTCGTGCTGATCCTCGGGCTGACGCTGGTCTGATTCTTGTTTTGACGCGTTTTCTTCACGCGAACCGGTATCCACTTCGCTGGAAAACGCTCTGGTCTTGCAGAGGCTAACGATACGATGTGGACGTACGGAGCAATCGCGATCTTTGGGGTGCTTGGCTGCTGGGCGCGATTTGCACAGACCAACCTCGTGCAGGCTGTTTATGGCCGCGATTTCCCCTATGCCACCATGAGCATCAACATCATGGGAAGCTTCTTTATGGGATTTCTGTTCGTGGAAACCCTGGAGCGCCTCACGCTTGGGCCAGCGCTCCGTACGGGAATCCTGACCGGATTCCTCGGCGGCTATACGACGTTTTCGACCTTCGAAATGGAGACGCTTCTGCTCGCCGAAGGCGGCGAGGCGCTGAAGGCCGGCCTGTATCTCCTGCTCTCGGTCGGTCTCGGCTTTCTGGCTGCATTCGGAGGGGCCTACGTCGCGCGCAACCTGTGAGGAGAGAATCATGACGGAAGAAATCCTGATGGTCCGTGTTTATTTGCACGAGGCCGATCACGGGCGTCGAAAAACCTTGATGCAGGAGATCCTGACGCTGCTTCAGGATCAGCACGGCGTTGAGGGCGTCACCGTATTCCGCGGCATCGCCGGATTTGGTGCAAGCGGAGAAGTCCGCGCCGACGACATTCTCCGTCTCAATGTCGACTTGCCCCTCATGATACAGTTTTTCGACGTGCCGAAGGTCGCTGAAGCTGCAATTGGAATTCTTGGCGATCTGGTTCCGGGCAGGCATATCGTCTCCTGGCCGGCGAAACGTTACGGCGCCGCCACATCGCTATCGAACAAAAGCTAATCGCATGCAATCGCCGCCGACAGAGATGCGCAAGCGCAATTCCAGACTTCCGGCGAAGTCAGAAGCGAACGCTGCGCCAGCACTCGCTTTGACACATGGCCAAGCCATGTGGCTAATGACTGAGCTTGGCCTCCGCGGTGGGGTGAGTGGATCGACTTTCAACTCCTACATCAAATCCCTGCGCAGGCTCGGAATCCCTTTCGAAACAGGCAAGGCGCAGTCCAAGGGACATCGGCATGTCACCTACGATTTCGAGGAGTTGATGGAGCTGACGGTTGCATTGCTGTTGCGGGTGTATGGAACAGTACCTGACGCCGTGTTGGTTGGTCTTCGCAATTTCCGCAATGATCTTCGGCCGATTTATCGTCAGGCGTTCCATGATTCCATCACCAGAACGTTTCCTGCGGCGCGAGTTGTTGAGCGCGCCGGACGCCATTTAACAGTCGAGGGACTCTTCCTGGACTTGAACATTCGATATGTAGCAGGACAAATGGTTGAATGCGGTCCACCGAAGGCCATGTCGCCGTTCGAAGCGATAGAGACTTTCACCCACGCCGAAGTGCCTGGCCGGTCTTATCTGCCTCTAAACGTCACCGCCGTCGCCGAACTGATCGTAGGACGCTCCTGTGTGGCGCCGTCAATCCGCCGTGGTCGCGGCGCGCCGCGCGCCCACACAGGATAGCAATGGTAGCGGAAAGATTCCGTCCGCTGCTGTGGCTTGCTTGCCCCGTTAGGCTCGCGCAGGTATCATGAACAAGATGGGGATGGAGTCCCCCGAAACCGCCGAAAGGCTGATGACTCCTACCGCGCGAATGATCGTGGTAGGAAAGTTGTGACTCCATAGTCCCTCGTTCTCCGCGACAGGATTTATCCCGCAGCGACCCCTGCGTGAGGATTCCTCATTTGGCGCCCTTGATGTCGCACAAAGGGGACGGAGGACGTCATGGATAGAATTATTGCGGTGCTCGGAGACGAAATCCTCGATTCGCGTGGCTGTCCGACACTGCGCGTCGAAGTCCGCTTGCAAAGTGGCATCCGCGCATTTGCATCAGTACCATCGGGAGCGTCCACCGGTGAGAGCGAAGCGCATGAGCTGCGGGATGGAGATCCCAAGCGCTATGGCGGCCGCGGAGTCCTCAAGGCGATCGCCAATCTGGAGGAAATCGGCCGTGTGATCCGTGGCCGTGATCCGACTAAACAGGCCGATCTTGATCACCTTCTCATTGAAACAGATGGGACCGAGACGAAATCGCGTCTTGGCGCCAATGCGATTGTTGGTACGTCGATGGCGATTGCCCGCGCCGGTGCGCAGGTCTCCCAGAAGCCACTATACGCTTATCTCGCAAATGCAGCGGGCTACCGCATTCCCGTTCCAATGATGAACGTCATCAATGGAGGAGTTCACGCCGCGAACTCTCTCGACTTCCAGGAATTCATGATCGTGCCGCACGGCGCACCATCGTTCCGCGAGGCTATGCGGTGGAGTTCCGAAACCTATTACGCGCTTCGCAACCTTCTCATCGAGAAAGGTCTCACCATCGGCGTCGGCGACGAAGGTGGCTTTTCACCGAACCTGGACAGCAACGACGCAGCCTGTTCGCTGATCGTTGAAGCCATCCAGCGTGCCGGGTTCATTCCAGGCGAGCAGATCGCCCTTGCAATCGATCCGGCTGCTTCGTCGTTCTGCCGCGATGGCTCGTACGATCTGAAAAAGTCCGGCGCCGGAACAATGGATAGCGTCGCTCTCGAAGCGCTTTATAGGAACTGGATCAAGCGCTTTCCTATTGTCTCGATCGAGGACGGGTTCGGCGAGCACGATTGGCCGGCCTTCCAGGCTCAGATCGCTGAACTCGGACAATCGGTCCAGATCGTCGGTGACGATCTGTATGTGACGAACCCCAAGCTGATCGAGCGCGGCGTCGCCGAGACAACAACCAACGCCGCTTTGATCAAGCTTAATCAGATTGGCACCGTTTCCGAAACGGTCGCAGCCATCTCAGCTTGCCGCGCAGCGGGATGGAATTACATCGTCTCCCACCGTTCCGGCGAAACCGACGATCCGTTCATCGCGGATTTTGCTGTCGCGATGAACGGCGGTCAGATCAAGGCTGGCGCTCCCTGCCGCGGCGAGCGTCTGGCGAAATACAATCGCCTGCTCGAAATTGAGCGTGAGGTTGCCGGCCAAAGCTTCTACCTGTCTCCCTTCGCCGCAGATCACGCTCGCTCTAAGGATAACCTCCGCACCGCCGAGGTTTCCGTGTCCTCGGGACAGGACGTCGTGGCTGTGATCGAGGAGGCCTCTTCAGCCCGCCGGTGTCTGACCGTCGCTCAACGGGCGGCGCAACTCGCGGGGAATATTCCGTTAACAGCGCTTCACATCTGTGTTGATCCCGACAAGCTCATCGCAGCCGCCGAGGAAATCGACCTTCAAACGATGCGTGAGCTGCGCGAAGGTACCGCCCAAGAGCGATTACATCAGGCTCGATATATATTTGAAGGCTGGCTGGCGTTTTCCGGTGCTCGCGTCAAATGGCTCGAACATGTCGGCGATATCACATCTTCCCTGGTCGCCGAGGTAAAGGGCGCCGGGCTCATTGCTGTAGCACAGCCGCATAATCTCGATGCCGCCGACGCGCTGCACGCCGCGATCTTTAATACCGGTCGTCCGGTTCTGTTTGTGCCAACCGAAGGCGACCTCCCCCCGACATTGGGCGAGCACATCGTGATTGCGTGGAAACCGCGGACGCAAGCGCGCAAGGCGATCGCGCGTACGATACCCTGGCTCCGAGCGGCCAGGCAACTCACGATCGTCGCTGTCGACGAAACCGGAGCCGGCCAGGGCTGCGCGGAAGCGCTGGGATTTCTGAAGGACCAAGGCATTTCGGCCGAGGTCCGGCATGTGCATACCCAGCCGGGCCAACATATCGGTGCGCGTTTATTGTCGGAAGCCGAAGCGCTCGCGGCTGATGCCATCGTTATGGGCGCGTTTCGTTTCGGCCAGATTTTCGAGTGCGTATTCGGCGGGGTGACGCATGAAGTTCTCAGGAACACCCGCTTGCCGGTTTTCATGATGCACTGATCGACCGGCGAAAGCCGCGCGCGAGACGGATGTTAACCCACCAAGTCTGTCGATTACTTCTTTCGAAACACTGGCCTCCGATTGAGATGGTTACGTCCCTGCTTCGCTGAACAGATTCCAATGCCGGTCGCTCCTTAAAACCTCTTGACGTCGCGTCGTCGGCAGACGAGCATGAGATGGGGAATGGAGTCTCCCTTTAATCAAACTGCCTCGGTGCTGATGACTCCTACCGCAGTATTTTGCGGTGGGGCGTGTCTGCCTGTACGCATGACGCCTGCGACCGCAGTTCGGGGAGGCGCGGCGCGTGCTGGATGCATATCTTCGGCGGTTAGTTCAAAACGGATCACTCGGTATTATTTGGCCAGACGGCCGCCAGGCTCGCTATGGTGAAGGGCACCGCCCACAGGTGGTGGTACGGCTGAATGGCCTCTTTACACCACTGAAGCTTGCTCTTCATCCTTACCTTTATCTTGGCGAGTCCTACATGGACGGCTCGCTGTGTCTTGAGCGCGGCACGTTGCGGGATCTCATGGACCTCCTCTGCAGGAATTATGCGGGGCAGCACGATGGTTGGCTGGTTCGGCTCGCGCGTCCAATTATTAGCAGCCTGACTCAGCACAATTCCCGCCGACTTGCCCGACGAAATGTGGCGCACCACTATGATCTCTCCAATAAACTGTATCGGCTTTTTCTCGACAAGGA